>CAYNNP010000033.1:0-26287 GCA_964398215.1 uncultured Pirellulaceae bacterium | reverse complement strand
GGCCAACAACCTGGGCAAACGGCTGCTCAAGCTTCACCGACGTTGCAATCGATGTTGGACGCTCAGCAGCAGAGTGCAGCGAAAGAACGAATGCAGCAATCGCAACAGGCACAACAGTCCGGCAAGGGCGAACAGGATGGAAAGGGCAAAGGGGAAACGAGCGAGGGAGAGCGTGGAATGGAAATGCCTGATACGCCTGAGTTGAATTCACAATTCGCACTTGAAGGCATCGGTACACAGTGGGGACAACTGCGTGAACGCCGAACCGACGACGCGAGCGAGAGCCGAGGTGTGCGGATCGCTCCACAGTATCGCCGTGAAGTCGAAGCGTACTTCAAAGCGATCGCAAAGAAAGCAGCCGAGAAGTCCAAGTAAGAGCCATGAAACCACAAGTAAACTTCAATCGTCGTGCTGTCTTGGCATCCCTGTTGCCGGCAGCATTGCTTTTGGATAACCACACGGCACGTGGCGAAGAAGACTTTGGGGCGCTTTATGTTCCTGACGAAATCGACCGAGCTGTCAACAAAGGCGTGGACTATCTAGTTAGCGTCAAACGTCCTGATGGTTCAGTCGCCGATCACGGTCATACGATTGCAATGAGCTCGCTGGCAATCATGGCGATGGCCGCGATTGGCACCCAGCCGGGTGACAAAAGTGCTCGGGGCGAAGTCATGCAAGCTGCACTCGATTACGTTTTGAAAGACGGCAATCAAGATCGCGAGGGCTACTTTGGCGGGCGTGATGGTTCCCGAATGTATGGACACGGGATCACGACGCTAATGCTGACAGAAATGCTTGGCATGGGCGCGAGCATCGAACAAAACGAAAAAATTCACCGCACACTGAACGCAGCAATCAAACTAATTCTAAACGCGCAGTCTGTTCGTAAAACTGCTAGTTCAGCTGGCGGATGGAGATACGGCCCAGGCAGCACTGACTCGGACTTGTCCGTTAGCGTCTGGCAATTGATGGCACTTCGCAGCGCAAAGAATGACGGTCTGGATGTTCCTTCGCAAGCGATTGAAAAGGCCATCAACTATTTAAAAAACTCATACACTTCTCAGCAACGACGCGGGCGAAATGGCGGCGAAACCATCAGCGGTTTTAGCTACACGCCCGGGCACCACCATCCAACCTTCACCATGACGGCGGCGGGCCTGCTGGCGATGCAAGTTTGTGGGCAATACGATTCGCCGATGGTCCGTGGAGCGTCAGAATGGTTGCTGCGAAATAAGCCGCGAAACAGCGAACGATTTTTCTTTTACGGCATTTACTACTATTCCCAAGGCATGCATCAGGCTGGCGGCAAATATGCCGAAGAAGCTAATAAGCTTGTTCCGGCACTGTTGCTGGACATGCAGCGAAGCAACGGTTCTTGGGTCGCACGCGGCGGCGAAGAACGAAACATTGGTACCGTCTATTCCACGGCGATGGCAATCCTGAGCCTAAGTGTTCGCTACCACTATTTGCCGATTTACCAGCGTTAAGCTTGCGCTGCGACGACCCGAACAAAGCCAACGACCCAATGTCTGATCTCGTTTTCACTGGCAACCCGGCCGAAATTCCAGAAACCGATCCATTGGATTTTCTGGTCGTCGCTCCTCACCCAGACGATGCTGAACTTGGGATGGGAGGAACGATCGCCAAAATGTTGGATGCTGGAATGCGAGTTGGGGTCCTGGATCTGACAACGGGCGAACCGACTCCGCATGGCAGTGAATCGATTCGGCGAAGTGAAACTGACCGGGCGACGGAAATCCTGGGTCTTTCTTGGCGCGGAAACGCAGGACTGATCAATCGCGAACTCCAGCATACAATCCAGGCACGAAAGCACGTTGCAAGTTACTTTCGAATGCTACGTCCACGGTGGATTTTTGCTCCGTATTGGGAAGACGCCCATCCCGATCATGTGGTGGCAACGGAACTCATTGAAGCGGCTCGCTTTTATTCAAAGCTCAGCAAGTCTGATATGCCAGGCGAGCGCTACCATCCCGAAAGAATCTATTACTACTTTTGCATTCACCTTCGGATTGCCGTTGAACCCAGCTGGATCATCGACATCAGCGATCACTGGCAGAAAAAGATTGATTCGGTGCTGGCCTACGAGAGTCAATTTATCACCGGGCGTCCGACTGAACCACCAACTTTTGTCGATCGCATCAAGCACGATGCTGCCTATTGGGGGCGACTGATCAATCGGCAGTATGGCGAGCCGTTCGCAACCAAAGAACCCTTGGCTCTCGAGTCATTTCGCGATTTGATTTAGTGGTTTACTCGACGCCTGGAAACTTCAGCAGTCGGGGTTCATCGGGATCATCGATCAATTGGACTTGCAGTTCAGTTGCCCAAGCCGAACCATCGTCGTCGCCAAACGCTTCCTCGATTCCTTCTTCCTCGTCGTATTCACCGATCATTTCGCCGATCGCACAAATCGTTTCCAACTCTTCGAGTACTTCGGCGTCAGCGATACCAAACCGGATGTAACCAACAACGTCGGTTTCGTAATCATGTTCGAGTTGCCAATCGACTTCGAACTCCCGAGAGAGTTCGCACAGCACGTCGACCAGCGCCGCGATATCGCTGGCAGCGGCATCGTTGATCCCGACATCAAGATCTGGGTCGGCCAGAAAACAGGTTGTGCTGTCGCCGCCCAATATGCCGTCTGTTCCCTGCTGCAATTGAACGGACTCGCATCCGGCCCACGGGTAAATGGTATTCAGTTGAGCCGCCCGTTTCTTGATTTGAAAGGCCAGCTTGGGATGCATAGGCTCAAGCGATCGATAGCGAATACTAAGACTCATAAAAGATCCAACCAGCAAGTAGCATGCGAGATTCGGCAACCGTGAACAGATTTTGCGAAGCCACCACAAAGATTTATAACCAATCGCAGCGATTTTTGTATCCATTGGCCGCAAAATTCAGGAATTTGCCGTATTCCAGCCTGCTGCATGGACACTCTGCCCGTCGTCATCTCACTCACCGACTAAACAATCGTAGGATGGGCACTCTGGACGCGCCCGACAAAAGCAATCCGGCGTTTTAGGTTTTGATATTGCGATGTTTTGTTTACCCTCCTGCGCAGCGGGCGGGTCGGGCTCTCCCAGTGGGAGAGTGATTTATTCACACCTGTATCGCAACGCTAAAACGTCTTGTCGATCAAGCGGCTTTTGTTTCCGGATAATCGTCACGTTCGCTGTCTTGCTTGATGGCAGCGTTTCGTTCTTGGATTGCGATCGGCAGCGGAATGATGTTCTTGTCTTCTGAATGATCGCTGGGATTGGGTCGGCGTCTGCGCTGCCCATTCTTGGGTTCCATCTGCGTAAAAATGCTGCCCAGCAGTCGAGGGTGGAAGCATGCGTATGCCCAAGTCAAACCGAACGCGGCGCCACCAACCAAGTCACTGGGGAAATGCGATCCACATTGCAAGCAGTGCAGAAACGCGCCAAAGCTTAACAGCATGAAAACGATTCTTCCGCGGGGAATGACAACCCACAGACCAACCGTCAAGGCGATTGCCGTCGCCATATTGCTACTCGGAAAGGCTCGAGTGCTGGCGTCAAAGGTTGCGACCTGTTTCAGTTCCCAATCAAACGCCCACAACCAAGCAGAGTCGTAGGTTGCGATATTTAGATTCAATCCGTTTGGCCGAGGACGCAGTACGAACATCTTGGCAAGCGTCGAGATTGCACCGGCTCCCATCGCCAGTGCGCCCAAGCGAGGGATGTACCACCGTCGTTCAGGTGACATCAGCCCCAGTGTCAATAGAATCAGAAAGACGCCTCCGCCGTGTGAAATCACGCGCGTCATTTCTAGCAATTCATTCAGTTCCCGAGGCAGCGGTTCTTGTCTGAACCATCGCGCCACTGAAACATCGACCAAGGTAACCATCGGAACGCTTAACAGAACGATTCCCGCCAGCCACAGAAGTGACGTCGTGCGAAATCGACGGTCCAGGGCCTTGCACCCAAACCACATTCGTTTCGTCGTGGAAGTCGAATTAGTTTCACTCATCGAATGAGGCGTCCGAAGCGAATGAGGAAGGATCCAGCGTGTCGACCATGCGGTGGATCGCTAGAGATTCTTGCGCAGAGTAAACAAATTTAATGAGCTATCGAAAGAGCAAGCAGGCGAGCTTTCGTTGCGTGAAACAGCGTGTTTCAACATTTGCTTGCGTAATTCACGCACCATCAAATGCTCGTTATCCCTTGCAGATTCAGGCATTTCGGCCTTTGCACAAAGCTACTTTTTAGGGCTGCCCATTCGTTTAGATTTTGCTTTGTTATCAAACAGAACAGGTTAGACCTCGTGAAACGAGTTTTTGGAAAATACAAAGTCCACACGTGCCTCAACGAATATGAATTCGGCGGTTCATACTGCGCACGAACAGATGGGAAGACTGAACAGTATCTCTTGCATTCCGTCAGTCGAAGTGTGGTTAGCGATGGTTGGCTACTGCGACTGAAGCATGAAATGGACGTGCTGGGAAATCTAAAGTGCGAAACCTACAACTCGCCGGTCGACCTACTGGAAGCCGATGGGATGGTCGTGGGCGTGTATCACTGGGTGGACGGTGAACCGCTTGGCAGACTGATTCGCAACGACAGCTGGTGCAACGAGAACGATAAGACTCGTACGATCTTGGAAATTGCAGAATCGATGCTGGAAGCTTTGCAAAGCATTCATCAGCAGTCCTGCGTTCATCGTGACATTCGTCCGTCGCATATCATCCGCACCAATGATGGCAAGTACATCTTGGGCGGTTATGGGCCTTTGTGCATTGCAGATGCGTTTAGCACATCGGGTTATGAATCGTACGAGTTCGCAACGTACGCATCCCCGGAACTTGCTGGCCTGATCGAATGCAGTTTATCACCGAGTTCAGATTTGTATTCGCTGGGGGTGGTGATCTATCAATTGCTCACTGGCCGTCCTCCGTTCGTCGGTCAAGACATGACGGAAGTTCTGTTTGAACATTTGACTTCGACGCCAGACTTTCAAGGCATTTCAGCATCTGTGCAACCAGAACTCATTCAGTTGACTGAGCGGTTGCTGGCGAAAGAACCTAAGAATCGTTACCAATCGGCAAGCTCTGTGATCGCCGATTTCCGAGAGATCGGGATGCTGGTTGATGGCAAGATCGATACCGTCGTCCTTGGCCGACATGATGAAAGAACAGAGTTGGCTGAACCGTCATTCGTTGGACGAAAACGAGAACTCGCGGAGGTCGAAGCTGCGATTTGCCAAGCAAAAAATGGCGGCAATGCAGCTGTTGTCTTGTGCGCTCGCTCAGGGATGGGCAAAAGTCGATTGATTGTCGAAGCCGCTCGGATCGCACAGCGCCAAGGTCTGGATGTTTACCGAAGCATTGCATCGAATCAAGCGACGCAAGCTCCGTTGGGGCCATTGCTTTCGATTGTCGATCAGTTTGCTGGCCGGCTTGAATCGAATCAGGAACTGCGAGAGCAAGCCGGCGAGCAGTTGGCCGAGTTTCGAGCAGAAATAGCAACGGCAATGCCGACGCTGGCACTGGCGCTGGGTTGGACAAACGCGTCTTTGGGCGGGCCCCAGGAGTGCGGGCAAGAACGCATCGTCCGAGCCTTCTGTCGCGTCCTCGCTACGTGCTCGCTTGCTGGTCCCGCGATGATTTGTGTGGACGATTGCCAATGGCTTGGCAGACCTTCGCTACGTGTTTTGGAAGCGTTTTCCAGCGCCGATCACGACGGAATATGTTTGTTCCTAGGTTCCCGTCCCGATGAAGAAGATGCCCAAGAACAATTACCACCGTTTATCCAGAATGCAAAGACGGTTGTACTCAACCCACTTAGTAGCGAAGAATCGAACGGGTTGATCGAATCAATGGCAGGCCTATTGCCGGCGGGTGTTCTGGAAATCATCCGTACGATGGCAGCAGGCAGCCCCTTCATGACGGCTGCCGCAATTCGTGGGCTGGTCGAATCCAAAGCGTTGGTGTCAGATCGCAGCGGCTGGGTCGTCAATCACGAACGGCTATCACAGTTCCAAGCCAGCAGTGATTCTGCATCATTGTTACTGAAACGCTTGGACTTTGTGGAACCGCTGGCACTGCGGCTGATGTCAATCGGCGCTGTGGCGGGCAAGCAGTTTGAACTGAGTGTTACCAGTCGGCTGACCAACGTTGCTTCCGAGCAAGCGATCAAGGCGTTCGCGTCGGCCAGCGAACAGAATCTAGTTTGGATCAAACCGGGAGGCGGGATCGCGTTCGTACACGACAAGATACGTGAATCCGTTTTGGAACGGTTGGGGGAACGCGAAAAACGAGCATTCCATCAGGCCATTGCAGAAAACATCGAACATCATAGCCCCGAAAGTGTTTTTGATTTAGCACACCACTACGACCAAGCGAAGATACCTGAAAAGGCTTGGCGACCGGCGCTGCAGGCGGCACAAACCGCGCGCCAGAGTTACGCGCTGGACAATGCGGAAACGCTGTTTCGAATTGCTGCGCAAGCGATCCCGTTGCCAAGCAGCGAATCCGATATGCAACTCGGATCGCAGTACGAAGTCGAGTCGGGGTTGTTTGACGTATTGATGCTGTTGGGTAAATACGACGAAGCAGAAACTTGGCTGAACGCTGCGATCAAGTCTGCGCGTGAACCCGCCGAAGTTGCAAGAATGATGATGCACTACGGAGACATTGCGTATCGACGTGGCAACAAACAACAAGCCTGCGAGAATTTTGAGGAAGCACTCTCTGATGCTGGCTATCGGTTGCCAAAAAGTAAGCTGCAATTGGGCTGGGGAATCGCAAAAGAACTTGCTGTTCAAGCGGCACACAGCGCTTTTCCAAAACGATTCGTTAGCAACCGGACTGATGCGCCCAGCGACAAGGATCGGATGGCATGGACGCTTCACAGCAAGTTGGCCCATTCGTATTGGCACGTTCGTGACAAGTATCACACGTTATGGGCTCACCTGCGCGGAATGAATTTGGCGGAGCGATACGGCCAATCGGCGGAACTTGCCGAGGCCTACGCAGAGCACGCACCTGCGCTCAGTCTTGTGCCTTGGTTTACCCGAGGGCTTGATTATGCGCAGCGGTCTTTGGAGATCCGCCAACAGTTGGGTGACGTTTGGGGCGAGGGGCAGTCACGAAATTTCATGAGCATTGTTCTTTACAGCTCAAGCCAATACGACACTTGCCTTGAACAGGCAACAAACGCCTTCACCGTGCTTGAACGCACAGGAGACTACCGGGAAATGCATGTTGCAAAATTTCAAGCCGTTGGATCTTTGTTTCGAATGGGGCGATTGCGAGAGGCCTGCGACGGCGCACAGCAGTTGTATCATTCTGCGATCGAAACCGGCGACTACCAAGCCTCTGCCAATTCGTTGGGCCTATGGGTTCGTTCAAGTCTTGGACAAGTCCCAGCGGAAATCATCGAAACGGAACTCGAAAGAACACCGCGCGACCATCAGAGCGATTGTCATGTTTGGTTGGCGGAGGGCGTTCAGCACTTCTATGCGAACAGAATTGACGCTGCGATTGCCAGCTTTCGCCGCAGTATTGATTCGATCACGAAAACCCGCGTCCGCAATGCCTACACCACTCCAAACTACGCTTGGTATGCAACAGCGCTTCGAGCCCGGATCGATCAAACGACGTTCATGAGTCCCACGATTCGAAAGAAGATGCTGGTCGAGCACTTCAAGGCGGCCAAGAAGGCTTGTCGAGTTGCAAAGAAATTCAAGAACGATTTGCCACACTCACTTCGCGAACTCGCCATTGCATACGCGTTACGAGGCAATTGTTCAAAGGCCCGGAAATACCTTCGCAACAGTGTACGAGTCGCAGATCAGCAAGGCGCAGTCTACGAAAAAGCGATTTCGGAGCATACGCTCGCAAAACTTGAAGCAGAGATACAACCGACCGCCGAAAACATTGCCCACCAACGAAGCGCAAAAAAGGTGGTTGATCACTTGGTTGGCTGTATACGACTGGACGACAACAACTCACTTTCGTTGATTGACCGATTTGAATGCGTCTTGGCTTCGGAAAGAGAAATCAATGCGGCCACGACCAGCGAGTCTATCATGTCGACCACGGCTGACGCGGCAAAACGATTGTTGCGGGCCGAGAGAATTGTTTTGGTCCAGCGCTCGCAACGGCCTGACGGTGGTATTGAATTGAACTGCGTTGAACCGCTTGTCGGTGACTTTGACCATCAGTTGGTCGAAAACGCGCACACTACGAATGATACGGTCACCGCGAATATCGAAAACTGCGTCAATCATGGCGTTGACACTGCGACGACTGGCACGTTCCTGTGTTGTCCGATCGGGAATGGCGAAGCAGATTTCTTTCTCTACGTTGCCAACACCTATGTTTCAGCATTGTTCGGCGACGACGAAATCAAAATCGCCAACTACCTTGCGTCAACCATGGCCGCGGCGCTCCAGCGACGTGAGGGCGTCGAAAAACTTGTGTACTTGAACAGTAGCCTCGAGCAACATGTGGCCGATCGCACACAAGATCTGATGCAGCGAACACGCGAGCTACAAAACACCGCGAACATGTTGATGCAAACGCAAGCGGAATTGGAAAAGGCGAAGACGGTCGCCGAAAATGCCAACCAATCCAAAAGCGAATTCCTGGCTTGCATGAGTCACGAAATTCGCACACCGATGACTGCCGTTCTTGGCTTTGCAGAAATCCTGATGACTGAAGACCTGGAACTGTCCGAGCAACATGAATTCATTCATCGAATCCAAAGCAATGGCCAACACCTGCTTTCGTTGATCAATGACATCCTGGATTTTTCCAAGATCGAAGCGGGCAAGATGGATTTTGAAACGATCTCGTGTTTGGCACACGATTTGGTCGTCGATGCGGTCACCGCGCTAGAATCACGCGCACGCGAGAAGTGCATCGAACTGAATGTTCAGATTGACGGGCAAATCCCTGAATTCATTCAGACGGATCCGACACGCCTACGTCAGATCGTTACGAATCTTGTTGGAAACGCGATCAAATTCACGTCTGAAGGTGGGGTGAATGTCGCCCTGCGGCTTGATGAACTGGGAGATACACCTGAGTTAATGATTGAAATTGCCGACACCGGAGTCGGCATTGACCCGCACGAGTTCGATCGGGTTTTTGAATCATTTGCTCAAGCCGACGCATCAACAACTCGCGAGTATGGAGGCTCCGGGCTTGGCCTGGCAATCACGAAACGGTTGGTCCAAGCCATGGGCGGACACATGTCGCTTGCCAGCCAACGAGACTACGGGAGCACGTTTACAGTGCAGCTGCCGGTTGGCGATATCACAAACGTCAAACTCATTGACCAGAGCCGAAAGGGCAGGGCGCGTGATCGGAACTTCCAAAAACAAGGGCAGCAAAATCGGCTTGCCAACAGACATATTTTGGTGGTCGATGATGTTGAAGCGAATCGTGATCTGATTGGATTCCTGCTTAGCAAAGAAGGTGCCAGTTTGACTTACGCTGTCAATGGAAAAGAAGCACTGGATATCGTCACCGAAATGGGAGTCGACAATTTTGACTTGATATTAATGGACATGCAAATGCCAATCATGGATGGGCTTTGCGCGACCAAGCGACTGCGAGAAATGCAATTCAAAAATCCAATCGTTGCATTGACCGCAAACAATACCAAGCAAGAGTACGATCGTTGCCTAGCAGAAGGCTGCAACGAGTTTCTCGGAAAACCAATCGACATTGGCGTGCTGTTGGATACTGCGGCCGAACTGACGAGCGAGTCGTCCAAAAATTTAGCGGCCGCCACCAGTAGAGTTCCGGCGCAAGCGCCTGTGGCAACAGCTCAAACCACTGCAGATGCTGGATCGGAGTCTCAGCCCGACGAGTTTGGTACTGAAGAAGTAATGCCAGACCAAGAGTATCTTGATTTAATCAAACAGTTGCGTTTGGAGTTTTTGAGTGAACTTGCGAAACGTCTTCCTGCGTTGGAAGCCGCTGCAAACAAGCAGAACGCATCGTTCATCATGTCGACAACGCATTGGATCCGCGGGACCGGAGGTTCAGTGGGCTACGACCAGCATGTCAAAACAGCTCAAGAGATCGAAGCGCATGTACGCAACAAAGATTTCAAAGCCGCCCTGCGTAGCATTGAAATGTTGAGCTAAGGTCAAGCCTGAAGTGGTATAGGCTTCTAGCCTGTGAATAGGAAAAACACAGGCTGGAAGCCTATGCCACTTTTCTCTAGCCGATGGTGCCTTGTGGTTTTGCAGCGCCTGGTAGTTGGTTTTTTCCAACGCTACCGTTGGATTTGACCCATCCCAGCGGTCGATCATTCAGCTTGACGGCGCACCATCCGCGTTCGGTGACGCTAATGGGTGATCCACTGTAGAAACGGATTGCTGTCTCTCGATCAACTTCGACAGACTGCATTGGTGCCGCACGATCGATTCGTCGCAGCGCGGCACCATGTGCAGGTTTCCAGGTCCGACCCGTTCGGTGCAGAAGTTCTGGTCCGCCAACAGCAATGGCTTCCACCCATTCAGGAGCATCGACGGGCCATGCGATCAAGACGTTTTGGTTTTGCCAAGTTCGTGTGTCGGATAAGTTTACAAAGTACTCGTCCAGCGATATCGGCGGACGGTAGCTCTCTTTCTTTCTACGATAGGCAAACGATTCGCAATCGTCGTCCGTTTTGCGGACGGACGCAGCAAAGCTTCCTGCACATTGATCTCGATGCGGCCAAAGTCGATAGCAACCTGACAAAGCCTGGCTTTCGTGATCCGCCACCCGTTTGCAAATCTCGGGTTCCGCGATTCCCGAATCGATCAATCGCTGGATCTGACTTTCGTTTTCTGCCGACGTGAATGTGCAGGTGCTGTAGACCAGCTTTCCACCCGGAGCTAACAATCGAATCGCAGAATCCAGGATCCTCTGTTGGCGTGCCGCGCTGTGTTGAATCTGCTTGGCCGAAAGGGCAGCAACCGTTTGACCGCCTCGCGAAATCATCGCCTGACCACTGCAGGGTGCATCCACCAATACAAAATCAAACGTACCAGCAAGCTTGTCAGCAAGTTCCTCAGGATCTTGGCTGCTGATCGCGTATCGATCTGAACCTGTACGAGTCAGATTGAAAGCGAGCGGAGCAATCCGCGATCGGATTGGTTCATTTGCGAGAACGAATCCTGTATCGCCAATCGCTTCCAGCAAAGCAGACGCTTTGCCGCCAGGCGCCGCGCAAAGGTCGCAGATCAATTTCCCATTCAAGCTATCCGTATCTGCATCGGCAACGGCCAGGGCAAGCATCGATCCAGCGTCTTGCAAATAATAGTCGCCAGCAAAATACTCAACGATTCTTGACGGGCGAATCTCTGCGTCAACCGCGCTGCGGCCAAGCGAATACCACGCGACTGGGTCTGTTGGAAATGGAAAATCGTTTGCTCGGGCTTCGCGTCGCAGGCGAAGTGCGCTGGGATGGCGCGCCGAAAGTGCGGTTTGGAATTCACTGAGTTCAGATTCGCTCAGAGGGTACTGTCCAAGTGCAGCTTGAATCACATCGGATGTGATCGGCAAAGAAGATCGACTCATTTTCGGTTGGTGTACCAATTCAGAATCGAGGTTCCAGTCGAAAGGATACAGGCGAGCAACAAAGGCGACGTGATTGTGAACATGATGAACGCAATGTGGGCTGCCCTGGCGTTGTCACCAGATTCTGCCAGCGACTTGCCATGAAACAGGTATGACAGTTCATTCCGAATCGCAGGGACTCGGGACGCGTAGTAAAACCCTGCTGACATCAACGCACAAATCAACATCATCATCAACATCAGCGAGAGGCTGATCTGGATGGGGCGGCGCTGCATTGTTCGTTCGGGGACCATGCCACAAAGTTTAGCCGCCACAGAAACAAAGTGCAATTTAGCTTCTGCAATCAGCCTTGGAAAAACGCAGGGCTACGTTGAACTTGGTGGTGTACGCTTCATGTGCTTGTAGCCCTTTTCCGTTACCATTCGCCCGCGACGCGTTCGTACAATCAACTCACTTCGCAGCAAGAATGGTTCGACTTCGTCTTCCAGCGTATCGCTACTGACATTCATCGTGTGCGCAATCGCCTCCAGTCCGGCTGGCCCTCCAACGAAGACGCGAATCAGAGTGTCCAAGTACGCGCGGTCTTGGCGATCCAGTCCCAGTTCATCGATCCCGATCATATCCAAGGCCGTCACAGAAAGCGGGGACGTTACGATTCCATCCGCTTTGCTTTGCACATAATCGCGAACCCAAAGCAATCGATTGTTCGCTAGTCGCGGAGTGCTTCGGCTGCGGCCCGCAATGACTTGCGCCGCTTCATCATCGACAGTCAAAACCAATTTCTTGGCATTGCGTCGCACGATTTCGCAGAGCTCGTCATCGGTGTACCACCCCAAGTGTTCGCGGATTTGAAAACGATCACGAAGCGGGGCGCTCAACATGCCAGCACGCGTTGTTGCACCGATCAACGTGAACGGCTTCAGTTCATAATTCAGAGTCCGCGCACTGACGCCTTCGCCAAGCACAATGTCGATCCGGAAATCTTCCATTGCGGTATACAGGTACTCTTCGACCGCTTTGGGAACACGGTGGATTTCGTCGATGAACAGAACCGATTTATCAGACAGATTCGTCAAGTACGGCAAAAGATCTTTGGGCGCTCTCAAGCCAGCACCATTAGCCATTTCGACAACCGTTCCCATCTCTGCAGGGATCACTGTTGCGAACGTCGTCTTGCCCAGTCCGGGCGGTCCGTCAAAGAGGATATGTCCTAGCGGTTCACCGCGACTTTGAGCTGCGTCGATGGCGATCTTCAACCGCTCGATCACCTCTTTTTGGCCGACCATTTCATCCATCCGCCGAGGGCGCAGCGAATTGTTCGCTTCCTGCGGCATCTTGTCCTCCGTTTCCGAAGTTGGATTGGTCTGCTGGTAAACAGCTTCTCTGGGCATGCAATAACACTCCGTCGTTTGGTCGTAACCGATACAATCAATTTACAGATTTTCACAGATTTCGCGAACGGCAAACCGGCACTTGGGCTCCGAAAGATATAAAGAAGACTGTTTTGATCAACAAAAACACGCTGCCGTTTTCCGGCAAAAGCGATCCTTGGATACCATATCAAGCGTGAATGCACCGATTTCGTGGCAACAAAGGGCTGAAAGCGAGAATGAGTGACTTGGAGAATTCTGAACAGAACGGTGAAGCGAATGTCGAAATAGATGTGTCTGATCCATCGATCGTTGCCAAGTACGAACCGTATCTGCGGATGCTGGCCAGGACTCAGATGCGAAAAGCGTACCAAGCAAAAGTGGGTGCTTCGGACATGGTTCAGCAAGCGATGCTGCAGGCGTGCCAAGGCCTTGAGGGTTTTCGTGGTTCGACGGAAGGCGAGTTCAGAGCTTGGCTACGCAAGATTTTGGCGCATCACCTATGTCATCTTGATCGCGATTTCCATCGTGACAAACGAGACATACGCCGAGAACAATCGATGGAGCAAAAGCTGGCTCAGTCATCAATGCGGCTTCAAGGCCTGATCGCGGCCGACGGTCCAACACCCAGTCAAAATGTTGCCTTGGGCGAAAATATCTTGCACGTCGCCGACGCGATTGAACGATTACCAGAATCGCAGCGCGAAGCCGTCCGTTTGCATTATCTGGAAGGCAAGAAACTGAGTGAAGTAGCCACGCAACTGGGCAAGAGCACCGGCGCGATCGCAGGTTTGCTGCACCGAGGAATGAAAACGCTACGTCAGCAACTGAATGATTGAAAAGAGTTGCAAGTAGGCCGGATCAAGGAGTGCAGCGACGTCGCTCCGGCAACCGAACCTTGCCCAGAACAACGCTGCGCAAAACATCTGGTAACCGAAAGCATCAACATGCTTGGCTGGCATTCTCTCTGGGCGATCAAAATATTGATAGTTCGCCACTAATTTCGAGAGCCAGGGCAAATCACAAAGTACGTTGGGCATTCTTGCCCGACTGAATTTAAAAACGCTTTGAATCGGGCAAGAATGCCCAATCTACGAACGACTCAGATTAATAAAGTGATTCACCCTGTTTCGAGAGCGGGGCCTGACTTCTGCAAATCGAATTACTCTGTTAAGCTATATCCAATCCAAAAAACACCCACGCGCCCGTAGCTCAGCTGGATAGAGCATCGCACTTCTAATGCGACGGTCGGAGGTTCGAATCCTCCCGGGCGTACTGGTTGACAACAGTGTCATTTCTGACCTGCACGCTTTGCCAGCCGAGCCCATTCGCCTGAAGTTGACACGTTCTTTATCGCGGATCACTTCAGGATCTGTTTTGCCATGCTTCCGCACTGACTTGCGTAGCCGGTGCCGAAGAGGTTCAGATGATTTAGCAAGTGATACAAAACGTAGACGTTGACGCGGCGCTGCCAACCGCTTGGTAACGGCCATGCTTCTTGATACGCGTCGTAGAATTCTTGTGGACATCCACCGAATAGTTTTAACATTCCGAACTCGGCTTCTCGGCAACCTCGGTAAACAGCTGGGTCGATTAAAACACTTTGCCCCGATTCATCGCACAAGTAATTGCCGCTCCACAGATCGCCATGCAAAAGCACCGTTTGCTGCTCCCGACCACGCAGCAGTTCTGGCATTGCTGTGATGATCCGCTGACAATCCGATTTCAATTCGGAATCTGCTATCCCTTGGTCAATCGCCCATCGAAGTTGATAACCGATTCGATTCTGAGCAAAAAATGCATCCCAGCTATCAACTGATTGATTCGGCTGTTTCGCTGCACCTAAGTAATTATCAGCTTCCCATCCGCATGCATCGCCGACGCTTGCTTGATGCATCCGAGCAAGTTGATCGCCGAAACGCCGAAAGTACTGCTTGTCACGATTTCCTTGTGCGATGAACTCCAACACCAACCAAGCTTTTCCGCGTGACGCCGACACATCAATAACGCTTGGCACACGAATCGTCTTGGTAGCGTCCAACGCTCGCAATCCGGCGGCTTCACACTGAAAGTTATCCAAGAAATGCAAACCGTTAGCTTTGACAAAGAACGTTTTCTCTTTCGCGGCCGAATCGACCACGTCAACTCGCATTGCATCGCTGATGCACCCGCCGCCGATCGCCTGTACCCGAACCACTTTTCCAAACGAAGACATCACGAATTGCAAATCTTCTTGTGCTTGGTCGCTCATTTTGGATTCAGTTGGTCGAATGCGAATTGCGGGCATACTTTCCCAGCGAAGTTAAACTATCGGGCTGGGACTGTCACTGCGTGCGTCTCGCGACCACACCATCGGAGTCGCAAATCTCGGGGATCGAATGTGTGATTGCTGGTGGCTTTCGTTGTTATCAATAACGAACCCAATAACTACGCAAAATTCAGAGTATAAACGCTAAGGGTTTGAATTATCCTAAGGGTTTAGATGATAGACCTCTGGGTAACACATAAATGCGACCTTTTTTGAATCACGCAGAACAACGATCTCTTGTGGCGCTGCTGGCCGCGTTTCTGTTGTACGCGTCCGCGGCCGTCAGCCTTAACGCACAAGACGTTTCGTTGCGGCAGCTGGAACACAAAGACTATGACGCTTGGAGCACGCTGGCGTTTTCTCAGATTTCGCGGAATGGAAACTGGGTTGCCTACGCACTGCGAAATGGTGCCATCGATGGCGAAGCCACATTGCACGTTCACAACACCAAGAATGCTCGCGAGTATGTGATCGAGCGTTCCACGAGTGCACGGTTCACATGGGACAGCCGGTTCTTGGTCTACCGCGTCACACCGGAAAAAAAGAAAATCAAGGAACTGGTCAAAAAGAAGACCAAACCCAGCGACCTTCCGAAATCAAAAATTCAGATTCTGGAGCTACAGTCCGGCGAAGTCACGACCATCGATCGCGTTCGTTCGTACCAGTTGCCTGAAGAGAACAGTGATTGGATTGCATGCCTTTTGGAAAAGCCGTTGTCGTTGGACAAAATCGATGACAAACCATCGGGTTCTCGCGAAAGCTATGACGTTACCAACAATGGACTTCAGCGTCCCAAGAAAACGCTCCAGTTAAAGTCTCGCGAAGAATTGGCGCGCGAGCGTGGCGAAATGGAGCCGCCAGCGCCCGACGAAAAGAAAGAGAAGCAGCCAAAGAAAAACGACTCGGGCAAAGACAGTGAGGACGATGATGACGAAAAGAAAAAGGCCGAGGGAACACCGCTGGTTTTGATCAACTTGGACACGGGCGTCCAACGTACTTTCCCCAGCGTCGTTTCGTATGTGTTTTCAAAGAACGGAAAGCAGTTCGCTTTCGCTACATCGGTCGAGCCTGAAGAAAGCAAATCGTCTAACAAAGATTCGAAAGCCGACGATAGCGACGACGCTGAACCGGTCGACGGGGTCCATGTGATCGAATTGCTGACGTTGAAACGGACGACCGTCGCAAGCGGGACCGGCGAGTACAAAAACATGGTCTTCAACGACGACGGATCACAGCTCGCGTTCATCACGAACAAAGACGACTACAAAACGAAGACTTCGGCGTGGGCGTTGTACCACTGGGCTGCCCGTTCAAAGCAAGCCAAGAAGATCGCTGCAGAGAAAGACGCAGGCATGAAGACCGGTTGGTGGGTCGCGCCGAACTCTAGCCAGAGTTTTTCTGAAGATGGCAAGCGTTTGTATTTCGAGACAGCTCCCTTACCAGACAAAGTTGTAAAAGAACGTGAGGCCGCTGCTGCGGGACGCGATGTAAAAGACGACGATTCTGAAAAAGCGAAGCTCGATATCTGGCATTGGCAAGACCCTCAGCTTCAGCCGCAACAACTCCTGCAAGCACAAGCGGAACGCAATCGCGATTACTCCGCCGCCTACGTCATCAAGTCGAAGAAAATCGTTCAACTAGAAGACCGCCAAGTTCCAGACCTGCTGATTGATCGACGGTCGCCAGCCGGCAAAGCGGTTGCAAACACGAATGTGAAGTACCGCAAATTGCTTTCGTGGGACATTCCCGGTTTCCAAGATGCGTACTTGGTCAACTTGGATACGGGCGAACGTGCAATTGCACTCGAGAAAGTAAAGGCCTCGGCGTCACTTTCACCCAATGGCGAATTCATCACTTGGTTTGATGGCGAACAGAAAAAATGGTTTGCCAAATCGACTAAGAACGCTGGCGGGGAACCGATCGAAATTAGCCAGGGTATCCAACAACCGCTTCAAAACGAACTGCACGACACACCGAACTTGCCGCGTGCGTATGGCTCAGCGGGTTGGATCGCCGGCGACAGTGGATTCTTGGTTTATGACAGCTACGACATCTGGCAGCTTGATCCGACCGGAAAAAAGAAACCGGTTTGTATCACCGAAGGTTTTGGCAGAAAGAACAACATTCGATTTCGGTACCGACAACTGGACAACAAGCAGCGCGAGATCGATCCTGCCAAACCGATGTTGCTCAATGCGTTTAACCGCAAGACCAAGGCCAGTGGGTTTTATCAGCTAACACTGCAGGTCACCCAGAATGACAAAGAGGATCAGCCAGCCAAGAAGAAGCGCAAACGCAAAGGCAAGTCAAAGAAAAACGCGAACGCCAAGCCAGCGGCAAAACCGGAGCCAAGTTTACGAAAGCTGATCATGCTGGACGAATCGCTGCGCAGTTTGCAGAAAGCTCAGGACGGCGACAAACTGATTTTCACGCGCAGCACGTTTCGCGATTGTCCGGATCTGTGGTCAAGCGACATGAGCTTCAAAAAGATTCATCGTGTCAGTGACATGAATCCACAGCAAGAAAATTTCTCGTGGGGCGATGCTGAATTGGTCCACTGGAAAGCAACAGATGGACAGAAGCTGGACGGAATTTTGATCAAGCCCGATGGGTTTGATCCGGCAAAGAAGTATCCAATGATGGTGTACTTTTACGAGCGAAAATCGGATGACTTGCACAGCTACTACACACCTGCTGCGGGTCGATCGATTATCTGTCACAGTTTTTATGCGAGCCGGGGATACGTTGTTTTCATTCCAGATATTCCTTACAAGACAGGAGCACCTGGACCGAGTGCAGCGAATTCAATTCTTCCCGGGGTTCAGCATGTGATCAAGCAAGGGTTTGTTGACCCGGCGAAGGTCGGCATGCAAGGTCATAGCTGGGGCGGTTACCAGACGGCATATTTGGTAACTCAGACCGACATGTTCGCGTGCGCGGAATCGGGAGCACCGGTCAGCAATATGACCAGCGCGTATGGTGGAATCCGATGGGGCACGGGCATGAGCCGAATGTTCCAGTACGAGCGGACGCAAAGCCGAATTGGCGACGACCTATGGTCTGCCCGCGACAAGTACATCGCTAATTCACCGGTCTTCTTTGCGGACAAAGTCAACACGCCGTTGCTGATTTTGCACAACGATCAGGACGGGGCGGTGCCGTGGTATCAAGGCATCGAACTGTTCGTTGCCCTGCGTCGCCTCGAGAAACCAGCATGGATGTTGAACTACAACGGTGACCCGCACTGGGTGATGGGCGAACAGAACCGCCGAGACTTTGCGATTCGAATGCAGCAATTCTTCGACCACTATCTGAAGGACGCACCCGAGCCCGAATGGATGGCCGTCGGTGTGCGAGCGGTGGATAAAGGCAAAGAATTTGGCTTGGAACTCTTGGAATCGAAAAAGACGACAAAGCCCAAGACGAAGTCTAAACCGAAGGCGAAAGCCAAAAAGTAGCACGCCGCTGGTTTTCTGGTTGTCTTTACGACACAATGCGGACGACCCTTCAACAACCTTGGCGAATGAATGCACACGAATCGAAACCATTGGCTGAACAATGTTCTGCGAATCGGCATCTTAGTATCCGTCGCGGTCGCTTGCGGGCCTGGACGAGCGGCTGAAAGTCCGAACATTCTTTTTATCTTTGCCGACGACTGGGGATGGGGTGACCTCAGCTGTCATGGCCACCCTTATATCAAGACGCCAAATATCGATCGGCTTGCCAAGCAAGGAACCGATTTCCATCGCTTCACTGTTGCCAGCGGTGTTTGTTCACCCAGCCGAACAGCGATCATGACGGGGCATTTTCCCGCGCGCTACAACATCGACGGACACTTTGCGTGGGTGCCCAGCAATGCAAAACGCAACATGCCCGATTGGCTCAGCACCAAGGCACCAAGTCTACCGCGGATGTTGCAAAATGCTGGCTACCGAACGGCTCATTTCGGAAAATGGCACTTATCGAACAACATGATTCCGGACTCGCCGCTGCCGAGCGCGTATGGGTATGACCAGTTCGGCGCATTCAATTGTGCAGGCGAGCAAATGCCGGTTCATGAAGACGCCGACAACGCCATCAAGTTCATTCAGAGTTGTCACGATGAACAAAAACCATTCTTCATCAATCTCTGGATTCACGAACCCCACACGCCCTTTCATACGATCCCAAAATACCGCTGGAGATTTCGAGACCTGGATGAACCTGACAACATTTATGCATCGGTGTTGTCGCACGCCGATGATCGAATCGGCGAAGTTTTGGATTCGCTGGATCGATTGAAATTGGCTGACAATACGCTCGTCATTTTTACTTCGGACAACGGGCCGGCTAGAGCATCGGGAAGCAATGAGCTGAAACTCATGCACGATACCGCGACGGGAGCCGGTTATGGAATTGGCGCATCGCGCGGGATCACTGCCGGACGCAAAGGGTACAAGTCCGCGTTATTCGAAGGCGGTATCGGCGTCCCTTTTATCGCAAGGTGGCCCGGCAAGGTTGCGGCTGGCAAAGTCGACAAGCAGTCGTTGATTTCCGCTGTTGATATCTTGCCAACGTTTTGTGAAATTGCCGGTGCAACCACACCAAAGCAGTACCAACCCGATGGCGTTAGCCAAGTCGACGCGTTGTTGGGAACGCCGATGATCACTCGCGACAAGCCTCTGTTTTGGAAAATGCAATCCGCTTGGCCGATTCGAGAAAGCCGTCCTTTCCACTGGGTTTCGTACTCGATTGTGCATCAGAATTGGAAGCTTCTCTGCAATCGGGATTTGTCGTACTGTGAATTGTATGACATCGTTGCGGATCCCTACGAGAAAACGAATTTAGAACCGACAAAGCCCGACGTTGTGAACAATCTGAAACGCGAAATCGAAACCTGGAAGTCATCGTTGCCAGAAAAACCAACAGGCGATGTCTTCTCCCGCGAACGAAACGAGTGATTGCATGTACGTTGGGCACTCTTGCCCGACTTGGGGTGCGTGGTGACGGGCAGGAGGAGTGCCCATCCTACCGTCGCTCCGACAAACGAGATGTCATCCTCGCCGATCAAGTTCGGTGTCACCGCTGCCTCATTCGCTTTTGCCTGACGCGTGCATGTCGGCTATCCTGGATAGATCGTTAACCGCGGGTTCGTGCCAAAAATGCTCTATTCAATTCGATCAATGTTGCTCGCTGCATCCTTGCTGTTTGCTATATGCATTCAAGCACATGGTGACGACAAATCGGATGCGTTTGTCGCATCGCAAAAATCGCATGCGGTGAAGTTTAGTCGTGAAACCACCAACTTGCAGTACAACAAAGATGGCTCGGTCGGATTGATACGACTTAGCGAGCCTTCAGTTGATGATGCCGCGCTTGCCCAGTTGCCTAATTTCCCACGGCTAAAGTACTTGGCAATCGTCGCTCCGAAAGTCACCGATGATGGGATCGTTCACATCACCGCGCTGGATCAATTGGACTCGTTGCTCGTTTCCGAAACCTTGATCTCATCCAGTGGCTTGCACTCGATCCGTGGATTGACCCAGCTAAAAAATCTGGCGCTAACCAAGTCCAATTTCACCAGGATTCCGAACGGAGTTTTTGACGAACTGACGAATGTCACGTCACTCTCACTTTCCGAAACTGACATCGATGATGAATCAATCAACGAGATTGTCAAACTTTCAAATTTAGAATCGTTGATATTGGACAAGACGCTGGTCACCGACAAAGGTGTAGCGAAACTCGCAGCGCTGAAGAACCTCCGCCTCCTAAGTCTTGGCGACTGCGAAATCACTGGCACGGCCTTCGCTTCGTTCCAAAGCGATGCGTCGCTGACGAACTTGATTCTCTCCGGAACCAAAGTCACGAAAGACGGCTTGGAGCAAATCGCAAAAATCAGTTCGCTCCGCACGGTCGAGCTGTACGAAACCGATGTTTCAGAATCGGCGATCGTGGACTTGAAACGATCGTTGATCAACGCCAAGGTGTTCACCGCGCAGTCGAGCAAACTGAATGACGCAGAGATCGCCAAAAAGATTCTGGACGAAATTGCTGCGGCAAAATCAGTTACCAAGAAACCAGCATCAGATATTCTTGCCCCAATAAATCAACGACTCGATCAAAAACCGGAAATCCAATTCCAACGGCATGTGGTTCCGTTACTCGGGCGACTTGGCTGCAACAGTCGATCTTGCCACGGTTCGTTTCAAGGCCGTGGGGGATTTCGTTTGTCAATGTTTGGGTACGACTTTGACCTGGATCACAAAAACGTTGCCGAGCGAATCGATTTGGATTCCCCCGCCGAAAGCCTGCTGACCAACAAGCCTTTGTCGGCCGACCAACACGAGGGTGGCAAGCGATTCGAGGCAGGAAGCTGGCAACAGAAATTACTGCACCAGTGGATTGTGTCGGGGGCAGCTTCGGTTGGAAAAGATGCCGCCACGTTTGTTCGTTTGGACGTTACTCCTCGTGAAATCAGTTTCCGCAGCGAAGGTCAAACACAGCAACTGCGTGCCGTTGCCGTTTGGTCCGATGGTACGCGTGAAAATGTCACCTGCCTAACTCGCTTTGAAACCAAAGATGACGCTGTCGCAGTGGTAACCCCTGATGGCATGGTTACCGCCAAGGGTCCCGGTGACACGCACATCATTTCGTACTACGACAATGGCATTCAGCCGGTGCAAACGATCTTGCCGTTTGGGCCAACGCAAGATGTCATCACGCCGCATCATGCTGAAACCGAAATTGACAAGTTCGCAATGGCCAAGCTGAACAAGCTTGGGATTCATCCATCGGAGTTAACGACGGACGCAGAATTTTTGCGTCGCGTGAGTCTAGATATGATTGGCACCTTGCCGACTCCCGCCCTGATTTTGGAGTTCATTGCCGATCAATCGCAAGACAAACGGGAACGAAAGATTGACGAACTGTTGCAGCATCCCGCCTATGTTGCTTGGTGGACCAATCGGCTATGCGATCTGACTGGCAGCAATGCCGGTTTTCTTGGCAGTACCGAAATGGCGTATCCGACTTCGCTGCAATGGCAAGCCTGGATCCAACGGCGTGTCAAAGAAAACGTTGGCTGGGATCAGATTGCGATCGACATCATCACAGCTACCAGTCGCCCAGACGGACAAACCTATCGCGACTTTGTTCATCAACAAAGCATGTATACCAAACGAAACGACGGAGAGGACTTCGCCGCCCTGGGCAATCCGATGCCTCATTATTGGTACCGCAGCAACATCAAAATCCCTTCCGACAAAACGTTGTCGTTTGGTTACATTTTCATGGGCCTACGACTTGATTGTGCTCAATGCCACAAGCACCCGTTTGACCAATGGTCGCAAACCGATTTTGAACTTTTCACTGAATTCTTCAAACGAGTAAAGACAGGCGTCGCGCCCGATGCGGCAGCCGTTCATAGCGTCTATCGTAACCAACTGGCCGTACCCAATAAATTGAATACGGCCGCGCTTCGCCGCCAAAGCTATTTGCGAATCGCAGCCGAAGGCCGTCCGATTCCTTGGAATGAGGTTTGGGTACAGCGGCCGTACGGCAAGGAGCAAACGGCGAAATTGTTGGGCTCCGCGCAAGTTGATTTGAACCGCATCGGTGATCCGCGAGAACTGTTGGCGCAGTGGTTGCGTTCAGAACCCAGGCGTTACCTTGCAAAGGCGTTTGTGAATCGAATTTGGGCCAACTACTTTGGCGCTGGAATTATCAACCCAACCGATGACTTGAATCTCGCTAACCCACCAAGTCACCCAGAGCTTTTGGACTATCTGACCACCGAATTCATACGCCACAAATACGACATGAAGTGGTTGCACAAGACGATTACCAACAGCCGAACCTATCAACTGTCATGGCGACCAAACAAAAGCAACATCGATGATCACAAAAACCTCAGCCACGCTCAGTTGCGCCGCTTGCCTGCAGAAGTCATCATCGATGCGGTTCATCAGGCAACAGCAGCCAATCAAATGATTGACAACGTTGGTACCAACGTCGCGACGCGAAAAATCAGTCAACACCCACGCTCGTATCAAACGCGATCGATCGACTATTCATTATTGGTTTTTGGAAAGTCGTTGCGGTCGTCGAATTGTGATTGTGAACGCAACCCATCGCCGACTCTGCCGCAGTCACTGTACCTTCGGAACGATGGCGAATTGCTAAAGTTGATTGACAGACCGGACGGATGGCTGCAAGAACTTTCGCAACAAAAGAACATCGATGCAAAGCTGATGATCAAGCAAGCTTACTTGCGAACGTTGTCTCGATTGCCGACTGCAACTGAGTCAAAAACGTCGATTGCGCACATCGACGAAGCTGCCAAGCCGCTGGATGGAGTTCGTGACCTGCTGTGGGCGCTGATCAATACTCAAGAATTCATAGCCAACCGGTAAAACTCATGAACAATCATTGGCTTGCCCGTCGAAATTTTCTTCAGATCGGAGCACTCGGGACTCTCGGTTTGAACGTTGCCGACTTTGATCGGTTATTGGCATCTGAAGTCCAGAAAAAGAAAGCTGAGACTCGCGCTGATGCGGTTTTGTTTATCAATCTTGCCGGCGGTGTTTCTCATTTGGACACCTTGGACATGAAGCCAGAGTCGCCGGTTGAAACACAAGGCGAATTCTCGCGCATACAGTCTTCCATTGCCGGGTTACATCTGTGCGAGCACCTGCCAAAACTTGCTCGTTCTATGAACCAGTTCACTTTGTTGCGTGGAATCGGCCATTCAGCGGGCGCGCATCCTCAAGGCCAGTCTTGGATTTCGACAGGAAATCGGCCGACTCCTGCTGTTGTGTATCCTGCGATGGGATCGGTCGTGATGAATGAGTATCCCGGCGACGCCGACTTGCCATGCAACGTTGCGATTCCAAAGTCGGAGTGGAACCCTGGATACCTGGGCGATGCTTATGCGGCGTTTAAAACCAATACGGTGCCTAGCCCTGGCAAGCCATACGAGGTGCGAGGTCTTTCATTATCAAACGGACTGACGCTGGACATCGTGAATCGTCGTCAGAGTTTGTTGCAAAAAATTGACCGAACATTTCGCGATACTCCGACTGGCAGTCCCTTGATTGATGCGTTGGACGAGTTTGGCAAACAGGCACATCAGATGATTACGTCACCTCGCGCACAGAAAGCGTTTGATGTTGGACTGGAACCCGCCAGCATTCGCAACCAGTTCACAAATGATGATCTGAATCAAAGTTGTTTGTTGGCGTGTCGATTGATCGAATTCGGAACCCGCTTCGTCACGGTTACCAATGCCGGCTGGGACACACATCTAGAGAATTTCAAAGGACACCGCCGACTGCTTGGGCCGCTTGACAATGCTTTGACGGCGACGCTCTCCGTACTACGCGAAAAGGGATTACTGGACCGCACCTTGGTCGTCGCGATGGGAGAATTTGGGCGAACACCAACCATCAACGAGAACGCGGGTCGTGATCATTACCCGCGAGTAAATTGCGCGCTGTTGGCCGGCGCTGGTGCGGCAAAAGGAACACTGATCGGTGGCACCAACAAGATCGGAGACGCACCTGACGACGACACTCGCATCAGCCCTGATGATATCGCTGCGACGATTTACGAGTCACTTGGAATCGACGCACAGAAAGAGTACTTCACCAACACCGGTCGCCCCGTACAGTTAGTACCAGAAGGAACCGTGATTGAAGGTGTCTTTGCCTAGAAAGAATTCTGGCTTTAGTGGGTTTTAGTGCGTCGTCTTCTTGGCTTCCAAGCACCAGATACCGGCTTGCAACATCGACTTCATCTCGCCTGCGGTGATGATCGATTCCGCTGCGAAATGCGGATCGAACACCACGATCTCTTTCCGCCGAATCTCTCTAATTCGGAACACTCGCGGCGGCTCAGCGCCATGGAAAAAGTAAAACCGGTTCTCTTGCAAGGCCGGATCAACATGCACCTTGTTGTTGGCATCTTTTTTCAATTTTAGTTTGTTGCCAAAAACATAGTTCGTCGCAAATTGACCCAAGAGATTCGAATCAAGCTCATCAGATTCTTGATCCGAATCATCAACCTCAGTTTCAGTTTCGGTCTCAGCCTGAGCTTCAACAATGGGCTCTGCCTCTGCAGTTGGAGCGGTTTCAGGCTGCTGTGGACTTGCCGCTGACTGTTGCTCGGGAACGATTTCTGAACGACCATCATTTGTCAGTGCCAGCTCAAGTGCTCCGATCAGATCTTGCAAAGCCTTGCTGGCCGGACGAATCAGTTGCTGCATCTTTGACTGTGCTGTTTTTACCTCATTCAATTTATGAAGCGAAACCTGCTGGGCGCCGCTCCTGGCACCATTGATGATGGTTGATGCAGTCGCGTTCCAGCGTCCCGCAATGCCTTGAAAGAGCGATTCGATTTGGCGGATTCGCTCCAAAGACGTTTGTATCCGGCCCTTCTCAAATTCTTTCTGTGCGTCTTGCACATCCGAGCCAACCGACCCGACCCCTTGCAGCCCTCGTAGAACAACTCCATTGGGCAATCCATGGACACCTCCCCCCGGCAAATTACCGGTTCGCGATACAGCTGCCATCGCATTGGAAAACAGTGAACGATCAACTTGAATCATCTTGCCGTATTCGCCTCTATCAACGGAGTCAAAAGCTATCGGTGAGAAAAATGCAGAGCTAGTCATATTACAGAACCCGGCCAAGAATTGTTCTGCGGGTGACAGGAATTACAAAAAAAGTTGGCCTACATGAACACTGAATGTTCGCTTATGAATTGCGCGATAGATCCAACTTATCTCGTTGCCCCAAACTCCAGCAGCACCTTCTTGACTGCGTCGCGATGATCCGATGAAGCTTGAAACCAGGACCGCATACTGACTTCGGCCAGCGGGGTTTGATGCGTATCGTCGCGGTGATTCACTTTGGCTCCATGCGTCAAAAGTGCTCTGACAACCTCGGCGAAACCGAGCTTGGAAGCTTGATGAAGGGGCGTGGATCCGTAATGGTCCGCCGCGTTGACGTCACTGCTCATCGTTACTCGTTTTTCGGTTCCAATAATCATACTCGCCAAGCTGCCACAAGG
>CAYNNP010000032.1:1943-40729 GCA_964398215.1 uncultured Pirellulaceae bacterium | reverse complement strand
GCGACTGACGTACTGCCGATTTTGTCCAACAAGTGCTTCGTTTGCCACGGACCAGTTTACGTGGTGCTTGCCAACGAGGTGGACGTCATCGACGGTGCATGGGGCAAACGTCACGAACTCAGTGGCGGCTGGAATGTTATCTGCCCAAGTTCCACGCAGGTCCAAGAAAACTCTTTTCCATTTTCCGGTTCATTTCGGCCGACAAAATAACCTAAACCGCGCTCCGTTTAGATCCATGACTTAGCGTTCTGTCGAAGGCGTTCCAACTCAGGTTGGAATGCCTTCGCTGCGTTTGGCCCTCGCAAAAAGGATGGTTTGTCTTGTGGGCGGCTGATCGCCTCGTTTTCTTCGTTCAGTGACAAGTTCTCCAGCAATTCCCCAGTTGTCTGTTCAACTCGTCGATGACTACAACGGTAGTTGCCGAGTTCTTGTTCAATACCCAGTTGCCGAGCTAAATGAAATTCTGGTCATGTTCGGGCCATTGCTCAGGGATTCGTTCCAATAGATTCTGGCCAAACAACTGATCAAGCTTCCCTGCGGGACGGTGAACGTAACCGATATGACAACCACAGGTTTCGTTGGTGCATGAACGGGGTGCAAGCAGCTGGAAAATGTCCGAGTCGTAAATGTTTCCGAGCTTGTTATCGATAAAGTGACACCGACGCACACCGCCAGCCCCATCTACCGTAAAGCTGGTTGCGCCAGCGTTGCACGCCTTTCCTTCGCTTGGGTAGTAGTGCCGATTAATGTCAAAATAAGGATCGACCGATCGAATAAACTCCAAATCAGATTCAGTGTAGTAGTCGACTTTTCGTTTATAGCTGTTAACCCAAACGTAAACGTCAGCCGGTAATTCATTTCGCAGCGAGGTTATTGCGTCAAAGTGCTCACGCAAGCCCACCACACCGACGCTATAGCGTAACCCCTGTTTGCTTAGCCATTGGCAACGATCAATGAAGCGAGAAATCGAAGTCTGTGTCGGATGGTAGGTCGCCCATAATGCCAGGGTGCTTCGGTCGGCAGCCACCAAGTCGCTTAGTTGGCAACTCAAGTTGGTTTGCATCACAACCCGTTGAACGTGAGGCATTTGTGACAACCTAATCAACGCTTGTCGATAATATTCATGAATGATCGCTTCACCCCAAGGAGTGAAAAACACGCCAATCGTATGTTGCGCATCGTTGACCCAGCCAGACCTTAACGCAGCGTCTTTTGAAAAGAGCAGATGTGGCGGTGTATCAGTTTCAAACTCCAGCCAACTAAGCATCGTGTTCTCCTCCTGCAACAATTCAGCTTTTGAAGCGGCCGTGGCGGGTGATCGATTTCGCCGCGCGGAATTTGTCCACGACCATCTGAAACGTAAAGACAATATCTCGCGGTCAAGCAGTACTCCAGCGATCCAGATGAGGCAAAAATGGCTCGGAAATCGGTCGATACTTGCCAACCAAGTCGGCAGAGGAAGTTTCGGCGATGATCGAAAAGATCCCTTCACGCGAAGTGGATTCAAAGGGAAATTCCTGCTCGCAACTACTTTTTTGTTGGCAGACGGCAAAGACATCGCCGACAATATCCCACCGCAAGGCTTATGCGGATAGATTTCCGATCGACCGTTGATTTTGCAGACGCTTTGCCCTTCAACTTCACTCAAGCTGGATCATGACTTTGTCAAAAAACAAGCAGAATACGGACTCGAGAAAAACTTCAGACTCCTCAACTGTTTCGCGGCGACAGTTCACCAAAGCGGCAGGTGTTACCTTTGGAGCTACGGCTGGATTTCACTTCTTTCCTGCGCTTGGGCAAAAGAAGCTTGAAAAGCCAACGTTGGCGGGGATTGGAGCGGGCGGCAAAGGGCTTGCGGATATCAATGGTGCAAAGAAAGCTGGCTTTGAAATCGTTGGATTGGTCGATGTTGTCGACACACAAAAACTAAGCGGCGTTACTGGCGACAAAAAGTTTCAAGGGCGTATCAAGAAGATGGGTGTTGCTCGCAAGCAATCTCCTGACGCCGCTTTCTATACGGACTATCGCGAGATGTTGTCGGACTTGGGTGACAAGGTGGATGCGGTCACCGTTTCCACACCTGACCACCATCACTTTCATGCTTCTGCGACCGCGATGCAGGCTGGGAAACATGTGTATTGTCAAAAACCACTGACGCATGGAATCTGGGAAGCGAGGGAACTAGCGAATATCGCGCGCAGCACAGGAACAAAAACGCAGATGGGAAATCAGGCGCATGCCAATGATCACATGCGCCGCTGCATTGAACTGATCCGCGCTGGCCTGATTGGCAAAGTCACTGATATTCACGCTTGGACCAATCGTCCGATTTGGCCACAGGGTTTTGCTACGCCACCTGAAAAGCAACCTGTTCCAGCAGGCATCGATTGGGACCAGTGGATTGGCCCGGCTCCGTGGGTGGACTACAACCGAGTGATTGCGCCGTTCGCGTGGCGCGGCTGGTGGGATTATGGAACAGGCGCCTTGGGTGATATGGCTTGCCACATCATGGATCTTGGTTACTGGGCGATGGACACACCCTCACCGCGCAGTGTGATCGCCAAACAAACCGGGGCGTCCGAATTTTCACCGCCAATCAACTCTGTTCTGACATGGGATTTTGGACCGGGCAAATACTCTGACAAGGACGGATTCAAATTCCATTGGTATGACGGATTTATTGATGCCAAGTTCGATCGTGATTCTTGGACGCTGGTCAAAAACGGCAACGAATACAACCATCCCGACGAAGACGTTTTGGAGGGCATGGACTTCTCCAAGTTTGGCAGCGTGATCGTCGGCACCCAGGGCAAGCTGTTCTTCAATCGCTCGCGCAACAACTGGGTGCTGAAATCATCCAGCAAACTTGATGGATTTGACTGGCCAGAACAGACGATGTCACGAGCTACCAACCAGGACAACTACCGTGAGTGGTTGGATGCCGTGGAAGGAAAGATCGAACAGGCGGAATCAAACTTTCTGCATTCCGGCCCCATGACCGAAACGATACTGTTGGGCGTGCTTGCTCAGCGTCACGCCGACAAAAAACTCGAGTGGGATGCTGAAAAGATGGAAGTCAAAGATCATCCCGAGCTTGATAAGTTCATCAAACGCGAATATCGCGATGGCTGGAAATGGAACGGCTGATCAGCTCAGTTGATTGATGACGCCATTGCTGTCGCCAAAGTCTTTCACGCGAGCTCCCATCTGTTGCATCATCCAGACGTACAGATTGCAGAGCGGCGTGCCATTCTTGTAGCGAATGTGTCGCCCGGTCTTGATGCGACCGCCCGCGTTGCCTGCCATGATGATTGGTAGATCGTCGTGGTTGTGTCGGTCGCCGTCGCTAATGCCGCTGCCGTAGATCACCATACTATTGTCCAGCAGCGTGCCATCGCCTTCGTGAACACTGCGCAATCGATTCAAAAAGTAGCTGAACCGATCCATGTGGAAGCGGTTGATTTTTGCAATCTGCGTTTGCTTGTGCTTGCTTTTGCCATGATGCGAAAGTTCGTGGTGGCCTTCGTTGACTTCGATTTCCGAATAGTTGCGATTGCTACCTGCATTGGTAAACATAAACGACAAAATCCGTGTGCTATCGGTCTGCATCGCCAACGTCATCATGTCCATCATCAGTTCACAATGCTC
Organism: uncultured Pirellulaceae bacterium; assembly: GCA_964398215.1. Lineage (GTDB taxonomy): Bacteria > Planctomycetota > Planctomycetia > Pirellulales > Pirellulaceae > CAYNNP01. The sequence continues at coordinate 37,081 of CAYNNP010000032.1, read as the reverse complement.
ACGCAAAGTCACGGGAATTCCTTTGGGCCGTGGGAAATCGGGAACCCCATCTTCGTTCATCCGCAACTTCTCGGCACCGCCCAAACGTTTCTCAACGTCGCGAACAGAATACAGGTACTCGTCCAACTTTCGTTGATCCACGCGTGGCAATACCTTGTGCAGATCTTTGGCGTCTTCTAAAGCAGAATCCAGGATGCTCTTGCGATACTTTTCTCGCATCGATTTGGCTTGGCGGGTCTCTTTCACAGTCTTGCCTGCGAAAAGTCGATCAAACAAAGCAGCCGGATCAATCTCTTTTGCCATCGGATTCGTTGGGCCTCTCCAAGACATATTCGAGGCGTACGCACAGCTGTACCCACTGTCACAATTCCCCGCCTGCGCGCTGGCTTCCAGGCCAAGCTCAAGCGAAGCAAAACGAGTTTCATTGCCGACTTTCTGCGCCGTGGCTTGATCAACAGAAATACCGTTTTGGATATCGGCACCATTGGTCTTGCGTGGATGGGCTCCTGTTAAGAACGCGGCGACACTTCGGGCGTGATCACCTCCGCCATCGCCATGCGCGCGAGCACCATCCAATGTCAGGCCCGACAGCACATTAAAGTGGTCGCGGTGATCAGCGGCACGTTTGATCGTCGGTGACATCGTGTAACCCAAGCCATCATTTTTTGGCGTCCAGTCAGGCATGTGAGCACCATTGGGGACGTAAAGGAACGCCATTCGCAGTGGAGCTTTATCGCCAGTGGCGGCCGACAGCAGGCGTGTCGATGACATCACATCCAACATCGGCAAGGCAATCGTTGTTCCCAAGCCACGCAGTACAGTTCGGCGCGAAAGCGTTTTCATCGTCATGTTTTGAATCCTTGGCGTGATAGCTGGCTATTCTCGAAAGCCCTGTTTTTGAAACGGGTCGCTCTGGATGATACCGGCGATCACATACGCAAATCGAAAATCTTTCTGTCGTATATCCGCGACGATTTTGTCGACGGCACACTTGTCGTAATACTCAGTCCCTCGGCCAACGGCATACACCAACATCTTTTCGACAAGACAACGAACAAACTGATCGCGTCGTGATGTGGCCAACAATTGTCGGAGTTGCAAGGCTCCATCGAATTTTGTGCCGTCCGGCAAAGTTCCGCTGGCGTCGATATCTTTGCCGCCGTCACGTGTTCGCCATTGCCCAACAGCATCAAAGTTCTCCAGAGCGAAGCCCAGTGGATCCATCGATTTGTGGCAAGCCGCGCAAGCCGGATTTTTGCGGTGCTGTTCCATGCGTTGACGTAGGGTGCCAGACAATCTTTCTTTCTCTAGTTCTGGCACGTTCGCGGGCGCAGGTGGCGGCGGCGTATTCAGTAGATTGTCCAAGATCCACTTGCCGCGTTTCACAGGACTGGTGCGTGTGGGGTTGCTGGTCACAGTCAGCACGCTGGCATGAGTCAACAAGCCGCCACGATTGGAACCCTTCAGAGAAACGGGCCGAAATTCATCGCCACTGACACCTGCGATTCCGTAAAACCTGGCCAACGGTTCGTTCAAATAGGTGAAATCCGCGTCCAGTAAAGTCGTGACCGGCATGTTCTTTCGCATCACGTTGGCAACGAAGGTCAGCGTCTCGCGTCGCATCAATATGCGAATCTGGTCATCGAATCCGCGATAGAGACGTTCATCGGGATTGGCGGTCTTCAAGTTGCGAAGCTGTAACCACTGCGATGCGAAATTGTCAACAAAGCGATTGAATCTGCTGTCGTTGATCATCCGCCCAATCTTTTCCAGCAGCTTGCGAGAGTCACGCAGTTCACCTTTATGGGCCATCAACAGCAATTCATCATCAGGCATACTGCTCCACAAGAGATATGAAATCCGGGTCGCCAGTTCATAGTCACTGATGAGCGGCATTTTGCCGGACGAGTCAGGAGCCCGAGGTCTTTCTACGCGAAAGATAAAGTGGGGCGAAACCAGAATCGCTTGCAACGCAACTTGAATACTTTCCTCATACGTTCCTCCATCAGCGCGAACCTGTTCGGTGAGTCTGACAAGCTTGGCGACTTCGGCGTTCAACACTGGGCGACGAAAAGCGCGGCTCGCAAATCGACCGAGCACTTCTGCAGAAGCTTGCGCAGGCGTTACGTTGGCAGAAGGTGTCTTGAAGATCAGTACTTTGTGGCTGACCGGTAGTCTACTGTCTGAAAATGCGATCGCAGACCGGCGCTGCGAGCCAGACAAATTGATGTAGTGGATATTGAGATTACGATCGCCCTTCTTGGGCACGTAAAAGTCATTGATAAAACTAAACTCGATCTTGCGTTTGCCTTTCCCCAACCGGATTTTGAATTTCTTTTCCTCTGGATTCGTATTGGGCACGTCGACCGTTTTTTTAAACCGATCAGTTTGAATGGTCATCTTTGCTGGTTCGTCGCCGATTTGGCTAGCTGAAACCCTCATGGTTAATGTGAACTCACCTCCGAAAGGCAAATTCGTTTCCAAGGCGACAGTGCCATTGATGTGCATCACCAGTTGCCCTCCACCGTTACCAAAGCGATCGGCTCCTTTGAGCTTGTAGATCGCTGGTTCAATTTCAAAGATCTCTGGCGGAGGCGGGGTATAGATCGCTTTGCCTGTGATATGCTCCGCAGCGTCCAAGTATTTTTCCAGTAAGATCGGTGGCATCGACATTACGTCACCAACGTTGTCGAAACCGTAACCGACATCGTCACCAGGGAAATTTGACGCAGGTCGGTAGTCGACTCCAGTCAGGTCGCGGATGGTATTGCGATACTCGTTTCGATTCAGCCGCCGCAAAGCAACTTTGCCGGCATTTGGATTCTGCACACAATCAACAGCGTTTGCTAAACGATCCATCAACGCAACAATCTTCTTTCGCGTCGCGTCATCCAATGCATCACCGTCTTCGGGCGGCATCGTACCGATCTGGACTTGGGTCAGCGCGCGAATCCAGAGCTTCCGATTCTTTTTGATTTTCTCAGCCGAGTCATCTCCCGTCAGCGTGATCTCATCATCCTGGCTGTGGCAGTCAAAGCAATACGTCCGCAACAAAGGCAACAACTGGTCTTTGTAAAGCTGGTTGGATTTTTGGTCGCTGCGCGCAACACCAGCCATGGTCAAAGTGAAGAGTAAAAATGCGGTCGATCGAATTGGCATTGTGTCCACAGAATTTTTCGCGAAGGTTGGCCAACCTTTTTAGTGCCGTCGCCGGGGTCGCCAGACTTCGGTTTTCACCAACCGGCCTGAATTCTGGCGAATCCAGCTACCTCCAAAAATCAAATCTGGTCAGAGTAATAGTTTACTATGTCGTCCAGAATCGCTGATACCGGTCAAAACATCGCAGAAACAACATGCACCATGATCGTCAGAATGATTCGACAGCCATTGGAGGTGGTTTTTGTGGGGCAACCTGACTTAAAGCGTGAGTTTTGAAGATGCGTTTTTTTGGCAAAACGTTTTTAAATTCAGTCGGGCAGGAATGCCCAACGTACTTTGAAAAAGTGATTTACCCAACGCGTCCCAGTCTCTCCTCCAGCGGGTTGTGCAGTAGAATGACACTTATCAATAGCTTTCTCTGAATTGCAGCCGACGACGATAGGAACAGATCACACGATGGATAAGTTACGTGAATTGATTCGCGACATTCCCGATTACCCCAAGCCCGGGATTCTGTTCCGTGATATTGCGCCACTGTTGGCAGATAGCAAGGCGTTGGAAGCAGCCACAGATGCTCTGGTTGAACCGTTCCTGGATCAGCAAATCGATGTGATCGCGGCTGCTGAGGCGCGGGGATTTATCTTTGCGGTTCCAATGGCGATGAAGCTCAATGCGGGTTTCGTACCTATCCGCAAGCCAGGGAAACTTCCCTACAAAGTCCACAAGTACAAGTACGATCTGGAATATGGATCCGATGAATTGCAGATGCACATCGACGCCATTGAACCTGGCCAACGTGTGCTCGTTGTCGATGATCTGTTGGCTACGGGTGGCACAATGAAAGCCTGCTGCGAACTGCTCAATACGTGCCAAGCCGAAATCGTGGCTTGCTCATTTTTAATCGAGCTAGTGGCTTTGGGCGGCGCCAAGCTACTCGAACCGTATCCAGTTCAATCTGTTATCAAGTACGATTGAGCGTTCGTACCGCCTACGAATTCCAATCGTCGATCTGTTTGCTGGCCGAATTCAGACACCACTTCAAAGCTGATTCGATTCGGTCCGCCGTGCCCAGTCTGTCTCCCAGTCCTGGCAGCGCCAAAAGAGAAAACAGGATCAAGACAATACCGCCGTAGGCAACAGTGGCAGTGGCGGCACTGTGCGACATATCTCGTCGACGTCGGAAAAATCGTGAGAAGAATGATGGTGCGACATTTGGCGGTTTCGTCAAATCGCGTTTCAAATTAAGCGCTACGCGAACTGTCCCACGCTCGGCCTTGGTAACCGACTTGACGGTGGTTTCAAATTTTAAGCCATCGTACGAAAGAATCACTTGCTTGGCTCGCTTTAGTTTGCCAGCATATTTCGAAGCAACGGTCAACGTGTAGCCATTGATCGAACGCTCGGTCATCTCGCCTTTGAATCGCTTGGAACCGATTCGCATGGTCGCATTCCGCTCTGAGTCGGAAATTGGACAACGGAAATATGCTCGATCTTCAGTGTCGTCATGTGGAATGATATTGAAGGACATCGCTGAACTCTTTTGGATTTCATTGCAATCAAAAATGCACCTCCAAACCGTACGTTAGCGCAAAAGTGAATAGCAGCATTCCCAGAGAATGTTGGCCCTGCACATGGCAAACAGCTCTGTTTGTGCCGGTTTTTTCATGGTTCACACACTGCGCAGTTTGGGGTGTTTCTACTGGATGGTCCGATTGTCTTGGATGTATGGATCTTGAGTGGTCGATTCGGATTCAGAGCGTCTGTGTTCACCCATCCGAGATCGATCTACCTTGAGCGTCCTTCAATTGTTCCGAGCCCGCGTGCTGCTTGTCCTACTTGTGCTTCTCCTACTAGGTGGGTTGGCGGACGTGCGCGCTCAAAGCCTGCTGGACGAGGAAGATCCTTACAGCGAGCTAGATGACAGCCTGCTTGGCGGCAGTGATGCCAAGGGAGGCGCGGACGATCTGTTGGGCGGCGAATCAGATCCCTTTGATCTCGGCGGTTCCGACGAAGACGATCCGCTCAGCAGCGTTGGTCCTGATCCTGAGAAAGAAAAGGAACGCGCAAAGAAGAAGGACACCGACAAGAAGGACGAAAAAAAGAAGAAGGATCCACACGAAGACCTTTGGACCGAGAATCAATATCCTTCGGCCGAATCCTGCCGCAAATGCCATCCAGGGCATTACGACGAGTGGGCTGCTAGTTCCCATGGCTACGCCGCGATCTCGCCGATGTTCCAGCGTTTCGAACAGGCGATGCATGAATACACCAGGGGCACAGTAGGTTTCTTTTGCACGCGTTGCCATTCGCCAATCCAGACTCAGCTTTCATTGCCTCGCGAAATGAGTGTGCTGGATGCTCCGCCTGTCGTACGCGAAGGCGTCACCTGCATCGCGTGCCACCGCGTCAACGAACACTACTGGCGCAGCAATGGCGACCGCCGAATCGAACCAGGCGACATTCACCAACCGATGAACACTGCTGGCAACGGAGCTGGCGTAGCTGCGGCGGTTACCAGCGCAAAGAAGCATAAACTCAAACTGTATCCTGGCGAAAAAGGCCCAGGCCAAAACATGCACCGCGGCGCAAACTTCTTTGCACCGCTTAAGACTGGCGACATCTGCGTCTCGTGCCACCAAGTTGCTGTGCACCCTGGAATCGGGTTGGAAGTCGTTCATGCTCAGTACCGCGCGAGCCCAGCCTCCAAACGGGGCGTGACTTGCCAACAGTGCCACATGGGTGCAGTGCCTGGCAAAGAATCTCCGTTTGCGACAGACCACATCGCAGAAATCGGTGGCAAGCCGTATGGAGAGCCCAAAAAGCGCTCCAATCACATGTTTTGGGGTCCAGGCTATTCGATCGCTCATCCAGGATTGTTCCCGCACAACCCGAAAGCCAAAGAGTACGAACCGCGAGATTGGCTAGCATTTGACTACCGATCTGGTTGGGGAACCGAAGCGTTTGAGAAAACGGTTCCAAAGCAGGCGAGTTTTCCCAAGCCGTGGGACACTGCCGATGACCGACGTGACGCTCGGAAAATCATCGACAAGAATCTGGCGACCATCCAAAGGAAGCGGGAAGCCGCGATCATGACCTTGGAGGCTGCCACCAAGATTGATGGTCCCTATTTTAAGCGCGAGCCTCGTGTTGGCCGAAATCTGACGTTCGCCTATCGAGTCAGCAATACAAGTGATGGACACAACTTGCCCACAGGTTCGCTGGGCGCTCAACCACAACTATGGCTGAACGTTGTGTTGATCGACCCAGATGGCCGACGTGTGTGGGAAAGTGGCTACCTTGATCGAAATGGTGATTTGGCCGACATGCATTCCAGAGAAGTTGCATTGGGCAGGATCGCGCGTGACAAAGATCTATTCAATTTGCAAACGAAATTTCTGATCAACAATGGATTGCGTGGTACCGACCGCGAAGCCGCTCTGCCACTGAACTTTAGTGTTGATCAACTCGTTTTCTTGCGGCCCGCGAACGTCCCCGTCAGTGTATTGAACCATCCGCCACTGATTCGGATGGAAGCCCATTCGATCGCTGCGTTGGATTCCCGAACGCCAACGTATCACATTCCTGCGCACGCATTCACAAAACCAGGAGCCTATCGATTAAGCGTGCGGATGCGCAGCCGAACAGAACCAATTTACTTCATGCGACAAATCAATTCGACTCCAGAAATGATTCAGCGGATGAATGAAAACATGTTGGATATCCGACCCAGCAGCCACACCTTCACAGTTCGATGACAGTTACCCCAGCCTCCAAGCGAAGTGCACTTGCACGTCGCACCAACCGCCAGTTCCGGCGGGCGCGGTTAGCTGCGCTTGTGGGCGCGTTTTGTTTGCTGCCATCTTTGGTGCTGCTAGCAGATCGTCACGATTCGCCCATTCGAACCAGTCTCCCTGGCTTTCTATCGCCGACGTTAGAACAACAGCGTTTACCAATTCCCGACCCCACTCCGCCACAGCCCAAGCAGGCACAAACCGAAACACCTGCTCCGGTAAAAACTTCCCTGCCTGCGCCGCTGATTGAATTTACTCCTGAAATTTCCGAACCGATTACGAATGGACTCTCGGAACAATCCAATTCAATTGAATTGAGCTTGGAACCACCTCCGGTTGCCAAAGAAACTGGCATGACGCTGCCGCTTTTATCCGCTTCAGTACCGCCCAAAGTAGACAACACGCCTGCACCGGTTTTGAAAAACGTCAACACCGTTTTCGATCGCAACCTGTTTGACGAATCGGTACGCAAACAAGTGATAGCTCTGCGCGAACAACACAAACCGCTGCCAAAGCAAATAGTGCCCCCAGCGCGTCCAGTTGTTCAAACGGCAACAAAGCATCCGGTCACTCCTTTTGATGCAAGACGATACGAAATTTCGATTCGGATGCAATTGCATCGAACCGCAATCCAACACTACCAAAAGCAACAACCACGGCAACGTAAAACTGCTCCGCCAACAGATTCGCAGTCACGAGTCCGGCAGGTCAGCGGTCATGGTGATCCCTGGATTCCAGTACCGACAAACGAACCAGAAATTACGACTGCCCAGGGTTTCGAGCCAATCCCAGTGCAGAAAGAATCGCCTGCTTTGAACATGCTGCAGAACAACCGCGCCAACGCGATTGCTGATTTCTATCGGCCACTGACCAAGGCGGCTCAGGAGACTCGCCAAGCTCCAGCACCGACTGCACAAACGCCTCCGGCTACTGAACAGCACCGTAGCGTGTTTAGCCCAGCCGTCTTCAATAAAAAAAAACAGAACACCAATGCGGCGTTGGCGTCTGCAAGACTGGATCGCCTGGGAGTCAAACACTACCAATCCAGTCAGCTGGGCTCTGAGCCGCCGGCCCATGCCGGCTATTTCAGCACCGATTTTTCACCCACATGCGTTGATCCCCTGTCACTGCAGATCGACTCTACCCGTGAATCCTGGATTTACGATGGCAAATACAGTGGTCCGACTCAACGCCCGTGGGTCGAATGGCCCCGGCAGTTCTATGGCCCAGGGATAACGCCACGCGGTCGGAATTTGTGGGGTGACAAGAACCTGTATCGACCTGAATTTTATGTTTACGGCGACTATCGTACCGGAGTTCTGAGCGGCCGAAATGCTAACGGCCGAGTGCAGAACTGGGCGCACCGCCTGAATCTAGATTTCGATTTTAGGGTAACCGATACCGAACGAATTCACCTGTTCATCGGGCCGCTGGACGAAAACGGTCAGTTCACTCGGGTCGAACGCGTCGACGGTGATTTGGATCTTGAACTAGAAGTCGATTTTACACCTGTCACTGGATTTTTTGAGGGTGATCTAGGTGTGATACTGTCCAATCAGTTCAATCGCCCTTCGCAGTTTGAATTGCCAATCACGTTTGGCTTGGTACCGCTGCTATTTCAAAATGGAATTTGGGCGGAGGACGCTATTTCTGGTTTGGCGTTCTCGCTTCCTGCTAGACACAGCACGTTGCTGAATATTTCAAATGCCGATCTGACCTTTTTTGCAGGGTTTGATCAAATCAACAGCCCCGCGTTCAATAGCGATCACGCCGCTCAAGTCTTTGGAACTGCTTGGTTCATAGAAGCCTACGACGGATACATCGAAGCCGGCTACGCCTACCTGCGAGACAGGAATTTTAGCGAGCGAAGCTACCATAATGCGACGATCAGCTACACACGCAGGTACTTTGATCGCGTTAGCAATAGTCTGCGCGTGATTGTCAATGATGGCCAATCGTTGCCGTCGGACGACAGAACTGCTGACGGTGTATTGCTGTTGGTTGAAAATAGTCTGATCACGGCAGCTCCTCTGACCGTTGTTCCCTATCTAAACTTTTTCGTTGGTTGGGACAGACCACAATCGGTCGCCAGGGCAGCTGGCTCTGGTGGCATACTGCGCAATACTGGCATCAACTTTGACACAGATGGACTTAATGGATATCCAACACTTGACGCAACCGGAAGTGACACGGCCGGATTCAGTTTGGGTATCGACCTGCTAGGCCAAGGACTGGATCGCCAGCTTGTGCTGGAAACTTCTTTTCTAACCACTCACGGAAGCAAGAACACGAACATCGACGGCGATCAATTCGGAATTGGCAGCCGTTTTCAAATTCCGTTGTCACACGCAACCATCTTTCGGGCCGACGCAATGTATGGCTGGCGCGAAGGACAAGAGGACTTGCACGGAACACGGGTCGAGTTTCGCTGGAAGTTCTAGTTTGCGTGCGCAAATCATCTGCGGTGCTCAATCAAGCTCACTGCAAAGCGTCTTGCTAGACTTGCCAGGGACTTCGCTGACGTAAACAGGAACCGCGTAACCCGGCAGTCTCGCGCGTAGTTCGGCGGCCAACCGCAAGCCGACTTTGACTGGTACTTCAAAGTGCGCTGCACCACGAACTCGATCAAGCTGGTGAAGATAGTACGGTTGGATTCGATGATTCACCAACCGTTTGCACAGCTCAACGAGTGTTTCTAAATCATCGTTCACACCGCGCATCAAGACGGCTTGATTCAGCACGGGAATACCCGCATCAACCATTCGGTCGGTTGCCTGCACAACATCATCACCAAGCTCGTTGGGGTGATTGGCATGAATCACCATCCAAGCAGTCAGGCGACTAGCCTTCAACCGCTGTACCAATTCAGTTGTCACTCGCTGCGGGATCACCACTGGCATTCGGCTATGGATTCGAACACGCTTGATGTGGTTGATCGATTCCAAATCCGAAAGCAGCCGGTCAACTTTCTGATCGACCAAGGTCAGAGGATCACCGCCGCTCAACAGAACTTCTTCGATTTCGGTATCTTCGCGCAGGTACTTCAGCGACTGATCCCAGTCATTCGAAATGCCCGACTCGGCATACGGGAATTCTCTACGAAAGCAGTAGCGACAGTGAATACCGCAGGCTCCCGTTGCGATCACGAGTGCCCGGCCTTGGTACTTTCGCAGCACCCCAGGAGCGACCTTCATTGCCAGATCCCCCACCGGATCAGCGACGAATCCTGAGGCATCAACCAGCTCGGAGGCGGTAGGCAGAACCTGCCTAAGTAGCGGATCGTCAGGATCACCAGGGCGAATTTTGGCAAGAAACTCAAGCGGAACAAACGTCGAAAAGGCGTTCGTATCCCCTGTAACGGCTTTCGGCAGATTCAATTCATCACGCAATCGAGCTTCCGACCGAATCGCTAGCTTCATGGCCGTTTGCCAATTCACAACCGCGACAACTTGGTCATTTAGACCCGTCGGGACAAGATTCGATGTTGTCGTTAGAATTTTGTGTGGTCCCAAGACGTTGAATCTCCTTTGCGAAACAATCAGCGTTGGACAAACCTAAATCACCCCACATTCACCTCGTAGATTGGAGCCATCGTTAAATGGCTACTTACAAGACTAGTCAATTCAAAAAGGGACTGAAGGTCCAAATCGACGGCGAACCTTACCTCGTGACGGAAATGGAATTCGTCAAACCTGGAAAGGGAAACGCGATGTATAAGTGTACGCTAAAGAACTTGGTTCGAGGAACCAGTTTAAATCGTACTTACAAAGGTGGTGATTCTCTGGAATCCGCCGATGTCGAAACTACCGACGTTTCCTTCCTGTATCGCCAAGGTGAAGACTTCGTTTTCATGCACCAGGAAACTTTCGAGCAATACGAAGTTGCTGGAGCCGTTGCCGGTGACATTTGGAAGTTCCTCAAGGACGGCATGAAATGTACGATGACGCTTTACAACGGAAATGCGATCATTGTTGAACCGCCCACGATGGTCGAGCTAGAAGTCACCGACTGTGCACCAGGCGCAAAAGGGGACACGGCAACCAACGTGACCAAACCTGCTCAGGTGGAAACAGGTGCCGAAATGATCGTGCCCGGATTCATCAAAGTCGGAAATGTAATCAAAGTTGATACCCGTACGGGTGATTACGTGGAGCGTGTCAGCAATTAACTGACAACGTTATAGGACCAGCGGATTCCTGTGATTAAATTGGGCAGTGGTTCTTCACTGCCGGCCTCCTTTGTGCGTTTCCGCCGTGGTCAACACCCTCTTTCTACCCGAACTTCGTGAAATGCTGGCCGATGAAAATCGGCTGGAGCTGGTAGAGTTTTGCACTGCCGTCAACGCAGGGCGAACCGCAGAGTTCATGGCAGGACTTGAGAACTTTCAAATCTGGCGTGTCCTGCAGTATGCCGAACCCGAACGGCGCTCGGAAATCTTTAGCTATTTCGAGGAAGAGCGCCAGGTCGAAATGCTGGCCGAAGAAGAGCCAGCAGAGATCGCCGCACTGCTCGTTGAAGTTCCCTCGGACGATCGCGTTGACTTGCTGCAAGAACTAGAAGACGCGCGCGTTGACGCCATCCTCGCGCTGATGCCAGTCGAAGACCGACGCAACATTCAACGCTTGCGGTCTTATCAAGACGAAACGGCCGGCGCGTTGATGACCACCCAGGTCGCGATGCTGACGGAAAAGATGACGGCTTGGGAAGCTCTCGAAGAACTGGGAAGGCAAGCCCATGATTTAGAAACGATCTACTACCTGTATGTCGTTGATGAAGACAACTTGCTTCGCGGCATCGTATCCACAAGACAACTGGTTTCTTCGATCGGCAAGTCCACACGGACGCTGGGCGAAATCATGGAGACCGACGTCATCACAGCATTGGCCAGCGAAGACCAGGAATCGGTCGCCGAAAAAGTCGAACATTTCAACCTGCTGGCAATCCCAGTCGTCGATTCCAGTCGGCAGCTGCTTGGCATCATCACGCATGACGATGTGATCGATGTGGTTCGCGAGGAATTGACCGAAGATGCCCAGCGGATCGCTGCTGTTGCGCCCTTTGAGGACGATTATTTGCGAATCGGCCTGTTAACGCTTTCCTGGAAGCGCGGGATCTGGCTGACGATCCTGTTTTTCGCCGCACTGCTAACCGCCTTTGCTTTGCGGCACTATGAACACGAACTGAATCAGTTCGAATGGCTGGTGTGGTTCATCCCGCTGATCATTAGTGCCGGCGGGAATTCGGGCAGCCAATCGGCGACTCTCGTTATCACCGCCATGACCGGTGGCGAAGTCCACGAACATGACTGGCCAACCGTACTGACACGTGAGATTCGCGTATCGCTGATGCTCGGCAGCTTTCTGGCATTGATCGGATTCGCAGTCGCTATTTTTCTTGCACCAACCATCACTGCGGCGGTCGTGATTCCATTGACTCTGATTTCTGTGATCGTGGTTGGCTGTGTTTTCGGAGCAACATTACCGATCGTCTTCAAGAAAATTGGCCTCGACCCCGCGATGATGAGCAACCCGTTTGTCGCCGGTATCGTCGATATTCTTGGGATCGTTATCTACATCAATATCGCACGACTGATGCTTGGCTAACCATCCACCGCGCCGGGTAGGATGGAACGGAACATGCCAAGAAACGTCGCGTTTTAAGAGTTGCTACAAATCTGGAATTCGTTACAAAAGGGCATTGCTAAAAACCTCCGACTCTCAACCATGGCATAGAAGTGACAGAGCCAACCACAGAATCACTAACCAAATCAAAATGTTTGCCTTGTGAGGGCGGTGTCGAACCGCTGGACGCGACAGGTGCAGAAACATTCTTGAAAGCGACACCAAAATGGGAGATCATCGACGACGGAAAGATGATCAGCCGGAAAGTGATCTGCAAGCACTTCAAGGAAGCGATGCAACTACTGAACAACGCGGGCGAAGTCGCCGAAGCAGAAAATCACCATCCCGATTTTCACCTAACAAGTTACCGCAATGTTCAGATCGATCTGTCGACCCACGCGATCGGTGGCTTGAGTGAAAACGATTTTATCGTTGCAGCAAAGATCGACCAAGTGATCAACCGCTAGTCGATGCTTGCCAAGCATTTGTTTTTATAGACGCTGCGCGAGTATTTTGAATCACTTTTCGCTGTACCTAATCGTTCCGGCCTGCGCGATTGCTTTGCCGACTTGTTGCAGGTCACGGCACTCAAGATCCCAGAGAAAAACCTGTCGCTGCTTTTGTTCTTCGTACATATACAGAACTTGGTGTTCGCGATTGCGGTGCCGGCCCCAAACGATATGAGAATTCAACTGGATATGATCGGCAACAAAACGTTTGCATATTGAAATCGGGCCAAGACGTTTTCTTCGGCAGATCTCATCCCCATCGACCTCAATCTGGATGCGACACAGCGAATGAAAGATCATCATCGCGGCTAGACACATCGGAAAAGCAGACCAGAGTGCCAAGATGCTTGCCCCACCCCAATTGAAATTTTTGCCTTTGGTAAACCAAATGATCCAAGGCATCAGGCCGAAACCAACAATTCCAACGCTGACGAACAGCCAAATCGCACTCATCCCACGCGCGCGTGGGACAAGGATCGGTTCAAAGTTGGTTTGGTGTACGCTATCCATTGCTTCACAGGCACAGGTCGCCAGCAGACCGGGCGCGCGGACGCCACACCAAGTTTTGCGAATTGACACGAGTGATCAGAATAGCCCACCGACGGAATCGCCATCGATTTTTGATGATTGGCCGATCATAGTCAAAGCGACATGCTTGAAGACTCGTTCGTGAGCGGTGCCAGCGACAGCTCCTGGACCGGATTCCATAAAGTGCCAATTGCCTTTGACATCGCGTACGAAGTCAGCTGCTATCAGTCTTGAAGCGAACGGCCCAGCAACTGCGGTAGCCATCGCCTCAATTTGTTTGAGATCTTCTTTGGTTGGTGGAAACCCCGCCGGCGATGAAACAGCATGTAGGAAATGAAAACTCCACGCCCTGGGTGTGCCATCGATGACCCAAGTTCGAATCTCTTGTGGGGCATCTCCGAACATCCACTTTCCTGCTGGTGCGATTTCTAGCCACTCACGAGCGATGATTGGCGTATCCCAGCCAAACGCTCGCCGAAGCAGTTCCGCTTCGTCGCTTAGTTCCTTGATGCTGCCAACCTTGCCCTGTTCGCCACCACGTTTCCATGAGGACTTGGGTGTTCGCACGAATAATGGGAACGTGAGATCGCCTGGCAACTCATCATCGACCTCAATCACCCATGTCTTGGGAGTTGGAATCTTGACGCCAGCCTGATCCAGCTTGCGGATGACGTCATTGAGGTTGACGAGTTCGGAGCGATCTTTAGGGCGGTCATGAATTCTGGGTAGATGACCGACTTGCTGGGCCAAATGACTCTCGCCATGCTGGTAACTGAAGAGAAAGCCATCGTCGTCTGCCTGGACTTCAGACAATTCGACTGCACCGAGCTCACGAAGCCAATCGAATCGGTCATCTTTCAGCTTCTTCGCATGTGGAAGATCGTTAGCGTCGTATACAAGCTTCATAGTCAGGCGAACCTTTTGGCGGCGACAATTGTCAGGCATGCAAAGAAAATTAGTACACCGTAACAAAGATAGATGGTGACGAAGTAGGTTCGCAGCCTCAAAAAAAATCGACAGCGTAGCCGGAGTCGGCAGATTTCGGTTTTCACGAACCGGCCTGAATCCTGGCGAATCCAGCTACCCCAAAAATGAATTTCACCAACAGCAGGAGCGGCACGATGGGATCCTCGCACGGCGACTTTGTAAAGTATCCTCGTACTCCGCACCTGTTCGGAGCCAACGGTACAGCAGACGACAAGCACCTTGGGGAAAAGGAATCGAATGAGTTCATTGCTGACGAATCCTTGATCGTTGAAGAGAAAATCGACGGAACCAATGTCGGTATTCATTTCTCTGATGATGGTGAAATCGTTCTGCAATGCCGAGGTCACTTGATCACTGAGGGAATGCATCCGCAGTACTATTTGTTTAAGCAGTGGGCTGTCGTCAAACGAAACATTTTGGAAGAGCGACTCCAGCGACAGTACATCCTATTTGGCGAATGGGTCTACGCTCGCCATTCGATTTTCTATCGCGAGCTAACGCATTACTTTTTCGAGTTCGACATCTATGACAAAGAGGCAGAAGCGTTTCTCGATCTTCAGCAACGATTGACGCTACTCGAAGACACTGGGATTGAAACGGTTCCCGTTTTGCACACCGGCATCCTGAAACGTAAAAAGCTGGAAACGCTTGTTGGTCCGTCGCATTTCGACAGTCAGTTTGAAAATCCCGAAACGAATGAAACAGACAACTTGATGGAAGGCCTCTACTTCAGAACCGAAGCAGAGGGATCGGTAACTGGGCGAGCCAAGTTTGTTCGTCCAGAATTTGTTGAAAAGATTAAACAGAGTAACCACTGGCAGCACGAAGTGATGGTGCCGAATGAACTCGCAGATGACGTGGATATTTGGTCATGAGCTGGGACCAACTCAAAAACCAATCGCTTGACGACATTGTGGCATGGGCCGACCCACAGCCATGGTGCCGAGCGATGGCGGATTGCGCACAGGATGCCCGATGGCACTCCGAGGGAGACGTCTGGACGCATACCAAGATGGTTTGCACGGAGCTTACAAAGCTAGATGATTGGTCGGAACTGAATGACCAACAGAGAACATTGTTGATCTTCACGGCCTTGTTTCATGACGCAGCCAAACCGCTGACCTCTCGGGTTGATCCCGAAACGGGGCGAATCACTTCGCCAAACCACGCTGTGAAAGGTGAGCATCTCGTTCGAGGAGTTCTGCGTGACCTAGGGTGTGATCTGGAAACCCGTGAGCAGATTGCACGATTGGTTCGATACCATGGTCGACCAGCTTTCTTGGTAGAACGCACCGAACCGACACATGAGGTTGTTCGGCTTTCGTGGTTGGTCGAGAACCGATTGCTCTATTTGTTCGCACTGGCGGACACGCGTGGCCGCAACACCGAATCGACAACTCGCCCTGAAGAGAACCTGAGCTATTGGAAACTGCTTTCGGAAGAGTTGGCCTGCTACGGCAATCGATATCCATTTGCCAACGACCATGCTCGGTTTCTGTTCTTTCGCCAGCGTGAGCCCAATTTGCACTATACACCACACGAGGATTTCCCCTGTCAAGTGACGGTGATGGTTGGGCTACCAGGAAGCGGCAAGAATACATGGCTATCGCAAAACCGGAGTGATCTGCCTGTCGTTTGTTTGGACGACATTCGTGACGAACTGGATGTCGACCCAACCGACAATCAGGGGCAAGTTGTTCAACTGGCTCGGGAGCGATGCCGCGAGCACCTTCGAGCTGAAACGTCGTTTGCATTTAACGCGACGAATACAATGAAGCAGACTCGTGGGCGATGGATCAACCTCTTCAACGACTATAACGCTCGTATCGAACTTGTGTATGTAGAGCCACCATTCCATGATCTGCTGAAGCAAAACAAGAATCGGGCGGACCCAGTACCAGAGCAAGTCATCAGGAAATTGGCTGCAAAGTGTGAACCACCAACATGGGCCGAAGGCCACTCTCTGATCTTCTCAACGGGCGGTTTGGAATGACCATAGAAACCCATGCCCAAAAGCGCCGAAAATGGCAAGGCGGAGTTGGATCAATAAGATAAACCTGCGCGGGTCGTTGCATGATGCTTGGCTACCGGCCATGATCTGAGCATGATAACGACGATTAAGCACTGGATATTTGACATGGATGGGACACTGACTGTTCCCATTCATGATTTTGATCAAGTCCGCGAACAACTGGGTATCGAAGGGTCTGAGCCAATTCTGGAGGCAATTGATTTGATGCCGGAGAATTTGGCTAAGGCAACGCGTGAACGCTTAAACGAAATCGAGTTCGAGCTTGCCGAATTGGCGATTCCGCAGCCAGGCTGTGCCAGCGTGTTGCAATCGCTCTTGGACAACGGATGCAAGATTGGTGTCTTAACGCGGAACGGAGACGCCATTGCAAAGCGGACGTTGGCCGCGGCTGGCCTTGCAAGCTTCTTCCATGATTCAGATGTGATTGGTCGTGATAGCTGTTTGCCAAAGCCCAGCCCCAAGGGCATCTTGTCTCTTCTGAATCGATGGGATGCTCAGGCTGCTGATGCGTTGATGATGGGCGATTATCTCTTTGATCTTCAAGCAGGAAAAAACGCCAATGTCACCACCATCCATTTTGATCAGACGGGTGAATTTCAGTGGCCTGAACTTGCCGATGTAAAAGTTAGCGACTGGAGCCAACTGTCTAAAATGCTGTCATCGTAAAGCAATCTTTTGCAACTTATGTCGGCGCATAAAAAAAGCTCCCGGAGAGTACGATGTCCTAGGGGGGCGGAGGACGACGCGCTCGAAGTTCCGGGAGCCGGTGGATCTTTCGATTCAATAAATTCGGTTAAACGCTTCCTTGCGTTGTAACCGATATTTTGAGTTTTGATTCCACTTTAGCAACGTTTCTGGCAGCATCCGTGCCACCTTGCGTTACCTTGTCCGCAGGCAAATGCCCAGTGCAGGATCACGCGAAATCAAAAGTTCAATTCGTTGCCAAGCGAGTTATCGTTGACGACGATGAGCGGAGAATACGGGCTGATAATTCACTGGGTCAAGGTGGATTTGAAGAAACTTGAGATTTAGTTTCAAGTCTCGTTAATTGGATTTCTTCTGCCGCTTTTTAGGTTTGTTTTTCTTTGCTAACAAGCGTTTGATGGCGCTGGTTTCTGACGCTTCATCGTACTGTGGGTTGGCTTCAGTGGGAATCTTGGCACCGATGTCTTTGCGCCACCGTTTCATGCGCTGGTGAAGTGAATCCGTGCGTTGTGGATCTTGGCTTGCCAAGTTGTTGGTTTCGCCAGGATCGTTTTTCAAGTCATAGAGTTCCAAACTACTATCTTCAAAATACTCGTGCAGTTTCCAGTCGCCAAATCGCATGATCGTGCAAGGGCGTGAACGGAACAAAGGATCGCGCTGTTGGTCAAAGCGACTGTAGGCTTGTAGGTACGCCGGGAAATGCCAAAACAATGCCCGTTCGCCAAGCGATTTTTCTTTTCCGCTTAGCAATGGCAGCAAACTTATGCCATCCAATGCTTGACTTGGTTTTTTTGCGCCAGTGATCTCGCAAAACGTCGGGAACAGATCAACATTCGACACGGGCTCGCTGCTTTTTTGCCCCGCTGCGACAACACCTGGCCAGTTCACAAACATTGGCTCACGTATACCGCCTTCGTAGTACGTGCCCTTGTAGCCCTTCAGCGGGCTCATGGATGTCGCCGGTCCATATCCACCGTTGTCAGATGTAAAAACGATCGCAGTTTTTTCCGTCAGCCCCAGTGATTCAAGCTCCGCCATGATTCGCCCCACACCATCGTCAACGCTTTGAATCATCGCTGCCATCACGTTGGATTGATGCAGTTCGCCCTTGGGTTTGCCAATGTACTTTTGCAAAAGATCATCCGGGGCCTGCAAGGGAGTGTGAACGGCAAAGTGTGTTAAGTACAAAAACCAGGGCCTCTCTCGATTGGTTTTGATGAACTTGATCGCTTCGTTACTCAACCGGTCCGTCAAGTATTCGTCTTTGGGCGCATCGGCTAAACCAGGTGCTTTTGGATGAGGTGGAAAGTAACCTTTTGGTGGACTGCCGCTGTGTGTGCCAGCGAAATTCAGATCGAATCCATACGGTAGTGGATCCTTGCTCAAGTGCCATTTGCCAATCGTCGCAGTCTGATAGCCAGCATCCTGAATGCAATGCGCCCATGTCCGAATGTCGGTCCGTAACGTGTCCGTGCCAGGGATGTGTTTAAGTTTACTGTGCTTTGGATTTCCACGAAGCTCGGTTCCAACATTGTAGATTTCGTGGCGCGGCGAATACTGCCCTGACAACAAACAAGCTCGACTAGGAGCACAATTGGCCGCGCCTGCATACGCCTCTGTGAAAATCATGCCGCCGCTGGCTAGTCGATCAAGATTCGGTGTTTCATAGAAGTCCGAACCCATGTAACTGCAATCTCGCCAACCAAAATCATCCAAGAAGATGAACAACACATTTGGCCGCTCAGAAGATTGACCGGCGGCTTGGCGAGATTGAAACGCAACGAATACCAGCAGGAAGTAAAACAGAAATCGCACGGTAGCTTTCACAGGATGGCTTTGAATTTGTAAATGTAAGAACAGCAGAAGGGTTCAAGCACGTGCTCGATCTTGGGGTCAAATCAGGGCTACGAAGTCCTGAGCTTTTCATTTTCCAAATGGCGAGTCTTGTCTCGCTTGGTTTTCTTGTCCAAGTTTTTCAGCAACGCCTTTGTCAGATCGATCCCCGACTGATTTGCAAGGCAAATCGTGACAAACAGAACGTCTGCGAGTTCATCGCTCAGTTCGCCGGGCGATTCACCTTCCTTGCAAGATTGTTCGCCGCAAGTTCGAGATAGAATCCGTGCAACTTCACCGACCTCTTCCACTAGCTGAGCAAGATTCGTCATTTCATCGAAGTATCGAACGCCGATGGTTTTAATCCATTCATCAACCGATGCTTGCGCCTGACGTAAAGTAACTTCCTCTGACATTTCCGCAATCCTTGGTGTGTAACGCAATCGACAGTCTACGAATTTTGCTGTGCTCTACTTGGCCATCAGCACGTACGTTCCGCTCTTTCCCGCCACTGCGATATCTACTTTGTCATCGTCGTTGATTTTTTCTACGACCAATTGCAGACCGCAGCCCACGTGTCCTTCCTCGATCGTATGTCGTGTGAAGGCTTTGGTTTTCAAATCCCATTTGTAGTAGTACAGACACGGCATCTCCATGCCACCAGGGTCCTTGCCATTGTGAGCGTGGTACCGTTTGCCCGTTATCAGTTCAGGTTGACCATCGGCATCCAAGTCTTGCCAAGCCAACGTGTGAGGCTGGCTATAGCGGTCATCAATTTTGTGCTCGGTAAAATCCAAGTTGCCGTTGTCTTTGGTGCCGATTTGTTCCCACCAAATCAGGCCGTAGTCGTGCCCCTTTCCAAAGATCAAATCGCTGTCACCATCTTTGTCCAGGTCAACAACGATCATTGGAATACTGGCGTGTTGATTCCAGTTGTCATGAAACTTCCATGGGCCACTCCAAGGTCCGTCCTTGGGCTGTTCATACCAACCTAGTCCCACCAAGACATCTTTAAGTCCATCGCCATTCAAGTCACCGACAGCCATGCCATGGCCGTTGACCTTTTCACCTAAGCGATGGGCCTTCATTTCATATTTCGCACCCCCGTCATTCGCCTTCTTCTTTGTTTTTGAAGCTTTCTTTTCCACCAGCCGCCAGACAACCGTTGGATTGTCTTTCTGCCAACTGTTGACGATCCATTCAGGACGGCCATCGCCATCGATGTCTTCCATCATTTGGCCTTCGTTGCGTGAAAGCTGCGTATCAACCAGCAGATGCTTTGGCCAATGTTTGCCAAGGCGAAGCGCTTCTGCGCCAGGATTTTCGTACCAGTAGACTTCTGTTGGCACAAAGGAGCCCGCGATCACGTCTAACCGCCCATCGCCGTTGACATCAAACAAGTAGTCGCCGTTGCTTTGTACGTACCCATTCCAGTCTTCAATCGATCGCACCGGACGCGGCGCCCAATCGCCGTTGCGGTACCAGTTACGTCCAGCAACGATATCCTTCTTGCCGTCACCATCAACATCGCCGCACGCAACACCCTCGTTGCCATCAATCATCAAAAGCCTGACGTTAAAACTTGGGTCGTCAGCGAATACACTGGAACCCACAAGTAGCAAGGCGCTGGCAAGTACGGTACCTAATTTCATCTTTCGGAATTCCTTTGAAAGTCGCAAGTAAACTGGCACTATGCTAAATCGCAAAGCCCTGAAAGTGTTGATTGTCCGGCGACTTGGCGCAATTTTTCTAGTCCAGAGTGAGGCTGAATCACTATCATGATGTTCAGCAACGCTAGCCTAATCCGCATAAGCCCTCGGAAAGTTGGCTCAAAAGCGATTCAAGCCCAATGAGGCCGCTTGTGTCGGGCTGAAAAAAGCAATCTTTTACAGGATGTTCCCGGCGAACCCCCTTTCCAATCACCGTCTGAAAGATCAATGAAACAAGTTTCAGAACAACCACTGCTGTATCAAGAAGACCTGAACGTTGGTGATTCATGGACTAGCGACTCCAGGATGGTCAGCGCTGACGATGTCGCGGACTTCGCTCGCCTGACCGGTGATCACGATCCCTTGCATACCGATATCTCTGGCCAGTCGTCGCCATTTGGTGAACCGGTTGCCCATGGGTTACTGGGACTTGGGATACTTGCTGGCCTCAGCACGAACTTTCCTCGTGTTGCCACGCTCGCATTTGTGTCAGTTACCGACTGGGAGTTTACGAACCCAATATTCTTTGGACAGAAAGTTCACGTTGTAACTGAGATTGAAAGTTTGGAACAACATGGACGTCGCGCATGTCGTGTCGTTTGGTTTCGGCGTTTGGTTAATGAACAAGACAAGGTTGTTCAGCAGGGACGATTCATCACTTTGGTTGCATCTAAAAGCCGGGTCAAGAAATCTAGCCCAAAACCTGAAGACACACAGCGAGGAAATCTTCCACCTCGTTAAGCTGTGTCCCTCTTCAAGCACACGCTTTTCCAGCATGTGCTTTGCGGTTAGGTCGGCCACGCTTCGAAAGAAGAATCAAATCAGATGTCCCGATTGATCGCCTACATTCTCAATGCTGTCCGCCACCCTCACGAAAAACTTAGTCGTGGCCAACATCAGCTTCGGTACACGTGGGAATTGGGAGTTCACTGCTGGCGTCAGTTGCTACGCCTTCGCGCCGATGGAATGGCGGCCGAACTGACCTATCGAACAATCTTTTCGTTGATCCCCGTGGTTGTACTTGGGCTAGTCGTTTTTCGAGTCGTCGGTGGCTTGGAAGATGTCAAACAAAGTGCTGAAACGCAATTGTTTTCTTTCTTCGGCGTACCAGACATCCCAGAACAAGAGTACGTCGTAGCGCGCAGCGATAACCAAGCTGATGATGAACCGCAAGACGATCACGAAAATCAATCCGATGATTTGTCTGACACACCTGTCGTTGAAGCAGAGACGACTGAACCAAAACAGGATGCCATCGATGCAACCTCCCGACGGTTGACGACTGCAGAGGGTGGCGAACCCGTGATCGCTCCAGATGCACTTGTAGATTCAAACGAATCCCCGCCACCCAATGATGAGGCAGAGAATCAAGCCAACGAGCGGCGCACGCAGGCCAGCATTCGCCGAACCTTGCGAGACGCTGTACGCAAGGTCTCGTCGATTGATTTTGCATCCATCGGTGTCGTTGGGTTGCTGCTGTTTCTGTATGCAGCCGTTGCTCTCGCTAATTCCGTCGAGTACCTGTTCAATCGAATTTTTGACGCGCCGGCGAAACGACCTGTACATATCCGATTGGCGATCCATTGGTCCATCATCACACTTGGAAGTGGGCTTTTGGCAATCAGTCTGTATCTTTCGGGTCAAGTCTTGGATTGGTTTGGCACGATTGGTGCAGGTTCCAATCTCAAGTTGTTACTGGCACACAGCCTTTCGCTACTTGCCAGCTGGATACTGCTGTTTCTGCTGTACGCGTTGATGCCGAACACGCATGTTTCGGTTAAAGCCGCAGCTATTGGTGCGATGGTGGGGGCATTGCTTTGGGAAGCCGCCAAATTTGGATTCCAAATATACGTTGCGACAGCAGTCCCTTATTCTGCGCTGTACGGATCACTCGGCTTGATTCCTCTGTTCCTATTTTGGATCTACCTAACTTGGCTGATCGTTCTGTTTGGGCTGATTCTGACCTACACATTGCAAACGCTGCGCGGCAAACGATTCCAGAAACAAAACTGGGCAGACGACGATCTACTGCACGGGGATCCGGATTGGATGCTGCCGATCATGAGTGAAGTTGCCGTTGCATTTGAAAAGGGCAAGTCCATCGGCCAACAGGAAATCGCTGATCAACTCAAGCTGTCCAGCCGGATTGTTAATCAAATGGCAAACAAGCTTGTCGAAAACAACATGCTTCGCCGAGTATCCTCTGGAGCCGGAGAGGAAGACTCTCTAACACTCGCTAGGCCCGCACACCAAATTTCAATCGCCGAAGTACTTGCGCTGGCCCACAATGCTGGACCTACGAGTGATCATCCGGCTTGGAAGACACTGTCTGATCTGAAGAAAGCTGAGAGGGTGGCCGCAGAAGACAAGACTCTCGCGGATGTGTGCGGAACCTAAAAAGAAAGCCGGTGGATCTGCCCCACAGACTCCACCGGCGACAAGCGTTCACTTGCTGACATTAGTACATCAAAAAATTGAGCGGCTGCCAATCTCGATTTAAAAATAAATCTCGATATCTGCAAAAAACACTGTAAGCGTTTTACGAAGACATGTTTGGCTAGGGCGACACAACGCGAATCTTACGAACATCAGCAGAGATCTTTTCGAATGTTGGGTCGAGGATTCCCTCTTTGATCATTCTTTTGGTGTCATTGTGTGTGATCTCGCATGACTTGAATAACACAAGTTCATCAGCATCAACATGAACGGCAAGCGCTGCTGCAATCGAGTCGGTGGTCGTGTTCCAATCACGCGATAGGCCGTGGTCTTGATCCGCAGAATAGAACGTTTTTACGGCAATTATCGCGGTTTTTTGCTCTTGGCGGCGTGCTGTGAAAGCGAGCAAAGTGCTTCTGTCGGTGATGTTCACCCATTCCGGAAACACCGATGCAACAAGACTTTGAGTTGCGGATAGCAGGTCAACACACAGCCAATGAATCAATTCTTGATCTGGAGTGTGAACAGAATCAAAGTCACGCACGGCATCAATGATTCCCCCTCCACCAACAATGACAAAATTAGTTGCGGGAGGCTCCTTTTCAAGCCAATCAAAAATAACCTGTCGCAGATTTGGACGCTGCAACAGACTACCTCCCAGCTTGATAACTCGCTGCATCTATCGCCTCTTATCAATTGTAACTAGTAGATTCTCGCAGTTGAGCCAACGCGAATGCTGGCGCGCAACGTGACGCGTCTTCGCCAATGCACGAGGAAAGCTCTATCATTTCGCAATCACTTGGCGGCTGAAACAAACTTCGTCCGTGACCACTGCAAACTATTCGCACCGGATTGTTCCTAGCAACCGCATCGCAAATCAATTCTGAAGTTCTCGTTACAAACTGTTGGGCAAGATCAACAGCTTCGGCATTGCTGATTTGGCGATGATCCAGACCTACCATTCTACCGATCCGGTTGATCGCATTCTTAACGCTACGAGTTCGACCATCCGCTGTATCGCACTGGTCGCTAGGCGGGGTACTGCCTACCACCAACAGTGCATCGTCTATGGTAGCAAACAATTCATTCATCACCGAAACTCTTTGACCACGAAAGCACACGGTGCTCGCAAGTGCGCAAAGTGGGGTTCGGCGGCAACCAACGTAAACCAACGAACCTTCGGCCAATCGATCAAAATCGGTTTTGGCAGAGGTCGCTACTTGGCCATTGCTAATCGGTATGACGTCAGTCGTCGTCGAACCGATGTCCACCAATAAACCATCAGGACAAAACTCGCGTCCCACATACGTCGCCAGCGCATGCCAGTTTGCGGCCGCAAAAAGATCGGGATCCGCCATCGTGCTTTCTGCCGAATGAAAATTGCCGTCGACTGCATAGTATTGGCTTTCTTGAATTTGCAGGGCATCAACCGCCTCCTCGGTTTGCCGCACGATATGCCGAACACCATGTTCGCGATCATAAAAGCAATCTGCAAGTTCGCCGGTCATCGTGACAGCTACTCTCTCGAATGGTCGTAGCTCTTTCAAGTTCGCGACCAAAGCGTCCGTCAATTGATCTGGGTGTTTCCACATCGGAAATTTGACAGACACGGCATCACCACGTGAAGATGCAAACTTCAGGTTTGCACCTCCTATATCGATGCCAACCGTACTCACGAGCAAGAAGCCGGTGGTTTGTCCGATAGTCCGTCGCTAATCCGGACCTTGCCATCAGGAGCCCAACTAACAGAGTTGACAGTTACACTGCAAGAAACAGCGCCGGTTTCCATGTCAAACAACCTGGCAGCTAAGTTGCCGTTGATCATTTGCCGCAAGCCGACATAGGAGGTCGTTAAACGCGGATTGACCTCAATCACGCAGTCTTCACTTGCTTGACGGCCGAGCAGAAGGTCAAGACCGACGAACCCTCTAGCCGTCATTGGCATGGCAGCAATCGCTCGAGCGGCTAGCGCGGTTGCACGTCGCTGTGCATCATCATCCAGTGGACCGCAGCCGCCCTCGTAACTTCCATTTTCTATTTGGATCTTTTGGCTGACCGCTGGCAAAAACGTTTGATGATTTCCCGACGCAACCAACGCAACAGAGATTGGGTTTCCAGGCATCCAGGGTTGTAGCAACAGGTCATCGGTCAGTTTTGACTTTGCTTCATCCAGCGACTGCACGACCTGAATTTCTTGTGTGCCACATCCATCGCGCGGTTTCAATACGTATCTGTCGTATCCCTTCATCTGAGATTCGAAACGCAGATCCGAATTAGCCATATAGATCGGATGAGAAACGCCCGCTGAATGTAAAACCTTGGCCGTTTGCAGTTTGTCACTCGCGACTCGCAGAAAGTCACCACTGCTGGCAATCACATCCACACCAGCTGCCCTCATGACGCTGACCGCTTTGGCTAGAATCCCATCACTTTCGGGAGCAACGATCAAGGCTGCGTCACAGTTTTTCGCAGCGTTAATCCAAGCAGAAAAAATAGATTGCCCACTCTTTGCTGGAATCGACTCGGCGCCCGCAATATCGACATCGAATCGCTCGTCCAACGAAACCACGACATCGGCCATTTCTGCGATGTCCTGGGTAATCGCGCGCAACATGGCTGCTCCCTCGCGCCGTAGCTCAAGGGGAACCTGCTCCAGTGGCGAATCGACAACCCCACCGCCACACACGTATTCGCCAACAAAGATCTTCATAGCAGGGATTTTAAAAGATCCCTAAATGATCTCGGGCGTCATCGGTCATCATGTCCTGTGACCATGGTGGTTCCATCACGACCTTGACCTCGCAAGTTTCCACTTGCTCCAGTCCTTCCACGGCGCCTTTTGCACCGGAGACCAACTGAGGTCCAGCCGGACACATGGGGCTGGTCATCGTCATTTCAACGTTAACGTCGTGACGTCCGTCTTCTTTTTCGTCTCCGACATCGACCACATAAATCAAACCTAAGTCGACAATGTTCACGTACAACTCAGGGTCGATAACTTGTTTTAGTGCTTCACGCACAGCGTCTTCTGCAAGTGCCATTTCAATAACTCCTAATCCAGGAAAAAACTCTCCTCTCGAATAAATAGAATCCGGCTTCCATCGAAAACGCGGATTCACTCCAAACAAGGCAAGGCTTATTCGTATTCGCGAACCTGACGAGCGATCGCGGCACCGAGTGCTTCACGGACGCTCTCGATCGTGATTCGATCAAAAATCTGTTGAAAGAATCCGCTGACAATCATGCGGACAGCTTCTTTTCGTGTGTAGCCGCGGCAACGGGCATAAAAGATCAACTCTTCATCAACCTTGGCCGTCGTACTGCCGTGGGTGCAGCGCACATCGTCGGCTTCGATTTCCAAACCTGGAATCGAATCGGCTCTGGCAGAGTTGGACAACATTAGATTGTCGTTACGCTGATATCCGTCAGTCTTCTGCGCACCTGGATCAACTTTGATCATCCCGCGCCAAACCGTCCGGCTATTGTCTTGCTGTGCCGACTTATACAAAAAATCGCTTCGGCAATCTGGAGCGCGGTGATACTGCTGGGTGTGATACGCAATGTGCTGACGTCCTTCAGTGAACATCACACCATTGACTTGGCTATTCGCTCCTCGACCAATCAAATCAACTGACTGATTGACTTTGGCAAGCTGAGAACCCATCGCAGCGATCGTCCACTGCAATGTGGCATCACGATCAACCAACGCTTTTTGGTGCGCGAAGTGAAACGTTTTGTGACCCCATTCTTGCAAGTTCACATATCGCAAATGTGAACCTGGCGATTGGATGATTTCCACGGCGCCAATATGCACGCCTCCGGCATCCGCCGCGACGCTATTGGATTCATGCAACACAGTCGCTTCAGCGCCTTCGTCTAAAACGATCAACGTATGAGTCGTATCAGTGCCACCATCGGACAGCATTGATCCGATGTGCAGTGGACGATCAATCACGACGCCACGCGGGACATACAAAAACTGTCCGCCCGACCAAAACGCGGCGTGCAGTGCAGCGAACTTGTCACAATCCGCATCGAACGCTGTGAACAAAAACTTGCGAAGAAGCTCAGGTTGCTCAGCACATAAACGGCTAAGGCTTCCGAACACGACGCCTTTTGCCGTTAGTTCCGCATCGATCGTTTCACCAACCAAATGGCTGTCGTGCGTCTCGATTGTGCCAGCGGTGTCAACACCGTCAAGCAGCTGATGCCCAGCGCTGAAACCGGTAGCGTCAGTCGCAGGCAATCCGTATTTCTTCAAGTTAAAGATCCGCAAGTCGGTGCGAATCCATTCTTCGTGCCGGCGCGCTGGCCATTGCATCTCTTGAGCATGCTGCCATGCCTCTTTGCGCATATCCGTTAACCAATCCGGCTCGTCGCGCGATGCCAAAAAGGCGTCAAAGCCAGCAGCATCCAGTGTATTTGTAGTGGTAGACATTTGTATTTTGGAAAGTATTCAGTTGTCGAAGTTCAGTTTGCGAGGCTTGTGCTAGGGAACCTCTCACGCAGCCCCATTTTGTTGAGCCGATGAGAGGATTCATATTTAGCCCACGCTGCCTTCCATTTGAAGTTGAATCAGGCGGTTCATTTCGATCGCGTATTCCATTGGCAATTCTTTTACCAGTGGTTCGATGAAACCGTTCACGATCATCGTGCTGGCTTCCTGCTCGGTCAAACCACGGCTCAACAAGTAGAACATTTGTTCTTCGCCGATTCGCGACACACTCGCCTCATGACCGATCTGGCAATCCTGCTCCAGCACTTCGATGTATGGATACGTGTCACTGCGGCTTTCAGGATCCAGAATCAACGCATCGCAAACGACATTGTTTTTACTGCCATGTGCACCAGGCTCAACACGAACAAGCCCGCGATAGCTACCACGGCCACCGTTCTTGCTGATACTCTTGCTGATGATCTGGCCCGTTGTGTTGGGCGCCGCATGAACCAATTTGGCGCCTGCGTCTTGGTGCTGCCCAGCACTTGAAAAC
This sequence comes from uncultured Pirellulaceae bacterium, assembly GCA_964398215.1. Lineage (GTDB taxonomy): Bacteria > Planctomycetota > Planctomycetia > Pirellulales > Pirellulaceae > CAYNNP01. The sequence goes on along the minus strand of CAYNNP010000032.1, from coordinate 8,780 downwards.
GCGATCGAAAGGATCTCGCCACGAGCGCCTGGTTCCATCATGTGAACGGCAGGGTACTTCATCGTCAACTTGCTGCCTAGGTTGCCGTCAACCCATTCCATCGTCGCATCACCGTAGGCATACGCACGTTTGGTGACCAAGTTATAGATATTGTTCGCCCAGTTTTGGATCGTCGTGTATCGACAACGCGCGTTGCGTTTGACAACCACTTCAACCACAGCACTGTGAAGGCTCTCTGTGCTATACATCGGAGCGGTGCAGCCCTCGACGTAATGCACACTTGCGCCTTCATCAACGATAATCAGAGTCCGTTCAAACTGCCCCATGCTTTCGGCATTGATTCGAAAGTAGGCTTGCAGTGGGAATTCGATCGACACGCCTTTGGGAACGTAGATGAAAGAACCGCCCGACCAAACCGCGCTGTTGAGCGCAGAGAACTTGTTGTCCTCTGACGGAATGATCTTTCCGAAATACTCTCGCAGCAGCTCGGGATGCTCGCGAACCGCCGTATCGGTATCGGTAAAGATCACGCCCTGTTTGGCAAGATCTTCTTCCAGCGATCCATAAACCACTTCGCTCTCAAACTGCGCCTTCACACCGGCCAAGAATTTCTTTTCGGCTTCGGGAATGCCAAGCTTATCAAAGGTATCTTTGATTTCCTGGGGAACGTCATCCCAAGACTTTTCCTGCTGCGACGTCGGTTTCAGGTAGTAAAAGATATCTTGAAAATCGATATCGATTCCGCCGCCCCATTTGGGCATCGGCTTGGACTCAAAAATATCAAGTGCTTGGAGGCGAAATTCTCGCATCCAGTCCGGCTCATCTTTGATGTCCGAAATTTGATTAACAACATCGCGACTCAAACCCTTTTTGGCTTTGAACACACCCTTCGTCTCTGTGCGAAAGTTGTACTTGTTAATCTCGTCCAAGCCGTCTTCGGTAACGCCAGTGGCCATATTCTTATCTATTGGTTCAGGTTGATTTGTGTTCGGTTCTTAATTGGAACCAGCGGTGAACGCGTCGCCGCTCAGGTTTCATTACCAGTGCATCGCTAGCGATTAAGCCAAAGCCTCTTCGGCCAACATTTCTTGGTTCGCTGCTTCCGCATCGGGATAGGCTTTGCGAATTCGGTCATAGCCGCTGGTGTGCAGCTCATCCGCCAACTCCTTGCCACCGGTTTCAACAATCCGGCCACCCAGCATCACATGGGTGTACTCGGGCGGGTTGTGCTCGAGCAATTTGTCGTGGTGAGTAATGATCAACAGACCCATTTTCTCGCGGCCAATTTCAGCGATCGATTCACTGGCCAAACGAACAGCATCCGCATCCAAGCCCGAATCGGTTTCATCCAAAACGGCGAACTTTGGTTGCAGCATCGCCAGCTGAAGAATCTCGGCGCGTTTCATTTCGCCTCCAGAGAATCCATCATTGACGTAACGACGTGCGAATTCGACATCCATTCGCAAGTGAGCCATTTTGTCCTTCAGTTCTTTTCGGAACTCTCGCATCGGAATCAGCTCTTCGCCTTCCTTGCGTTCAGGACGACGCACGTTGGTTGTAGCGTGCCGCAAGAAGTCGGCCATCTTTACACCGGGAATTGCGACAGGACGCTGGAACGCCATGAAAATCCCCGCACGAGCCCGCTCATCGGGCTCCATTTCCAAAACGTCTTCGTCGTCCAGCGAAATTTTTCCGCCGGTGACTTCGTATCCAGGGTGGCCCATGATGGCCAAGCCCAGAGTACTTTTGCCGCTACCGTTTGGTCCCATCAAAGCATGGGTCTCGCCGTGGCGGATAGTTAAGTTTACACCGCGCAAAATCGGTTTATCACCAACCGATACTTGCAGGTCTTCAATTTTCAAAACATGTGACATTGAGAATCAGTCGTCTTTCTGAGTGATATGAAAATGATGTTTATTGTTGCTAACTAGTTTGGTTGACCGCCGAGAACTGACAACAATCGTCGCCATCCAAACGGCAACTACTGAGCTTGACGTCTTGGCCAAGCGCCTCGGAGATCATCTGTTCTTCCATGCGGCACATTGCCCGATCGTCCGACAATCCCGTGAGGGAAGGATACGGGCACGTACCGATATCCAGTACTGGCAATCCACCCAGTTTTTTGACAGCAGTATCCATTTTTCGCGCGGCGAGGTTTTGCGAAAACTGTTGCATTCGCTCCTCGAACGACGACTCTTGTGAATCGCCAATCGGCCGCATGTCGACTGCCATCTGCTGACCAAGACGCGCGGCCAAAGATCGCAGCATCTGATGCCGCAGGTCTTTGTCGGGAACCGAAATGATCTCTTGCCACATCGCTTCGGCAAGCCGTGTCGTATCAGCGCTCGTCTGCCGCAATCCGTCATCGGAAATTCGATAGCGAAATGTTGGACGGCCTCGACCACTGACAACTTTTTCACGCAGAACCAGATCCGTTTGTAAAAGCCGCTCGATCCGCTGGCGAATCGCTGTCGCTGTGACTCCCAACGCCTTGGTCAAGTCGCCAACACTCATCGAATCGTGTCTGCGCAAAACCAATAAGACCTCCTGATCAATCAAACGCAGGTCATTGCGCTCGGTTGAATGCGAATCGGAAATCTTGGGACGATCGGTAGCCATGCCTATACTGTTGCGGTGCCAGGCATTTTTGACAACTACTGTTGTCATAAATAACGGCCACAATCACCCAAAAACTCACCAATCGCCCGAAATCCAGCGTTCCCAACGTCTTAGGGAAAAATGAATAACCGTTTTTTGCCGCTGGATTTTGGTGGGTGGCGCCGTGATTTGTAATGTCCAACAGTATTGTGGTGTCTTGCCAGAGCGGCGTCACTCGCTCCTTGATCCGGCCTATTTGGCTACTTAGCTAGCAGCTGTTCGGCGATATCGGGACGCAGTCGACTGACGTCGTTCGTATCGTTGACGTCATCTGGTTTTAAGAACAGGCATTCCAGTGAATCATTCTCCTTGACCAAGAACCACTTGGGAGAAGTGATCGCGCGGCAGCGGTTGGTTCGTGTTTCCACTCGTGGTGAATAGTCATCGCAAAGTTCGACCCATGCTTCAGGTGAAACGACATCGCCTTTCGAAAGTACACGTTGTTGAATCACATTCGCTAGCGAGTCGGCAGCTGTGACATGCCCCACGCGCAGCGGCCCACCACTACTGAGAATCATTGGTAGTCGAATGTGACAACTGCGCAGTGGTCCGGCTGAATGTCCAACCCATCCGTTCTGGCCAAAGCCGAAACCGCTGGTCCCGGTAAGAACGAATTCAAAGTCACCGAAGGACGAACCTAGTTCTTCAAGTAACAATCCAACCAGCATGTCAACCAGTCGAACTTGGCATCCATAAGTGCTCATCCAAGACGTCACTAGGTCAGGATGAGCATACTGATCGAGTTGGAACTCGGGCGGCTTGGTTTGTGGAAATACGATCGGTGGCGCATCTGATTCCGCGGTGGGTTCTAGAGCACTAAGCAAGTATTCATTTTCGATTGGTTCGTCGCTTTCTGTTGGGTATTCATGCGCGAGCGGCAGTCGCGGGGCGTCCCAGCATTTCGACAAAAATCGACTGTGTATCCATAACACATCGGGTTCGTTTTCGACTCGCTCAAGCGTCGCTGCGATCAATCGAGCGAAAGCCGTATCCTCAAACTCTTCTGCCGCTGTCTCTACGGGAGCAGGATCGACCAAAGTGACTTGATCAAAGGCTTGGTCGATATTCCACTGAGTCACACGCGAATCATCGGTAACCAATTCCGTCAATCCATTGTCAGTAAACTCGGCCAACGCTTTTCGATCTACCAGCACTCGTTTTAACAAGTCCAGTGAGTCACCTGTCGGCGAGATCCAGCGATCCCAAACGTAACCGCCCGCAGCAACCGAATCGATGTTTGGCGTGTGGTTCCATGACGAACCGTAGCAACCTAGCGCACTGGTGGCTAAGCCTTCAAGGGTCAGAATGACTAGCTTTTTGTTGTCCAAAGTCGGGGTCCATCGTAAGTGCATTCGTTGCAATCGGAAAATTCGTTACTCAAGTAAAACTTCAAGTCGCTGACATCATGGCATTGAATTGTTCTTGAAACAACGCACATAGCAACAACCTAGGGTTCCAACGCAGCTTTCTTTCTCAGTCTTTTTAGTGGTTTGGGTTTCATGGCAACGCCTCATTTTACATCAACTGACAATTCATCTTTTGATTCTCCCACCGAAGCACCGGTCGTTGGGTGGACAAATCCCAGCAATCCAACTGCTCCCGTCGTGGCACCAGAACTTCCTGCTCTGGAGCGTGCGGATGTTTGGGGCATGCCATTTGACTGCGTGACTTTGGAGCAAGCCGTCAACCGAATCGAAATGCTGATCCTGAGACGTGTGCCTGCGTACGTGATCACAGCTAACTTGAACTATGCAATGCTGAACGCGCAGCTTGATGACATGCCTACGATCACCAAGGACGCGGATTTGATTTTGGCTGATGGCCAACCAATCGTCTGGCGCACAAAGTGTTCAAAGACTCGATTGCCTGAGCGAGTTGCTGGCAGCGAGATGATCTACAACTTGGCAGAAAGAGCTAGCCAGAAAGGCTACCGCATCTACTTCTTAGGCGGCATGCCTGGCGTAGGGCAGCTTTGTGCTGATCGACTGGTAGAACTGTATCCGGGTCTACAAATCGCTGGTGTTGAATCACCGCCGTTCCGCGAGCTAACGCCGCAAGAACAATTGGCCCAGGATCAACGCATCCAAGCCGCAGGGACGGACTTGTTGCTGGTCGCATTTGGACAACCAAAGGGTGAGCGTTGGATTCACGAGCACTACAAACGACTAGGAGTGCCCGTCAGCATTCAACTCGGAGCCTCGTTTGATTTCATCGCCGGTACCGCCAAACGAGCACCAGTGTTCTTCCAAAAGACGGGCCTCGAATGGGCCTATCGCATGATGTCCGATCCAAAACGCTTGATACCTCGCTATGCCAAGAACGCAATGTTTCTGTGTGGTGCGTTGTTACAAGACTGGAAACGCCAAGTCAAAAGCTGGGGCATGGACGTAAACTGATTCGTTCAGCTGGCAGCAAAAAGTAGGCCGGATCAAGGAGCGCAGCGACGCCGCTCCGGCAACAAGATCATGTGGCCGTTTAAAGCTCTCAGTAAAAACTACAACTGCATCGCAGCCTCGACGACTCGCTTGGATTTCTCCAAACCTTCTTTGCAAACTTCGGCAGCATCGCGCTGCCAGTAGTCTGGATTGAAAAGCTCAAGCGAAAACGCGCCAGCGAATCCGTGGTCCACCAGCATTCGAATCAGCTTCGGCAATGGACAAACTCCATCGCCGGGAAACACACGATCCTTGTCGGCGATTTTGTCGATCGATGGCTCGCCGGGATAATCGTTCATGTGGAAACAGTGCATTCGCGACGCTTCGATCATAGCGAGCCCTGAAAAGTCATTTCCGCCTTTGTAAATGTGATAAAAATCGGGCAGCACACACGCACTTGGGTGCTCGGCCGCCGTAGCGACATAGGCGACTTCCGAGAGTTTACTGAGCGTTTTCGAAAAACCCCAGAGTTCTAGTTGGGGAACGACTCCCGTTTGATCACCGACTTTCAAAAGTTCCCGATAGCGATCGGCGATCACCGGCAATGATGGCGATTCGTGATCAGATTTATGGGCTCCGATTGGCGGCGCTGCTATCAGCTTGCCACCGATCGCGGAAACCAATTCCATGTCACGCTTTGCCTGCTCCAAGCCTTTCTTGCGCTGAGCATCATCGTTCGTGATCCAATTTGCAAAACCGATCGCACTTTCGACGACAAGCCCGGCGTCGGCAATCTGCTTGCCCAAATCTTTCAGACTGTTGCCATCTTTGACATAGTTTTCGATATCGCGAATCCACGGCTCGATACCATCGTATCCGGCCTTAGCAGCCACAGCGACTTGTTGATCAATCGGCAGCTTTTGGCCGCGAATGGTACTCGTATTCAGGCAAAATCGAACGGGCATTTTTGGGGTCGTTGGTTCGTGGGAGCCTGCTGTGGTGGGGCGCAACGAACAGGCTGCACTCGTCACGCCGGCGGCAAGCAGAAAGTCTCGGCGGTTGGACATGATGCGTATTCTCATTGACGTTCGGGTTTGGATTGCAATCAGATTACCAGGAATTTTTCAGGATGTGAGTATCCTGAGCAAAATCAATGATCTGCAAGGCATTGCGGTCCGCCCCTTGTACCCGCCTATAATAGAAACAGTCTGAATTGAATTTTTACGCGAGATCATGGAGTTCCCCGAGTGGCGTTAAGCATCATGCGTCGGTTTGCCTTTTGTGCTGGGCACCGGCTGGTTGGACACGAGGGCAAGTGCCAGAATTTGCACGGACATAATTACTTGGCCGAAATTTATGTGACGGGAGACAAGCAAGACGAGATCGGGCGGATTCTGGATTTCAAGTTACTGAAGACTCGCTGCAAGACTTGGATTGACGAAAACTGGGATCACGCCTTTGTGTTGTGGGAAAAGGACGAGAACGGTTTGGCGGCGATCCGCTCGTCCAAACCGCATCGCATTTTTGAATTGCCCAGCAACCCAACAGCCGAGAACATGGCAAAGTATCTGCTGGACGAAGCTTGCCCAATCATGCTGGAAGGAACTCGCGCGACCGCGTGGAAAGTGCGCCTTTGGGAAAGCCAAGAGACGTATGCCGAAGTCACACTTGATGTGCTGCCACCAGGGTTCAGCCCAGTGAGCTAGATCAGTTTCCGCGGCTCATGTCACCATTGCAAACTGTTGGCAGAACTCCTGATGATCATCGCTACGCCGTGAACAACGACAATGGTGCTCAGGCTGGT
>CAYNNP010000032.1:0-1843 GCA_964398215.1 uncultured Pirellulaceae bacterium | reverse complement strand
AACTCCTGATGATCATCGCTACGCCGTGAACAACGACAATGGTGCTCAGGCTGGTTTGGTGGCGATCACGGCGACCCGGGTTAACTTGGCGGGCAAACACCCGAACCCGAATTTTTGAATGCGATGTTCGCAACCAGCTTTGCCTATCGCATCAACGATCTCGACAATAGAAATGTTGTTGTATTGGTAACGGTGCGCAACGAATCGACCGGTTGGCGATTCATTCATCTCCAAGTTGATCAAGGTTCCACCGGGTTTGAGCAGCGCTAACAACTCGCGAACGCTTTCAGCAGTTTCAGCTGCGTAGCCAACAACCGCCCCAATGCAGATCAGGTCAAAGCTCTCGTCTGCCAACGTTTGTGATTGACCATCGCGGTCAGTCACCTGTCGCGGAGAAGTGATGTCGGATTGAAAAACGCGTATACGCGCTTCATTGATATTGCGACGTTTGGCGTTGGTAAGTGTTGCATCTAGAAAGTTCGATTCTAAATCGGTTGACCACAGTGTCGCCGTTGGAAAGCGTTCTAAAAAATGCAGTCCAAGAAGTCCGGTTCCGCAACCAGCATCCAAGATCCTGGCGTTCTCGGGTAGTTCAACCGTAAGCCGTTTCAAGAATCGATCGATGCTACTCTCGAAACCCAGTGACTTCATAAAGAAATCGTAGACACCCGATTTTTTGTAAATGCTGGGGTTCATTGTTTTTCGCTTTCACCCAAAGCTGTATCGAGTTTATGTAGATGAAAATGGTGCGGTCCAAGCTTTCCGCCATAGTTACCCGCAGAGATTCTTAAAACGCCCGGTACCTGGATTGCTGCTTCCAAGCCCGCTTTCATCGCGCCGGCAACCGCCTGTTCGTTTAACCCATCGATGACAATTTCGTAGACCGCTCGCTCGTTTTCTTGAAGCTGTGTGTCCGTTTGCCCCATCAAACTTGGACACCATTTGTCATTCGTACTGGCTTTTAGTTGCGGGTACCTGGAACCAACCTTTGAACCGCTGCGAACGATCCCAGCTGGAAACGGCATGATCGCGTCCGCTACATCATCGATCGCTGTAACAGCGGCGCGTGCTGCGGTAAGTGTTTCGATCTGTGTTGAACCGCAAATCAGCAAGTTCCCACCACCGATACCCTTCACGGTGCCGGTGACATCTTCGCACAAGAATTCGCCATCCATGACTGGGATGCGCCAGTAACGCCGCTCGCCAAGCTTTTTTGAAAACTGAAAACCATCACCAAAGTATCGAAGCTGCGCGCCGACCTTGATTCGATCTTTGGGTAGGACACAGTCCAAACCGGAATAGCAAGCAGTTGTGGGGCACGTCAAAACATTTTGACCAATCCTTGCAGTCACAGCACCTTGCAACGATTTCTTATTGAAAGCAAATGCAAGCACAGAGATTCCAGGCCGGCCATCGGGAGTGTGTTGTTCGCTGACGACACGTTCGATACCGCATTCCGCGTCGCAGCCAATCACACTGGACGCGTTTCCACAAAATTGGGTCGCCGCGGTTGAGGCAAGATCCTGATCGATCGCGGTAATGACTAGCCGCGTCGCTACCATAGGAAATGCTTCGGCAAACGTATCGTCAATGGTTACAGAGCTTTGCATGGAGAAATGACTTTCCCGCACATTTGGGTCGCCGTCAATAGGCGAGCCAACCGGCCAATTCACGAAATTATCGCTATTTGCGGGGCAATTCCCGCATTCTGTTTGCAACAGACGGGGACTAGCAGTTCCGTTTTTTCAGGACCATCATCCAGAAGTTGCCAGCCAAGGTTTCTTCAGGGTGAATGATGTAACGATTATTACGACCAACCGGCTTGTGGATATCGGATGTCGTG
>CAYNNP010000031.1:0-40902 GCA_964398215.1 uncultured Pirellulaceae bacterium | reverse complement strand
CATCGGCGACCAGACGGTGGAAAGCGTGGAAAGCCGAGATGGTCTGCGAGAGAAACTGGCGGGACGCAAGAGTGGCGGCGTGTTTCTGACGACGATTCATAAGTTCACCGAGGATGCCCAATTGCTTACCGATCGCACCAATGTGATTTGCATTTCTGATGAGGCTCATCGCAGTCAGGTAAATCTGGATCAAAAGGTGACGGTAACCGACCAGGGCGTGAAGAAGACTTACGGGTTTGCCAAGTACCTGCATGACTCGTTGCCGGGCGCGACCTACGTCGGCTTTACCGGCACGCCGATCGACGCGACGCTGGATGTGTTCGGCGAAGTCGTTGATGCTTACACGATGACCGAGTCGGTGAAGGACGAGATCACGGTACGGATCGTGTACGAAGGTCGAGCCGCGAAGGTCTTGCTGGACAATTCCAAGCTGGAGGAGATCGAGGCATACTACCAGCGGTGTGCCGATGAAGGGGCCAGCGATTACCAGATCGAGGAAAGCAAAAAAGCATCGGCCCAGATGAATGCGATTCTGGGTGATCCGGATCGAATCAAAGCCGTAGCGGCTGATTTCGTGGCTCATTACGAAAAGCGAGTCGAGGAGGGTTCGACGGTCGAAGGCAAAGCGATGTTCGTGTGTAGCAAGCGAGAGATTGCCTACGCATTTTTCAAGGAGGTGATTGCTCTACGCCCAGAGTGGAATGAAGTTCGCGAGTGTGCAGACGGAGTCGATCTGACCGAGGCTGAGCGGAAGAAGATCAAGCCGATGGAGCGGATCAAGATGATCATGACTCGCGGCAAGGACGATGAAAAGGAACTGTATGACCTGCTGGGCGGTAAGGACTATCGAAAGGAACTGGACCGACAGTTCAAGAACTTAAAATCCAACTTCAAAATCGCCATTGTCGTCGACATGTGGCTAACTGGCTTTGACGTTCCCTCGCTCGACAGCATCTACATCGACAAGCCACTCAAAAAGCACAACCTAATCCAAACGATTTCCAGAGTGAATCGCAAATTCGAGTCCAAGCAAAAGGGACTCGTGATTGACTACATCGGCATCAAAAAACAGATGAACCTGGCATTGGCCCAATACAACAAAGCCGATGAACAGAACTTTGAAGAGATCGCAGCGTCCGTTGTAGCGGTAAAAGATCATTTGGACCTGCTCGGAAAGCTATTCCACAAGTTTGATTCCAGTGACTACTTCACTGGCGACTCGGTTGCTCAACTGAATTGCTTAAACCGCGCTTCGGAATACGCCCAGATCACCGAGAAGATCGAAAAGCGTTTCATGGGATTGGTGAAGCGGTTGAAAGCCGCCTACGACATTTGTTGTGGCAGCGAAGGACTAGATCAACAGGAACGAGACCAGATCCATTTTTACTTGGCCGTTCGTTCCATCGTGTTCAAGCTGACCAAAGGCAACGCTCCTGATGCGGCCCAGATGAACAAGCGAGTCCGTGAGATGATCGCTGAGGCCCTCAAAAGCGATGGCGTTGAAGAGATCATCAAGGTTGGCGATGGCGGCGATGAGACAGTTGATATCTTTGACAATGATTACCTGGCGAAGCTTGAAAAAATAAAACTTCCCAACACGCGGATCAAACTCTTGCAACAGTTGTTGGCCAAGGCGATCGAGGATTTCAAGAAGGTCAACAAGACCAAGGGCGTGGACTTTTCCAAGAAGTTCCAGTCGATCGTCGATCGGTACAATGATCGAAACGAAGACACCGAATATGTCGGCGAAGTTTACGACGACATCACGACTGAAATCGTAGACCTGATTCGCGCACTTGGAACGGAACAAGGATCATTCGCCGATCTCGGAATCGACCTCGAAGAAAAGGCTTTCTATGACATCCTCAAAAGCCTGACGATCAAATACGATTTCACTTATCCAGAAGACAAGCTGATCGAGCTGGCCAAAGTGGTAAAGCAAATTGTGGACGACAAAGCCAAATACACAGACTGGAGCCAACGCGATGATATCAAGGCCGAGTTGAAGGTTGATCTCATCTTAGTACTCGCCAAGCACGGCTATCCGCCGGTCGATCGCGACGAGGTCTACAAAGAAATCTACGAACAGGCTGAAAACTTCAAACGGCACCGATCAGGGCCTTCGTAAGGCGTTCCGCCAGCATTGTAGTCATCGCGGCGCATCTTTAGTTTCTTTCGCACTTGATTCGACCGCGACTGCGCCAATGTTGTCGCTGTCGTTTCGGACAGTAAAGTACTGCCCCTCTCTGCAGCAGATTAGCGGCGGAAAAAGTATGGCGACGGATAGTATCCGTAGGGGGTGCCGTAAAAATTTTGGTATCGGTTGAACTGATACGGTGGGAAAGCTTGCCGCTGTCGAACAACAACAGGACGCGTTTGACGCGCTGGGAGTGTTGGGGGCGAGCGGTAGTATGAACTGATGCTGGAATACGATGAGCGTAGCCCATAGTATCGGTTGCTGGCGGCTCGCCGCGCGTTGGGAGTTGGTACTCCCTGTGGCGCGATGAATGGTTGTATCGTGGGGCGCTGCGCGACCGCGGATTGCTGGTCAATTCCGATGGTGGCTACGGCGGTAAGAAGTGCTGCCAATATGATGTGGTTCCGTCGCATCAATGTCTCCCAGTGCGTTGTGAAAGTGAATTCCTGTGCTACACCCATCAATGTATGCAACAACCGTTCCAAAAGTCGCCCAGAAACGGAAAAAGCTTCCGTCTGCAATGTCTTGCCACGTCAGCGCATTCCAATTCTTAACGGCGAAATAATATCGCTTGAATTGGTGTACTCAGAAGGTTGGCGCTTGTGTCTCAAGATGAGGCCAGCACACTACCAGCACCTGTTCAAAAAGACAGTGGCCTGATGAATTGTCTACTGAGCGGGAGGTTCGCCCAACACCATCGATCCGCTTACACCATCGGTCGGGATCGTATCTGGAAACGTCATCGCACTATCACTGATCGTAAAGATGACAAACAGGCCGACGAAGATGAACGAGCCAACGAATACGATGATGTTGAATGGTTTGTCATAGGCCAAGTGCATGAAGAATGCACCAACCAAGATCGCTTTGACCGTCGCGATAGCCATCACCACAGCGACATCCCAGGAGCCAAGATCAAAACTGGCCTGTCCTACGGTGATGATCGTTAGCACAGTCAATGCGCCAAATACCGCCAGCATCATCGGTACCGGCATCGGGTGCGCGAAGTCTTGTCCGTCGGAATGATCGTGTCCAGCCATCGTTATTTCTTTCCTGTCGCGGTCGGTATGCTGATACCGGCTCTAACGAATCAAATACAAAAGTGGGAAGAGGTAAATCCAAATCAAGTCAACCAAGTGCCAGTACAAACCAATGTAGTCAACAGGCCCGAAGTACTGGGGAGTAAAGTCTTGGCGAATTGAACGCACTAACAACCAAATCAAAACACCGATCCCACCCAAAATGTGAATCGCGTGAACACCTGTCATGCAGTAATAGATACTGAAGAAGGTACCCGCTCGACTTGGCACCAAGAAATTTTCTTCGGTATCGGCGATCGTGGCGCTGATTTCGTTGGTATCACTGATGGATACGCCAGCAGCTCTTGCTTGTGAACTGCGAGCGGCCAAATCATCGCGAAGTCCAGTGTTTGTTTTATCCTTGGCCAGTCGCTGGGCGACGGTCATCGGAGCGTCGGCATCGTGAGCAGCGTCTTCGTGTTCTTCTGCTTTAGCGTGATCGTGATGCTTACTTTCGCCATCGCCAGCCTCGCCATCGTGATGCTCACCGCCGGGGTGTTCGCCGCCTACATGAGCAGCCGCATGGCCTTCGTCACCGCCGCTTTCAAGAACCGTTCCCAGTCCAACGCCGACAAAGAAACAAAAGCAAACAACCACCATTGGCTTTGCGACTGCCACATGGAACTTGTTTCCACGAACGATCGACAAAATCAACCAGACAATCACTCCAACCAGGGCTAGTCCAAACGGAAAGCAAATCCAAAACAGCCAATTTGGGCCGCCGGCTGGGTGAGGATTTTTTTCGTCATAGAAAAACAAACCAGCAGGCAAGAGTCCCATGCCCCATTTGTGCGAATACTCAATCGCTTTGACGCCCAAGAAGATCATTGCACAGGAAAGCGTTGCCGCGATCATGCCAGTGAGCTTCTTGTGCTCGTTGGTTTGGGCACAGCGAACGGCCCAGGCCATCGTCAATGAACTGAAAAGCAGGACACCCGTGTTGATCGCACCCAGCTTGGTATTCAAAAACTGGCTACAGCCCTCGAATACTTCGGGACGAAGCATGCGAAAGATTGCGTAGGCGCAGAACATTCCACTGAAGAATAGAACTTCTGTCACCAGGAACAACCAGATTCCTAGCTTTCCGCTATCGAACTGCTGCTCAGGTGTATCGAAATGGTGTGCCAAAAACGGCGGATGGTCATGATCGTGATCGTGACCATGGCTGTCAGCGTCCATGTCAGAATTTTCGTTGGAGGAAGTTAACTTTGTGTTCATCAGTGGTCGCTAGCGTGAGCGGGTTGGTCAGCAGGCTCTTCGCCAGGGACAACGGTTCGCTCTGGCTCTACAAAGACATAACGCTCGTTCTCTGTATCCCAATGAACGTCTCGGAAATCGTACGGATCACCAACACTTGGTGCCCGCTCGAAGTTGTAAAACGGTGGAGGGCTTGTGCACTGCCATTCCAAGGTTGCCCCACCCCAAGGGTTTGCAGGAGCGACTTTTCCGTTTTTCAATGATTTTACTAGTACAAAGAAGGCGACGAACAATCCAACGCCTAGTACTGATGCGCCAAGGGTACTCATTTGGTGCAAGAACGCGAACTCGGGATCGTACGAAGCGTAACGACGAGGCATTCCGCGACTTCCGAGTACAAATTGCGGCAAGAACGTCAGGTTGAAGCCCAGGAATACCAGCAAGCACGATACGCGCCCACCAAACTCGCTGTACATCTTGCCGAACATCTTTGGCCACCAGTGGAACACACCACCAAGAAACGCCACAAGAGTTCCGCCCACCATCACATAGTGAAAGTGTGCAACAACAAAGTAAGTGTCATGCAAGTGCATGTCAGTCGCTAGCGTTCCAAGGTGCAGACCTGTCAAACCACCAATCGTGAACAGAAAGATGAATGAGATCGCATAGCACATCGGCGTCGTCAGGCTGATCGACCCCTTGTACATCGTCGCGATCCAGTTGAACACTTTGATCGCCGATGGAATCGATACCGTAAAGGTCAAAGCACTGAAGATAATCGTTGTCAACGGGCTCATTCCAGCTGTGAACATGTGGTGTCCCCAGACCAAAAACCCAAGCAGAGCGATCGCGATCGAAGAATATGCAATGAAGCGATATCCAAAGATACGCTTGTGGCTATGAACACTGATCAGATCACTGATGATGCCAAAGGCTGGAAGAATCATGATGTAAACGGCGGGGTGACTGTAGAACCAGAAAAAGTGCTGGTACGTGACCGGATCACCATTGAACTCGGGGTCAAAGATCCCAATCTTCATGGTTCTTTCGGCGATCAACAGCAACAGCGTGATTCCCAATACTGGGGTCGCCAAGACTTGGATGATACTGGTCGCGTAGGTTGCCCACATGAACAAAGGCATGCGAAACCAGCTCATTCCTGGCGGCCGCATCGTGTTGATTGTCACAATGAAATTCAGTCCAGTGAAGATCGAACTGAAACCTAGGATGAAAGCACCCATGGTCGCGAAAATCACCGACGTGTCTGTCGTCGTACTGTACGGCGTGTAAAAGGTCCAACCGGTATCAAGTCCGCTGGCACACAGTGCACAGATGAAGAAAATTGCTCCGAAAACCCACAGATAGAAACTGCAGAGATTCAATCTCGGAAAGGCAACATCTTTCGCCCCGCACATCACCGGAACTAAAAAGTTACCTAGTGCGGCTGGAACGCTGGGGATGATGAACAAGAAAACCATCAGCGCCCCGTGAAGGGTGAACACTTGATTGTACATGTCGTTGCTGAACAACATTCCCTTGGGCATGAACAGGTGCCAGCGCAATCCAAGCGCCAACATCCCAGCCACAAAGAACGCGGTGCAGACACCGATCAGATACATCACGCCGATCCGTTTATGATCAAGCGTAAAGACCCACGACATCCAACCACTGGAGTTGGTCAGGTAGTTCTCGTTCTTGGTTGGAAAACCGGGGTCGCGGATTTTTGCACCCGCTGGAATTGATCCGGTAGCCATAACTTATCTTTCCTCAATAAAACGCATAAAGCGTGTTCAATTCAACTATCGCCTACGATCCGATTTTACTCGTCGCTCGCAGGCTCGCTGGTTGTTTCTTTCTCTTTCGACCGCGTCGCAGAAGCCGACTGGCTTTTGATGAATGCTATCAATGAATCAATGTCGTCGTTAGACAATTGACCTTTATAGGATGGCATTGCGGGGCTGTAGCTTTCTCTCACCTTGGCTTTCGGATACAAAATCGACTCGCGAACATAATTCTCGTCGACCTTGACCATCTCGCCGTTGGCCATCTTCTGTTCAGTTCCGAAACTGTCTTTGTAGGATGGTCCTGTTCCGCGAACACCATCGAGCGAGTGGCATGACTTGCAACCACGTTGTTCGTAAAGTCGCTTTCCCCATTCCACTGGGGGAATGGAGCCACGGCTACTTTTTAGTTTGATCCACGCATCCAAGTCTTCTTGTTTTTCGTGGACAACAACGATCGTCTGCATGATCGAGTGATCTTTGCCACAGTACTCTGCGCAGTACAGGTCGTAGAATTTGTAACCTTCCTCAGTGAACTGCCAACGTTCAAGGTCCCAAGGTTGGCCCTTGTTGACAGCTTTCGCTTTCTTCAATTCTTCGGGAGTGACTTTCTCGTTAGCCACGGTGGGTTTGAACCACATGTAGTTATACCGGCCAGGAACGATGTCTTTTTTGGCACGAAAGGCTGGCACATACAAACTGTGGATCACGTCACTGCTTTGCATGATCAACTTGGTTGGCTCGTCAACGAGCAAATGCAATTCAGGATTCTTTGTTCCGTTTCCGTAATCGAACAGCCAATTCCACTTTTGAGCCTGAACACCGACTTCGTACGCACCATCGGGGACGGTACGCTGATCCAAGTATCCGACGGCACCCTTGTAGAACATCCAGATCAACACGAGTGACGGCAGAACCGACCACGCAATCTCAAGTCCTGTGTGGTGTGCAACTTGGCTTTCTGCTGGAGTGCCCTTGGGTTTATTGTATTTCCAGGCGAACCCAAACAGACATGCCGCAATTGGTATGAAAAAGACAATGCAAATGATCGTGATGTACCAATACATCGAATCATTCGTATCGCCAAACGTCGATGCCTTGACCGGAAACGAATCCAATCTGGAAGCGACGTGGTCAGCTAAAAGCGAAAATGAAAAAGTAGGGTTCATCGTTCTGTCAATTACGAAAATTAGGCCGACGCCGGTTCGACATCGGGAGTCGTACTATCGGTTTGATTTGGATTGTTTTTGCGGCCAAGCCAGTATGGCAACATGCACAAGATGACGGCAAATACCGTGATCCCACCGGCCACACGCATCATTTTCCAGGCAGCTGGAGTGTAACTATTACTAGCTGGGTCGTAGCTATAACACCACAATATGAATTGGTCAACTTTTGAGCCCACAGTTCCCATGCCAGCGTCGACTAACGCCATCTTCATCTGTTTTGGCGGAAAATCAATCGAAAGCGAATATCGACTGATCACGCCATCGGGTGACACGAAAGCCAACATTGCGGGGTGGTTGTACTGTTTTTGGGCGGTGTCGTACTTGTATCGGAAACCAAGAATGTCAGCGAGTTTGGTGATGACGGGCTGATCCGCTGTGCAGAACTCCCAGCCTTCTTCTGCCTCTGGCTGATTCTTCAATACGTCCAGATATTTTTGTTTGGTTTCCCGAATCCGCGATGTTTGCTCACGCGGATCGATGCTGACGGTCAAGATGCGAAAGTCCTTACCGAGCTTGAGTTGCATTTCATCAAGTGATTTCGTCAATCCATTCAACTGCACGTTGCACAGCATCGGACAGTCACTGTAATTCAGTGTGATAATGGTCGGCTTCTTGCCATCGATGAAGTAACCGGTTTTGACCCGTCGTCCAAGTGAATCCTTGAGCGGGAGATTCAAGGGAATTCGAGCACCCAGATTTTGGTCCACCGTCACGCCTTCGCGTTCCCGCGGTGTACCATTCTGTGTGACGTTGGCGCCTTCGCGCTCAGGGTTCTGACCATTGACGCAACGATTATCCGCAAGGATAGCGAGTGCTATCGATGCTAGAGTAAGTGCGATCGTTTTGGTCAGTTTTGTCATCGAGCTATCTATTCTTTCTCTTTCTCAGTCTTGTCAGCTTCTTTTTTGTCCGACTCACCGGATTGGGTTTTGTCAGCAGGTTTGGCTTCGGTTGATCCAGGTTTCGGATCGGTCGCTTCAGCGGTAGCTGGTTTGTCGGTTGCTGCGTCGGCCTTGTCGGTTGATGCGTCGGTCTTATCGGGCTCCGCTTCTGCCTCAGGTTTTACTGCTGGTGCAGAATCCTTTGGTGCATCAGGGGTAACCGATTCGACAATCTCTTTTTCTTCGACAACTGCAGAAGCAGAAGAACTGCTGGATTCTGCCAACATCAAATCCATCGCATCGGAAACTGGAATGGTGTAGTTACCAGTCGTTTCATCAACACCGTACTCACTGATCTCTGCTGACTGTGCTTGCAGGATTCGGTTCTGCCGTCCGTAATTACTCTGCGCCGTCTTTTCAGCTTTCTGGCTGTGTTCCAGCGAGTAATACACGACTTGAACCGCTAAAGCAGTCACCGCCGTCACCACAATTGAAAGAATTCCAACTGTGAAAATGCGTTTTGTGTCTAGATCGTCGTAATCAGCCATCTTTTTCTTTTCTAGTTTTTACAAGCTCTGACGTACGGTCACTCTAAAAATTCTCGAAACCAATTGATTCGGCCAACCGCGGATCTCGAACCGCGATGACTTTCGTTTTCTCTCCGAGCTTAATAATCAATCCGCCCAGCAGCGCTACCATTCCAAACACGCAAAGCAGCAGAGCCACGATACGCATGATCCCAATTCTTGGCCCAATCTCTGGGTCAACCGCCAGTCCAGCTTCTGGCATGATCATCCAGACCACGTCCAAGAAATGCATGACCAGAATGTACACAGCGACGGCACAAATCAACGTCGGACGCCGCCGAACGTACATTGGCATGAGCGCCGCAAATGGCAACATCCAATGCAGAAAGATCAACAAGACTCCGATCCCGCCCCAGGTGCCCAGGTGCCGGTGATAGATCCACTCTGTTTCTTCAGGAATGTTGGCGTACCAAATCAGCATGTATTGGCTGAATGAAATGTAAGTCCAAAACAATGTGAAACCGAAAATCAGTTTTGCCAAATCGTGGTAGTGTTCCTCGGTAACCTCGTCTTCCATCGCCCCGTTTTCTTGCAGCAAATAGGTGATCGCAGTGATCGCACAATGTGCCGTCAAAATCCCGCCAGCGAACATGTAGACGCCGAACATTGTGGAGAACCACATTGGTGCTAGGCTCATCACCCAGTCGAACGCGGCGAACGACATCGTTAGTGAAAACAGCATGATCGCTGGACCGCTCCAGTACTGCATTCGATCAGTAATTGCTTTGTCGCCTGTCTCGTCTTGATCCGTACTGCCTTTGAAGAAGAACCAAGCGAGCCCGATCCAAACCGCAAAGTAGAAAATGGCTCGGACTGCAAAGAACCCATAGGACAAATAGCTGGACTTTGGATTCCAGATCGCATCAATGATGCCGTGCTCTGCCGCAAAGTTTTCGCTATTCCAAATGTACAGATCGTGGTGGAAAAGCAGAATCGGCAGGAACAGGATCCCGAGCGGCACGACCATCATCATGACCAACTCAGCAACACGCCGAACCACAACACTCCAACCGGCTCGGCAAAGATGCTGGATCATCACAAAGAACATGCAGCCCATCACGACTGTCCAGCAATAGATGTACCCAACCAAGTAGTTTGACATGAAGAAGCGGTCGTGGCTTCCGCTGTCGCCGGCAAAGTAGCCGATCGCCAGACTGATCAAAACCAACACCAAGCCACCGCCCACAAGCGGCAAGCTCAAGTTCGATAGCAACCCAGGCAGCTTGTACGCAGGATCGCTAGCTGGTTTGATTTCAACGGTTCCGTGATGTGACATTTCTTTTCTGCTAATTCGTACTAGTCAGTGTGGTGACTAAATCGAGTTGTCTTGTTACTCAGCCGCTTTCGCTGCTGCCTTTTTCTTTGCTTCTTCGATCCGCTTTTTCTCAGCTTCGGCTGCTTCCTTTAGCTTTTGATCGACTTCAGCTTTCCGTTCTTTGACTTCCGCTTGCTTATCGGACGGAATCAAATCCAGGCTAGCATTTTGGCTCTTCTGCAACGCCCGAACATAAGCCACGATCGCCCATCGATCACGAACTTTGATTTGCCCTGCGTAGCCAGGCATCTTGCGAATGCCGTTGCTGATCGTGCTGAACAGCTTTCCGTCAGGATATTTGTCTTGATAAATAGCGGGATCATGTAGCGATGCCGGTGGGACCCACTGCTGCGAGAGGATCTTTTGGGCTCGACGGTTGACCATGCCGTTTCCGCGTGCACTGTTACCGTGGCAGACCGCACAGTAGATGTTGAACATCTCTTGGCCACGTTCAAGAACATTGGGGCTGAGCGCGATCGGGTTCTTTTCAACCCACGGCGTGTTATCAACCGCAGGCGCCGAAGCATCGTTAGTCTTTGCCTCAGCATCGCCTTGCGGTGTCATGAATCGTACCAGCATTTCGGCACGCGGGGCGTCCATCGCTGTTAGCTTGTCCATTTGGATTCCAGTCATGAAATCCAAGTCTTGATCAAACTGCCCGCGAGCAACTGTTCCCGCCACGTCAGGCCGTTGAGCTCGGTTGTCCTTGAACAACGAAGTGACTTGTTGTGCGTCCCGAGCAGGCGAAAAGTCCATGTCGTAAAAGATATGGAATCGCGGTGAACTGCTATTAGTGACACGCATTTTCGCCACGATTAGCAGCGGGATGATGGACAAAGCAACAGTCGCTGCCCAGCCAATGAGGATGAACCGAGGCGCTTTGTTGGATGAATCATCATCAACAACGTCAGCGACATACTCACTACCGGTTTCTTCGAATAGCTTTCGCACGCCAATGGCGTCGTACTGATCGTCTTTGGCATCAACGAAGACAAAGAACTTGTCATCGGTGACGCGATCAAAACGCGGGTCAGTAAAAACAGGATTACTGAAACGCGGCAGCTTGTTCAGCCCCCACATTCCAAAGAAAGTTCCAAACGACGCCAACAGAATTGTCAGCTCGAACGCTACCGGAATGAACGCTGGCAGCGAGATGTAGGGTTTGCCTGAGATGATGTATGGGTAGTCGTACCCGTTCATCCAAATCTGCATGATCAATGCGATTGTCGTTCCGGTCAGTCCGGCACCCAAGGCGATCCATGGCAAGATTGTGGGTTTGATACCCAGAGCCTTGTCGATGCCGTGAACAGGAAACGGAGTGAACGCATCGGTTTTGGTGTAACCGGCTTCGCGAACTCGATTGCATACTTCCAGCAGCTTATCCACCGAGTCGTACTCAGCGTAAATGCCGTGGACCTTCTTTTCGTTGCTTTTGTCAGACATAAGATTAGTGCGACTCGTTGTGCTGCATGTGTAGTTGCTTGGCCAAAGTCGCCTTGGTCTCTGCCATGTTGATCACCGGCATCAACCGGCAAAACAGCAAGAACAGCGTGAAGAACAGACCGAAGGATCCGATCAACATCGACCAATCAACCCAAGTCGGCGAAAAGTACGCCCAAGCACTTGGCAGGTAATCACGGGAAAGACTGGTACAAACGATCACAAATCGCTCGAACCACATTCCAATATTCACAAAGATGGATACGACGACGATCATCCATGGCGTCGTACGAACTTTCTTAAACCAGAACAGCTGAGGGCTGAGCACGTTACAAGAAACCATTGTCCAGTATGCCCACCAATAGGGCCCAAAGGCACGGTTGGTAAAGGCAAACTTCTCAGCTTGGACTTGTCCGTACCAAGCGATAAAGAATTCGGTGCTGTAGGCCAGGCCAACGATACATCCAGTGGCCAAAATGATTTTGCACATGTTGTCCAAGTGCCGAATCGTAATCAGCTTTTCCAGATTCAACATTTTCCGAGCTGGGACCATCAGCGTTAACACCATCGCAAAACCACTGAAGATCGCTCCCGCGACAAAGTACGGTGGAAAGATCGTGGTGTGCCAACCTGGGACCTGCGAGACGGCAAAGTCAAATGAAACGATCGTGTGTACTGAAAGTACCAACGGCGCGGCGAACGCTGCCAACAGCGCATAAGCCTTTTCATATCGCATCCAGTGCCGCGAACTGCCTGTCCAACCGAGACTCAGTACGCCATAAGCAAAACGGCGAATTGGGTGTTTTGATCGATCTCGGAAGGTCGCCAAATCGGGCACCATTCCCATGTACCAAAACAGCAGCGACACCGTTCCGTAGGTACTGACCGCGAAAACATCCCACAGCAGTGGACTGCGGAACTGAGGCCACATCCAAAGATTCAAACTCGGATACGGCGCCAACCAAAATGCCAACCAAGCACGACCAACGTGGATCCCTGGGAACGTACCCGCACAGGCGACCGCAAAAATCGTCATCGCCTCGGCGGCACGGTTGATACTCGTTCGCCACTCTTGCCTGAACAAGAACAAAATCGCACTGATCAACGTGCCTGCGTGGCCAATACCAACCCAGAATACGAAGTTAACAATTGGCCAACCCCAGAATATTGGCGAACGGTTACCCCAGACGCCGACACCCGTATAAATCAAATACAGGATGCACAGCCCAAGCCATTGCAACAACGCAAACGAGACCAAGAACCCAAACACCCAACCCTTGCTGGGTGGACGTTCGGCGACCTTGCAAACCGCTTCGGTGATGTCGCTATAGGTCGTATCACCAAGCACCAAGGGTGCGCGTTCGCCCGGTTGCTCGGTGGTGTTGTCCAATCCGTTTGGAACGGCGAGTGACATGATTTAATCTTCTAAAGGAATTGTGGTGGACCTGGAGATCCTATTCAGTTGTCGCTAGTGGATCTTACGGCAATGGCGACGTTTGATTCTTGTCCTGACTCTTATGAGCGTGGCTTGGCTGAACCCTCGGGGTGATCGCCTGAGCCCTCAGGGTGATCACCTTTGCTGGAATGGTCATCATGATGTCCTTCATGTGGCGGCTGGACCTCCACCAAGTCATTCAACTGTTGTTGGGTCATCAATCGATGTGGTGTATTGCGAACTCGAGCCAAGTATTCAGTACGCGGCTTGACATTCAACTGCTCCAACATTCCGTAGGCACGAACGTCGGCATGGGCCTTGGCAACGCGAGACTCGCTGTCACTGATGTCACCAAACTCAATCGCCTTGGATGAACAAGCTGATTGGCAAGCGGTAACCACATCGCCATCGCGAATACTACGACCTTCTTTCCGGGCGGTGATCTTGGCGCCTTCGACGCGTTGGACACAGTAAGTGCATTTTTCCATCACGCCACGACCGCGAACGGTGACTTCTGGATTCAATACCAAGGCTTGAAGCTGGCGGTTTGCGGATTCAATATTGCCTGGAAAAGCGTTGATGCCGTAACCCGTTCCGACTTCTTCATTGAAATTGAAGTAGTTGAACCGACGAACTTTGAAGGGACAGTTATTGGCACAGTAACGAGTTCCAATGCAACGGTTGTAGGCCATCGCATTGATGCCTTCGTCCGTGTGCACGGTTGCCGCAACTGGGCAAACCTGTTCACAAGGTGCCGTTTCGCAGTGCATGCAGGCAACCGGCTGCTGAACGATATCCGCGTTCTCTTCGGTTCCCTGGAAGTAACGGTCGACACGCAGCCAATGCATCTCGCGGCTCTCGATCACTTGCTCGCGACCGACAATCGGAACATTGTTTTCGCTCTGGCAAGCAACCACGCAGGCATTGCATCCAGTGCACTTGGACAAGTCGATCGACATGCCCCACTGCGGAACGTGGCTGTTGTCTGGATCTTCTTTGATCATGTCCATCGGTTCTTCCCAAGGCGAACCGTTTGGCCCGACCTGCGGCACATGCGCTTTCTTGGGTGTGCCCGTGGCGAACTTAGGAACTTTATCTAGCAGCTCTTTTGTGCCTTCACGCACCAAAGTCTTACTTCGCTCCATCGTTTCATACTGCCCGCCCGAATCGATTGCCCAGTGATCCTGGGTCGCAGCAACTTCGTATCGATTGTAATTCGGCCGAGCCTCGACTTCGTAAGCGACCAACATCGCATCGCTATTTCGGATCGGTGAAACGTCGACACCAACCGTATCAACATCGTTACTGGCGTTACCACCAACATCGCCGACTTTGGTTCTGCCGTATCCAATGGCAACCGACACAACGCCAGGAGCACATCCCGGCATTTCGTAAACGGGCACTTGAACCTTACGATCACCGATTCGCAAAGTAACGTAATCGCCGTGTTTGATTTCCAGCGCTCGTGCGGTCAGCGGACTCATGATGCCGGCGTTATCCCAGCACATCTTGGTCAACGCTTGGGGCAGTTCTTGAAGCCAACCGTTGTTCGCAAAGCGTCCGTCGTAGATCCCGTCGGCAGGAACAAAGATGACTTCAAAATCATCTTGATCGATCTCGTCAAAGCCAATTGCTTCTAGTTCACCTCCGGCCAGTGGCTCACCTTGACCGGTTGCCGACAATTCTGACTTGAACAAAATGTCTTTTGCATAACCATCGTGCAGCAACTGCTTCCACTCTCGTTCACTGAGCGACTTGCCCGCGATCACGTCAGCGGTAGCCCGGGTGATATCCGCGCCGCTTTTCTTGTCAGCATCCAGCAAGCCTGCAAGTACTTCAGCAACCGTCCGGCCACCCAGCAGCGGCAAGATATTTGGCTGGCAAACACCGTAGTTTCCGTCAGCGTCAACAACATCGCCCCAGGACTCAAGCGGATGAGACAAAGGCAATGACCACGAGCAAATGCTGCCCGTCTCGTCATCGTACTCACCCAAGTAAACCGTATTGGCTACTTTACCTAGAGCGGCTGCAACATCGATGTCACCAGGAGCAGTAAAGACTGGGTTGCCACCCAAAATCAATGCCGTCTCGATCTCGCCAGCGGCCATCTTGGTCACTACATCACCAAGCGAAACCGTTTCACCCAGCGCCCCATCGATCGCTTCGCTGAACGACTGCAGAGTCCCCAGCGACCCGAGTTCTTTGTTCATATTGATGCCGGCAGCGATAGCGTCCGCGCCCAGCGCGTCACCTACAACAACCACGGCATCACCAAGATCAGCGATATCGTGAGCCAAGACATCGATGAACCGATTCAATCGTTTTTCCGGCGTCATATCCTCCGCATCGAACGGGCCTTCGCTATCGCTTTCGTGCTGATGCGAACCGCCTTTGATTTCGGCGACCATCGTCCTGAGCTTTGCCAAAAACGCTGGCATCTGACTTGGGCGAAGCGCCAATCGGCAATCGGCGGCAGCACCTGTCGAAGAATACCCGCCTTCGACGACGTACAAACGACTCATGCTGTCAGCCAAAGCATCCCTGTGCTCGGCAAACGTTCGAGACGTTTGGATCTGACCACGATCCGCACCCAAAATATCGGCTTGCAAAGCAACAACAACTTTCGCTTTGGACAAATCCAGTTTTTGAACAGCTGGTTTGCCAAAGACTTTCGTCGTAGCAACGCGCATTGCGTCACCGGCCGCGCCGTCGTAGCGAGCAAACGTTGTTTCGGGATACTTCTTTTTCAGTTCACCGAGCATGCGGACGATCGATGGCGACGCAGTTGGCTGCATCAACACAGCCATCTTTTCACCGGCGCCAGCGGCGGCCATCAAATCGGCGCCAACCGTCTCGAACTCGTCCCACTTAACCTCATAACGACGCTTCGCGCCCTTCTTGAGCAGAAAACCGTCTTCGCCACGCGAACGATCTGGATCATACAGGCTTAAGATTGACGCCTGCGAAAACACATCCGTCCCGCTACCGGCAGGGTGCTGTGGATTCGGCTCGATCTTTAGCGGGCGTCCATCAACGCAGCTGATCAGCAAGTTGTAAACACGATCCGCAAGCTCGAAGTTCGTGGCGCGCGAATAAGTCTCGCCTGGAATCCGTCCTTCCGGACGAACAACGAACGGAGCGATTTGTTCTTCTGGGTAACGGCAACCAGTGGCCGCGACTCCCGCCAAAGACAACGAAGCCCCCATCAGCTTCATCCAGCGACGACGCGAAACCCCCTCAGGGAACTCTGATGCAGCCACCGGGAATTCACGATGCAAATAATCGTTCACGAAATCATCGTTTTCGCGCAACTCAGAAAGACTTCGCCAATAGCGAGCCTTTGGTTTGTTCTCAGAACTTTGCGATGAAATGCCTGTCATATCAGGTGATCAATTACGTAATGTGGTTGTAGCGAACGACGACTAACGGTGGCACACCGCACAGTGGACTTTCGGGTTAATGTGCAAATCTTTGCGTTGCTGCTTGGCAAACTCTTCTTGATCCCAACCCTCTGGTGGTTCCCAATCGAGCTTGGTGACAAATTCTTTTGGCCGCAAATGCGGATTCGGATTGCGATGACAAGTAATGCACCATGCCATCGAAAGCTGTTCGTGCTGGTAGACCGTTTCCATCTGGTCAATCCGACCGTGACAGGTCTTGCAACTGACGCCGGAATTAACGTGAGCCGCATGGTTAAAGAACACGAACTCCGGCAAGTTGTGGACTCGTTTCCAGCCAACACTGGCACCCGATTTCCAGCTCTCATGAATCGGAGCAAGTTTATCACTGGTCGCGTGAACCGCCGCCAAAGCCGACTGACCGCGATCATCCGCAGGGCTATGGCAGTTAATGCATGTCGCAGTCGGCGGGATCGCCGCATGCGCCGCATCAAAAACCGTGTTATGGCAATAGCGGCAATCCATTTTTAACTGACCAGCATGGATTGCATGGCTGAACGGAACCGGCTGCTCAGGCTGATAACCGACATTCAGCGTTTCAGGATCCGTCAAAAGTCCACCCATGACTGCAGTCATAAAACCGCCGCCCCCAATGGCAATCGCCAAGAAGGTGAGTCGCATGGGTGTCCAGAAGTCGGTCCACCTTGGGAATAAGAACCGTGTCATTGTGTTTTTTGGCGCCGAAGCGGCTTGAACAAGCACAGGATTGGCAAGAACTTACGAAACATCCCTGCCGTCGACACAAGTATCGTGTGCGCAGTGGCAAAATGGCAAGGCCAGCGAGCATTCGAGCGACATTGTGCCGCATAAATCTGGGCGGAATGTGAAGCTAGAGAAGCCAGCCGCGTCAACCTGCCGCAAGTGATCGTCGTGATTCATGCTTTCACTCCGCAGAGCGAATGCGCAGGCAATTGCTTGAATCCCGATTTGCTTGAATCCAAGTGATTTCAAAACACCACCCGAATGCTGGCCCTGGTCAAAACAATGGATTCGCCGTCCATGTCGACCGATCCTAGCGTAGGCTGTGCAGTTGTGAGATCACAACTGTGAAAGATTTGTCGTGACGCACTCGATTCGAAAACCTTATACCAAGCCCACCAAGGAATCCCACTTGCCAAACGTTTCGCATCGCAATCGGTTGCCTGCATGACGCGCACTAAAGTGACTTCGATCGGAACCGCTGCCCCATCGCACGTGCTGACCCAGAATCAGGCGGCCGAATTGGCGTGCGAACTAGGCGATGTCGACCAACGGAAAGAACGGACCGTCAATGTTCTTTACCGACGCACTGGCGTCCAAAATCGTTACACCTGCGTGCCGTACGAAATAGCACGCGAGTGGTATCGCAATTCAATCATCCAATCCGATTCAGGAAAACCCGCTGCCGACAGTGCCGGTCCTAGTACAGCCCAACGCATGCAGTGGTACGCTGAGTTTGCTCCCGCGATCGCTACCGAATCGGCTTGCAAGGCGATCGCGGCAAGTGATTTTTCCGCAGCCGACGTGACGCATCTCGTGACGGTTTCATGCACTGGTTTCTTTGCTCCCGGCCTTGATATTGAATTGATCCAACGACTGGGTTTGCCGTCCACCACACAGCGATTGCAAGTCGGTTTCATGGGATGCCACGGCGCCATCAATGGACTTCGAGCAGCCAAGGCGATTTGCGATGCCGACCCAACCGCCGTCGTGCTCCTGAACGCCACTGAGCTCTGCAGTATCCACTATCACTTTGCCTGGGGCTCCGAACGACTTGTCGGCAACTCGCTATTCGGAGACGGCTCAGGTTCAGTCGTGCTTGCTTGTAGTGAAAAGGAAACGGATTGGAAACTGATCGACACGGGTTCTTGCTTGATTCCCGACAGCAAGCAGGCCATGTCTTGGGACATCGGCGACCTTGGTTTCGAGATGATGCTTTCAGCAAAAATTCCTGATCTGATCCGCAGTAGCCTGCGCCCCTGGCTTGCCGATTGGCTTGCACAGCGCGGCGAAACGATCGAGTCGATTCAGCACTGGGCCGTGCACCCTGGCGGCCCAAGGGTTTTGGACGCTGTCGAAGAATGCCTGGAGCTGCCGGAAAACGCAACAGAACTCTCGCGCGAGGTTCTGCGCGACTACGGAAACATGTCTTCGCCAACGGTCCTGTTCATCCTAGAGCGACTTCGCGAAACGCTAGCGGGGCCGTGCGTTGTGCTTGGCTTTGGCCCTGGACTGATGGCCGAAATAGCGTTGATTAGCAACTGCTAAGGTTTCCTGGAAAGTGTTTTGTCAAAGTACTTGACCGTGTCCTCCATCGGCAGGTCCTTCAAACCGCGAAAGCTATGACCGCCATCGTTGTAGATTTTGATCTCTGATTTGGCCCCTGACGCTTTCATCGCATCGTGCATTTCCTGTGACTGCAGCCAGGGCACGATCGCATCGTTCTTGCAGCAAAGAAATAAGATGGGTGGATCGTCTTGGTCGATGTGATTGACTGCGGAAGCTTGCAGCCAGTCGGCGTTGTCTGCCGCGAAGGGAGGGCCTATCCACTGCCCATTCGTCTTCAGTTTGGTCGCGTGTTGTTTCTGCAAATCCAATTGCGCCTTGCTGTTAAAGCGAGCAACAAAATCGAACACTCCCGCCATCGCGACGGCCGATTGAATGCGGCTTGATTGGCCTACGTTTCCGCCATTTCCTTCCAATTTCGAATCGCCACCGGTCAACGCTAACAATGCAGTGAGAGTTCCGCCGGCCGAACGCCCCATTGCTCCGAAACGATTGGAGTCGATGTTGTATTGATCACTGACACTACGAACGAAACGGACGGCAGCCTTTGTGTCAGCGACCGTGTCTCGATATTTGTGTTCAGGACGGCCACGATACGCGATCAATGCAGCAGCGTATCCTCGGTTGGCAAGGTACCGCGCAAAGTTAGCAAACCGTTGGCCGTCTCGCGCGGCAAATCCGCCACCCTCAATCACGATGATGCATGGCACTGCTTCGTCTGCATCTTTGGGAACGAATAGATCCAGGGTCATCCGTTTGCCGGGATTGGAATACTGCAAACCTTTGTGAACGACATAGTTCTTGGAATCGTTCGCAGGCGCGGCAGGCTCGTCTGCGATGCTTGTTGTGACGATGCACACAGCAAAACAGAGAAGCGGAAATCTCGCGGCAAAGGTACAATTGCGGATTGGCATCATGGCTCCTTCAGATTCAAACACGGTCCATTGTCCATTGTAAATGAAAACGGGTGACCTGTTGGCGTTGGGCCAGGGGCATTCCCCATGACCAATCTGCCGCGTTCGCTGGCTAGTTGGGCCCGTGGCGTTCATCCAATCGATGGGGGAAAGGTGTTCGGTACGTATCTGACACCTTTAATTCACCGCAGCCGCATCTTCGCACTCAGGTTTCATCATGCGGCGCGGCAATCATTCTTCGGGCGGGTCTTCGCTTAGGCGTTCGGCGACTTCTTGGATCGACTTGTCTGGATTGGCTTTGCCGATGGCGATGATGTTGTCTAGCTTGCCGCCCAGTCTGGATCGCAAGTTTCGAATCGTATTGTTATTCGCTTTACTCATCTTGCCAAGGCAGTAAGTCCATCACAGCGTAACGAATCTGAACGGGACTATCCGATGCAATGCATTTGTCGAAAATTTCTTGTCGCTGCGCAATCTGTTCTTCGGAAGCACCCACGTGATTTTTCAACATACGAATGCAAATCACGCGATCAAGTTCGCTGCGCGATTGATCAACAGCCCGCTGGCAGCATATATCGAATACGACGCTCGCAGCGTGGGATGAGACCAGAGTGCCGCCGCGCACCTTAGCGGCTTGGGTCATTGCATCCAGCAACGCGGCGGGTTCGACATTGTCAAACGACTCCAGTGCAGCGTTAACCTTTCTGCTTAGAAGCAGCGAAGTGCTCATCGCTTTCAGCATTCCATCGCGGACCGCATCGGTCTTCAACCCGCCGGCAATGATTGTGTCCAGCGCTTCGCGCTTGATCGAGTTGCTTGGATCGCCCAAGCACGTCAGGAGTGTGCTCAGCAAATCCTTGGGTTCCCCTTTGTCTCCCAATAACCGAATTGCGTCTCGGCGTAAGGACTGCGAGTCGTGCATGATCAGGCCAATAGGACGTCTGATCAGACGCGATCTTTCCAGACCTCACCGGTTGGGAACTCGTAGCTTTGCAGCGATTCTTCGTGCATCGTGATGCTGTAACCGGGCATTGTTGGCAGACGATAGCGTGCGTTTTCGACTCGCAAGCGGTCAACGAAATGCTCATGCAGGTGGTCCGAGTATTCCAGCACAACGTTTTCTAGCGTCGGTGCGATCGCGATATAGTTGATAGCCGACAGGTGCTGAATGTAGTTGCACAGCCCAACGCCACCAGCATGTGGGCAGACGGGTACCTTGAATTTGGCTGCCAGCATCATGATGGCTAACAATTCGTTGACACCACCGACTCGGCATGAATCGATCTGGCAAAACTGCATCGCGCCGGCCTGTAAAAACTGTTTGAACATAATTCGGTTGCTGACGGCTTCGCCTGTCGCCACGCCGATTGGCGCGACGCCTTGCGAAATCGCCGCGTGTGCCAAAATATCGTCGGGTGATGTTGGCTCTTCGATCCAAACAGGATTGAATTCTGCTAGCTGTTCCATGTTGTTGATCGCTTGACCAACGTCCCAAACTTGGTTCGCATCCATCATGAGTTTGTGATCGTCGCCAATTTCTTCACGAATGATCTTCGCGCGGTGAATATCGTCTTGGATATCTGCACCGACTTTCATTTTGAACCACTCAAACCCGTCAGCTAGGTACTTCTGGCAGAGCTCTCGGCGGTACTCGTCGCTGTACCCCATCCAGCCCGCGCTGGACGTGTAGGCGGGCAATCCGGAATCCATCAGTTCGGCTTCGCGAGCTGGTTTAGTTGACGCGTTGGCCGAAAGTAAATCGATTGCTTCCTCAGGTGTCAGTGCGTCGGTGATGTGATGAAAATCGACACAGCTGACCAGTTCTTTTGGTGACATATCGGCAAGCAATTTCCACAGCGGTTTGCCTTGTTGCTTTGCGTACAGGTCCCAGACCGCATTGACGACGGCAGCAAACGACATGTGAACCAATCCCCGTTCGGGACCAAGCCAACGCAATTGACTTTCATTGCAGCTTTGTCGCCACCAATTTGCAAAGTCGTCGGTGATTGATTCCAAGCTTCGCCCAACAACGAATTGCTGAAGCGTTTTGATGACTGCAACGCAAAGCTCGGTACCGCGACCAAGTGTGAATGTGATCCCATGGCCAACAAGATCAGGTTGATCAGTGATCAGCGTCACGTAAGCACAAGAGTAATCTGGGTCGACATGAATGGCATCTGAACCATGCAAATCGTCAGATGTAGGAAATCGGATATCTCGAACGGTAAGGTCAATGATCTTTGGCATGCGAATTCGTTTGCGGCAAACCTGCCACTTGAGGATTGGAAATTTTATTGCTGAAGAGAAGTTTGTTGGCACTAATGATCGAGCAGTTCGTCAAATGATGCGTCAGCAAACTCGATTCAAAATGTACGGTTTTCCCACGTCCGCAGGCCCGGTGCGGCGGATGCCAGGGGTTAATGAGCATGATACCGGCGCAATCGGGGCATAGGACAGGTGTCTTAGCGACAAACCGCCGCAGATTTGATGCGGATTTTGTGCAAGCAGATGACCGTCTGATAAACTGACAGAGTTATTGGACCGGTTTGGTGCAACAGAAAAATCATCGAAATGCAGTCTCAGCAAACAAAGACTTTCAAGCTCATTCGCGGCTCACTCGTATTCATCTTCCTGGTGACTGCGACACAGAGCCGACTTTGCGCGCAAAGCAATCCAGATTCATCGGACCTTGGCAAAGACCGTTTTCAGAAACGCCAACGTGCCACGATGGAACTTTGGCAAAAACGCGGCCAGTCGCGAGAGGAAGTGCAGCGTGCGGCGCGTCACCCGGATCCGGAGATTGCGGACCGCGCGAAATGGGTGCTTCGGCAGTGGCGGCGAGGTGTTGTGCCGGGAATGTCTCCAAAAATTTCACAGCTACTGCAAAGTGACGATCCTGCCGTCATCGAACGCCTGTTGGATCTTGGCGAGTTCAAAGCTGCAGCAATCGCTGTCGAAGAATCGAGTGGGACGGTGCAGCTAGAAGGTGTTCAAGATCGTATCACTCGGGCGATGGTTCGGCGCTTCCCAATCTACATCGCGTTGGCAGTCAAGGATGACTCGCTGCAAGAGCTTTTGAATCTGGTTGACGTGTCAGCCACAAGTCCTGAGATGGCGCTTTGCCGGATTCAGTTGATGCAACATTTGAAGCTTCCAATCAACGATGCAGAATTGTTGCCAAAATCATCCGAGACTTGGACGGAGCAACTGCGCCGTCAAGCCGAAGTGTTGATACTGTTCCACCTAAAACGCAATGAGTTGGCCACGGAGCTTGCCAGAGAATTTGGTGATCAAGCAATGTTGATTTCGGCATTGCTGCTGAATCGAAACTGGGATGAGCTTGCGCAGTTGCACTATCAATCGGCGATCGAGTCGGATCCTGACGCCTTGGAGACCAGTCGGCATTGGGCTGACCTGCTGACGGCGGCCCATCGCG
Organism: uncultured Pirellulaceae bacterium; assembly: GCA_964398215.1. Classification (GTDB taxonomy): domain Bacteria; phylum Planctomycetota; class Planctomycetia; order Pirellulales; family Pirellulaceae; genus CAYNNP01. The sequence goes on along the minus strand of CAYNNP010000031.1, from coordinate 17,688 downwards.
GCGGCAATCAAGACCTCGTTCAGAAAGCGGTCATGGCGCTTGCCAAGAAAAACGACGAAGAAATCAGTGACACAAATGGATTGGATTTTGTGCGCCGCTGGCGTGCGCTTGCAATGCATGGATTCATTGACGAAGCATTGCAGTTGCTGGAACAAGATCCTAACACGGCAACCGAAATCGCGTTGGTATCGCAAAGGATGACGGATGCTGTTGAGATATTGGGATATGACTTTGATCAGATCGATTCGGACCTCGAGTCTTGGATTGATCAAGCCATCGAGTCGCAGCAAAGTCAGCAGGCTGAGTTCACTGAAGATTTCAAGCGGATCACTGGATTGATGCGAGTCCTATTGCGTTTGGAATATGACCAAGAAGCTTGGGCGATCGCTTCACGAATCGCGAAAGCTGACGATTCCAAAATTCGATTTCGCCCGTATCTGTTCAACCAATTGATGGTTGCTGGAAAAGAGGAATGGGTACTGAAGCTTGCAGTGCGGGAAAATGAAAGGACTCTCGCGCCAGGCGTTGCCTCGTTCGTTGCCGATGCGCTACCGGATTGCAACGAAGCAACATTCCGAATTTTGCTGAGCAAAATGCAATTGATGTCTCCTGGCAAGGAGTTCGCCGAATACTTTGGAGAAACAACCACACTGATCCAAGGAAACGAAGCGCCCAAGTCATTTGGAAATGATCGACTATCCCAAAATCAAGCATTCCGGCAGTTGTATGAGTCCTTAGCGAACAACATGCGCCCACGCCGAATTAGCGCCCAAAAAACGGTGCTCGATCTCATGACGCAAATGAATGACCAAATCGTCAAAATGTTTCGCCGCCACAGTCAAACGGATTTGGCTCAGCAAGGGTTGATCGCTATGGTTGCTGAGCAAGGAAACGCTGAAGCCTGCCTTAGCTTGGCCGAGGACGAGTTGCTGCGTGGGCGAGTCGGCGACGCGCTTCTTTACTTGGACAATATCTGGAATCTTGCTAACGGCAACCAAAAAAATCCACAGACAGAATCAACCATGGTCGCCAAAGCATTGGTGCTCCGATGGATGATCGCCAAGCGGCGAGGCGACTTGGAACAAGCAGAGCAGTTGGGCGATCAATTGAAACTGACTCTCTACAGTCCGTCTTCAGATATGCGATCCGAGGTCGCGGAATTTCTTGTCGAGAAAGGCCATGTTGATTTGGCTCGCGAAACCTTTGATCAGTTGATTCCAATTTCAGTCTACGGCTCGATAGAAGTTGTCGACTTGTACTCAACTGCGTTTCGCTTCGCACTTGCCTTTGACGAAGAAGACCCCAAGGCGGCGGCGCAGTGTTTTGACATGGCAATCAGCACCACAGTCGATTGGTCGCCGCGAACTCGAAGTTCGATTTATGTTCGATACCCAAGTTTTGCTACCACCTGGGCACTTGAGGGCGCGATCGCCGATAAAGATCAAGCCGCAATCGAAAAACACAGCGAGCAATTGTTGCGGCTCAATGGCATGAACATAGATTACGCGGAGCGACTGCTGCCAAAAATGCGCGAGATTGGAATGAACGACTATTCCGACCGAGTACTCAACACCGTTTTTGATAACGGATTGGCTCACATCAAGGCATTTCCGTTTGACGCCACGTTACTAAATAACATTGCGTGGGCAGGGGCGATGAACAAAAAACGACTCGATGAGTCTTTGGAGTTGTCGCAGAAAGCCTGTTTCTTGGAGCCCGACAGCGCTGTGTTCCGCGACACATTGGCCGAACTGTTGTACTTGCGCGGCGATACACGACAAGCTCTCAGCATTGAAAAACAGTGTGTGATTGATGACGCTGGCGAATGGGAATTCCATCAAAAGGTCAAGAAATACACTGCTGAACTAAACGATCCTGCACTGCCCGGATCCTGACTTCACCGTCGTATCAGATTCTCACAAAACATCGTCGTAGCGAAGTCGTGCGTGTGTCTGTTGGCTAGCTGATTCGTGATTGCTTGGACAACTGCATTACGATTTCGTTTGGCTTGCCGGTTTGTCGAAGGATCTCACGTTGTCGATCTGCCCAGCCATTCGATTTGACAACGTCGCGAAGGGATTGCAACTCTGTGGCGCATCCTAAATCTTGGGCAACGCCGAACAAGCGATCAACCAATTCAAACGTAATGTCTTTGACCGTTCTGACGCTGTAATCGCGTGCGTTGACAAGACTTGCCTCGGGGCCGAAACGGGCGGCACGCCACTTGTTTTGCCGCACCATCATCGGGTGACAGTCGAATTGATAGGTTCCGCGATCGATTTCATCGTTCAGGTATTTGACCAAGCACTGTACCAGCGCCGTCAACGCGCAGACGTGATCCATGTTGCCAGGCATATCGCAGACACGTACTTCGACGGTACCAAAATTGTGGTGTGGCCTGACGTCCCACCAAATCTCGCGAATCGTATTGATGAAACCAGTGTCTTCCATGTGGGTTACAAGCCAAACGTATTCGCTCCAGTTGCGCATCAACGTTGGCAGTCCAGCAGTTGGCAGACCCTCCATGATCTTGGAGCGGTGTGAATGCAGCCCGGTATCACGGCCTTGCCAGAATCCACTGCTGGATGAAAGCGCCAGCAATGTTGGTAAGTGTTGCATGATTCGGTCGCAAATCATCACGGCTTTGTCGCCAGAGTCGACGCCGACGTGAACGTGCAGCCCAAAAGTAATCAGTCGGCGCGCCATTTCTTGTAACAAGTCGACAAGATTCCGGTAGCGATCATTTTCGGTGACATGTTGGTCTTCCCAGCGGCTGAACGGATGGGTCGCACCCCAAAAAAGTCTCATTCCGGCAGCATCGGCTGATCGCTCGACGTGCCGGAGTGTGCCCTCCAAGTCTTCGCGAGCATCTTGAACGGTATTGCAAACTCCACTGATGACTTCGATCACACACTGCATCAATTCCGGTTTGACCGCCGCGGAAAGCTCGGCGGGGATTCCCGAAAGCAGTTGTTCACTACCGCTTGTCAACTCGCCCGTCGTGGCATCGACCAACGCGAACTCAAGCTCGACACCGATGGTCTGAGTCGAATTGGATTTGAATTCCAGTTTGGCCATAGTGGGTACCGCGTGGCGTTTGGCAGAAAGCGTTCATTCTAAATGATGTCAAAGCCACTGGTGGCTACCGATCGATTTTCAAGCGCCCACTGGCTTGAAGAAATCGATCACCGATGCAGCGAACAGTTTCGCACCGATCGCCAAGGCTCTTTCGTCGATATCAAAGCCTGGTGTGTGCAGCGCTGCATTGCCTATTTCGTCATTTGCTATCCCTAACCGAAACATGGCGCCTGGAACGTGATTCAAATAGTATGAAAAATCTTCGCTACCCATGCTGGGTTGCTCGATCGTTTGCAGCGAATCGCTCCCCAACAGACTTTGCACCGAATGGGAAACCAAATCCGTGCATGCTTGATCGTTGTGGACAGCAGGCGCTGAAAAGTCCATGGAGATCGATATTTCGCAGCCGGTTTGTTGACGGATCGATTCACTGACATCGTCCAACGTTTTCAAAGCAACTTCGCGGCTTTCAAAATCCAGTGATCGTAAAGTTCCAAAGATCGTAGCGGTGTTGGGAATCACATTGGCGCTGCTGCCAGCTGCGATTTTTCCAATCGAAAAAACAACGGTTCGTTGCGGATCGGCCGTGCGAGCAATGCGGCGGTAAGCGGTCTGGATCCACTGCGTGCAAGCGTCGATCGGGTCAATTGTCAAATGCGGTCTTGCGCCGTGTCCGCCCTTGCCATTGAAAGAGATTGTCATCAGGTCGGCGGCTGCGGTGAGGATTCCGCCTTTTATTCCGACCGTTCCAACGGGCCGAAATGGGTCCACGTGCAGTGCCAGTATCGCATCGATATTTTCTAGGGCGCCTTGCTCGATCATGTAAGTTGCGCCGGTTGCTTTTTCTTCCGATGGTTGAAAAATGCCACGTACCGAAATGGGCCAAGGCAAAGAACCACGGTGATGCAGTTCGGTTAAGATTTCCAGCGCCGACAAAATGATCGTGGCGTGTGCGTCGTGACCACACGCATGCATGACACCTGGACAAGTACTGCGGTAGGGGACTTGTTTGTTGTCGTCGATTGGCAGTGCATCGATATCACCGCGAATCGCAATCCGTCGCTCTAGCAATTCTGGTTTGGCAGTATCCAATTCTGCGGTCAGCCCGCGGCCTTGCTGGGTGATCTGGATCGGCAAATCTAATTTTTCGATGGCAGCTGCCAAGTACCGAGTCGTCGCGAACTCCTGGTCGGACAATTCGGGATTCTGATGCAGGTAACGACGCACCTGGACCATACGCGGAAACCGTTGGTCCGCTAGTTCGCTAACTTCGTCCAGCCAAGTCGGTAAAGAATCTTGCTTGTGAATTGGTAGGCTCTGATTTGATAGGAGGAGTAATTTTCGAGTCGCGGCAGACATTCTTTCGCAAAAGAGAACCTTTCAAAAGAGAGGTTCTGTGGTCCAAATTGCCGTGAAACTCTGAATTGATACGTGTTATAGCCGGAATCAATCACAAAATCGGAAAAAACATACCTGCGCTGGGCCTCAATCGCCGATGCAACCAACACCACTGGTCTGATCAGACCATATTTACGCGGATGATTCAGTTTGCGCCCACTGGGAGTGCAAAATCCGCACGCTGATCCGATCAGCGCAAAAACAGAACTGTAGGGAGGCATTTCAATGCGAATCAAGTTTTTAGGACTTGCGATTGCAGCCATAGCCACTTTCGGGACCGCTTCGGCCTGGGGTGGTGATCGCGAAATCGCAGAACAGATCATTCAACGTTTAAAGCAGAACCGTCAGACTGGCGTACTGCGTGACTTTACCTTGGACATGAAAGTTGATCAGGGCGTCGTCCTGTTCCGCGGCAAGGTCCACGAGGCTGCGCAGAAAAAAGTTGTGCTGCGTGCAGCTGACGGCATCGAAGGTGTTGTCAATGTTGTTGACGAAGTCAAAGTGCAAGCAACCGCCAAGCCCGTAGCGGCGAAAACCGCTGGCGACTTCTCACTCCGTGACGCTTTGCAAGCCGAAGCGAACACAATGATGATCGAAGAAACCCAGCCAATGTCAGAGACAGCAAATCAAGGTGCGGTTCGCCCCGCGGCTGCTGTTGAATTGGCTGCACCTGGTGCTTCAGGTGATCAACAGATCGTTTCCAGCGTTGTGTCGGCTCTTGGACGAGCACAACGAAGCGGACGTTTGAAAGGCTTTGGCGTCGATGTCAAATGCAGTGGCGGTGCGGTTACCCTAAGCGGTCGCGCAGCATCTGACACACAACGCAATCAGATCGTACGAATCGCTGAAAGCGTTGCCGGCGTGAGCCGAATTAACAATTCGATTGCGATTCCATCACCAGCAGCACCCGTTGTAGCAGCAGCGCCTCTACGCGACAAAGGTCCTGTACTTCGGCCTGTATCGGCACCAATGCCAGCACATCAAGCGTCTGCACCGCAGGCAGTTCCTGTGCAAAATGTGCCTTACCGCTCGCAGGGCATGCACATGATGGCACAGCCTACCGGCGCTTCTCTGGGCTCTCCAGTGATGGGAGCACCCATGATGGGCGCACCTGTCGGTGGACATCCAATGCCGATTGGAGCTCATGGTGTTGGAGCTCCAATTCACGAGTCTCCCAACCTACCTAACTACGCATGGCCAGGTTACTCGGCTTATCCGAACTACGCTGCACTGACCTATCCGCAGCAGCACAGCCCGTCAGCGTGGCCGTACATTGGTCCATTCTATCCATACCCGCAAGTTCCTTTGGGCTGGCGTCGTGTGACTTTGGAATGGAAAGACGGCTGGTGGAACCTGGACTTCACTGACCGGTATCGTTAAGCCGAACGGCAACGAGCTGACAGTTCTGAATTTTTTGCGACCGCAAGCAGTTAACTCTGCTTGCGGTTTTTTTATTGCTTTGACAAAACCCGTTTGCGTTGGCTGACGACCCCCAGAAAAACTTCGATAGATTCCGTGGAATCTCGGTTCGCTTGATTCGAAAGACAACGCCTTCGATGAATGCACGCAATTCAAAAACGCTCACGCGTTCAGGAGTAGTTCTACGTCAGGCATTGGTTTTTTGGTAACCCGAAGCGTTAGCGAGGGACCGAGTCAAGATAGATTGTCCCTCGCTAACGCTTCGGGTTACCAAAAAAGCTGACGCATCGGGTTTACCAAAATGACCCCAAATCAAAAACCGATTTGCGCCAATTTCAGCACTCAGTCGGTTGAATAACATCAAACCCGATCTCTCTTTCAGTGCCAAATCGGACTTCGCCGGCAAAATTTTTAACCGCCAAAGCCTGACTATTTTCAGTTGGCGATTTTGGTTTTGCTTGATCGGCAGATAGGATAGTGATGTGGATTGATTGGGTGCGATTGTTCAATCACCACCTGCATGTAATCGAACTATTTCTCATCCGTTCTGGTAAAGGCTCTCCCGTTGAGAAGAGAATATCGTATGCCGCGCAATGCTCTAATGTGTCACGTATGTGGTTTTGGCCTGCTGATCGGGTTGTGGACGTGCATGCTGGCCGCATCACTGCCCGCGCAAGAAACTGTCGATCCTGCGCTGCAAACGTATTTTTCGGCAAACGCGGTTTACAATCGCAAACAGTATTCGCTTGCGATTCCTATCTACAAAGATTTTCTGACCAAGCACCCCAAGCATGAGAAACATCAGCTGGCCCGATACGGGCTGGGGATGTGTCAGTTTGCAACCAAACAATACGACAAAGCAATCGTCCAGTTCGCGGCGCTAGTCGAAGAAAAAAACCTTGACGAAAAGATTTCCGCTGACCGCTTGGTGTTACTACATGCTCAGTGTTTGCTTTTTACAAACAAGCAAGATGAAGCATTGAAGCGGTTACTGGCGTCAGTCGATGGGCTCAAGCCGGGTGTGTATCGCAAGGGAGTCTTGGCGGCGATCAGTGATCTGTATTTTGCTAAGGGCGATTGGCCCAACACGATTGCTTGGGCCGCCAAACTACGTGATGCGAAACCGACACCTGCGCAATCGATCCGTGCTGGGTACCAAGCTGGCTATGCACTTTACAAACAGAATAAGATTCCCGACGCGATTGTGATTCTAGACAAGGCGAAAGCCGAAGCCACAGCGTCGAAAGATGAAGCTTGGACAACGCGGCTTGGTCAGTTGCTTGGCGAATGCCATATATCGAATCGAGATTTGGACAAAGCAGAGGCTTCATTGCAAGCCACGCTCGCGCAGCTGAAGGGTCCCGCCGCGGTTGACGCACGCTATCGTCTTGCCACGATCAAGTACTCGCGAAAACAATGGCCACAAGCGCAACAGGACTACGAAAACTTTCTACAAAACAGCGACGACAAAGCAAACGCGAGTCCGCGCAACCGCGAAGCCAGATTTCGTGTTGGCCGTTGCTTGATGGAACAGGCACAATATGCCAAAGCCCGTCAGTCTTTTCAGGTACTGACGCAGGCCAACGATGAAATCGCGGCGCAAGCGACTCTCTGGCACGGCCGTTCTTTCTCACGCGACAAAAACGATCCTCAACGTCATCAGCGGACCACCGAGGTTCTTCAGCAGGCTGCCCGCAAACCGTGGTACCAAAAGGGTTTCCCTGGCTCAAAGCAAACGATCGTCGCCGACATCGACTTTGAACATGCTAACGCATTGATGCTCCAGCCGACACCGAATTGGGAGAACGCCTACAAGTTGCTGCAGCGCGTTGGGCAACGGCAAGCCGATTATCGGCACATGGCGGAGGTTTTGAGTCAGCAGGCAATTTGTCTTCATAAGTCTGGCGACTTCGTCAAGAGTTCTCAGGCGACCAGCGCGTTTCTTAAAAGCTACCCCGATGACGCGTTGGTCGGCGACGTGCAGTTTTTACATGCCGAAAATCTGTTCTTGATGAAAAAACAGAAGGAAGCCGACGCGGCGTTTCGCAAGTTTGTCAGCAGCCACAAAGAACACGGCAAGCGTTGGCCTGCCGTATTTCGGGTTGCACAAATACTGCACTACCAAGAGAAGTGGGCCGAGTCGAATAAGATTGCCACGAACCTGATGGACAAGAAGTTGACCGGCGATGCGTTTTCGTCACTTCCATTTTTGGTGGGCGAAAATTACTTTCGGTTAGGCAAGTGGTCCGAAGCGATTGGGCCCTTCCAAGCGTTTTTGTCGTCACATACCAAGGCGCCAAACGCTCTGACAAAAGCACCCTACGTTGACTCGGCACTGCTGCAATTGGGAGTTTCTTTCTCTCGCCTTGGCAAGAAAGATGACGCGTTGCGGCAACTTGGGCTGCTTCAGAAAACCTATTCTGTCGACACACCGCACTTGCCGCTGGCACTCGCAGAGCAAGGCAAGTTGAATTATGAACTTGGGAGGTTGGATCAGGCACGCGCGTCGTTGGAGACATTCATCAAGTATCGCGGCGACAAGAAACTGACGCTTTTTAACGACAACGCAGCGACCGAATTGGGGCGAGTGCACTATTACTTGGGTTGGATTGAAGCGTCCGCTGAACAGCATGCCAAAGCGGCAACGAATTTTGGACTCGCTGTGGCCAGCAGTCGTGGACGCGGCGCCAGCGGAAATGCTTTGCAAGCCGACGCACTGTTGCAACAAGGCATCGCGTTGTTCAACGCCAAGGATTTTGCGCAAGCAACGACTCATTTGCAGTCGATGGTTGCCAAGTACAAACAGCATCCGCAGATTGGGCTGGTCAAATATTACGCCGGGCTAGCCAATGCTCGCAGCAAGAAATGGGCGCCGGCTGCGGCCTATTTTCAGCAAGTCGTCAAATCGCACTCCAGTGAAAACTATGCGGACAAAGCTCTGTACGAATGGGCATGGTGCGAGCGAGAACAAAAACGCACCGCGCAGGCAACCGAGCGGTACGAGATGCTTTTAGCGAAATATCCCAAGAGCACGTTGGTCAGCAAAGTGCAATCGGAGTTGGCTGATTTGAATCTGGATGTCGGTGCCCAAAAGGCGGTCATTGCGCGGCTGACTAAGACGATCACGACCGTACAAGATCCAAAACTCAAGTTTGAACTGCGCTATCAACTTGCCAGCGCTTACTTCAAGACCAAGGACTTCGAGAAGAGCGCACCGATGTTTGAGGAATTGGTTCGCGATGCAAAGCAGTCCGAACTGCAACCGTCGATCTTGTTCCAAGCCGGCGAATCGCGGCTCGCCCTGACAGAGACCGTTGCTGCTCGCGACCACTATCAGGCCGCGTCGCAAATCCCAAAGGTCCCCGCGTCGCTTGCGGAATCGATTTTGCTGCGGCTTGGCGAAACGCAAAACATTACTGGACAGCATCCGCAAGCACAGGCAAGCTACCAACGATTCCTGAAAGAGTACAGCAAGAGCCAGTGGACGCGTAACGCGCAATATGGACTCGCGTATTCGCTGGAGAAACAGCAGCAGTACCAGAAAGCGATTGGCGAATACTCCAAGCTTTTGCCAACTGCGGCCACGATGTCGGTCAAAATGGACAAGTGGCTTGTGCAGGGCCGTTACCAGATCGGTGAGTGCTATTTTAATTTGCAGCAGTACGACAAGGCGATCGTCGAATTCGCAAGTGTCGACGCGAGTGCGCGAGGCTATCCTGAATGGCAGGCCAAATCTGTGCTTGAGATGGGGCGAGTTTTGTTATCGCAAAACAAAAAATCTGACGCCGCCGATCGCATGAAAGAAGTGATGCAACGATTTCCCAAAACCAAGGCCGCGGGGGTTGCCCAAAAGTATCTAGATGAAATTCGGTCGGGAGGCTGAGAGCTTGAACATAACGAAAACACATAAAACAGCGAACGGTTCTGCTGCGATGCGACAAGTCGCGCTCAGGCGGTGGCGGAGCGTAGGTGTCCTTGCGGTAACTTTATTGTTCATGCTGGTTTTTTGCGACCAAGCTTACGCAGCGGATGTTGGCGATGACGCTGGCGTCGAAAAAGAAACCATGTTTTCCTTGATCCAAAAGGGCGGGAAAATCATGTACCCGCTCGCCTTGGGGTCGATCATTGCGTTGGCATTGGGCTTTGAGAGGTTCATTGCACTGCGCAAGGAACGGATCTTGCCCGATGAGTTTCTGGATGGCCTGACGCAGGCTTGGAATTCGGATCCGACCGGCAAGGCTGCGATTAAATACTGCGAAGAATCGGACGGTACAGCGGCGCATATTTTCAAAGCTGGAATTCGCCGAGCCAAGATGGGTCCCGACGTCGTTGAACGAACGATCGAAGATGTCGGTTCGCGCGAGGCGGACAAAATGAAACGGAGCCTGCGGCCAATCTCGGTGATTGCAACCGTTTCTCCGCTGTTGGGTCTGCTGGGAACGGTCTACGGAATGATTGACGCGTTTCAAAAAACATCGTCCAGTGGCGGGACCGCAAAAACGGCGATGCTCGCGACCGGTATCTACGAAGCCCTGGTGACGACAGCAGCCGGTTTGACGATCGCCATTCCCGTATTGTTGCTGTATCAGTTTTTGCTCGGACGAGTCGACAATATGATCGATGAAATTGACGAGGCGGGTACGGAGTTTATTCACACTTACACCGAATCACATCCAGGACTAAAAGCTGAGCCAGCAGCAGCTCCAGCACAGCCGGTAAGGCAGCCGAAAAAGAAAGCTAGGCCAAAAGCGTCTGCCGCCAAGACACCTACAAAAGCATCTCCAGCAAAAGCTCCTCCTGCGAAAACACCTGCCGCGAAGGCACCGCCCACAAAAGCGTCACGACCGCAGCCGCCTCCGCCACCAGAACCGCCGCCGATCGCTACCGAAGCTGGGACCTGATCATGCGAATACGATCAAGCGAAACCGAAACCGGCGACGTCATCAACATGTCCTCGCTATTGGACGTGCTGTTCATTCTGATCATCTTTTTCTTGGTGACAACGACGTTCAAGAACCAGGAAGATGACCATCGGGTTGACCTTCCGGTGGACCAGCGTAACCAAGCGATGTCGAACAAGGCTGGTGATGTGGTCAAGATAAACATTCGTAAATCAGGCGCGTATGTCTTGATGGACAAAGCTGTCACGGAGGAAATGATTGAGGCCACGATGAAGGAAGCCGTTACCAATCGACCCGATGTCAAAGTGCTAGTGCGAGCCGACAAGGAATCCAAGCATCTTTATCTGGCCAACGTGTTATCGATTTGCAAATTCGTGGGCGTCAAGGACACGCATATCATGGTCAAAACGTTGGACTGATTTGTATGCACAAGAACACTTCCAGCGACTCGCCAGCTGACGAGAATGAATCGATCATCATGGGTCTGACCCGTGCGCGTCGATTCAGGATCTATCGGTTGTTGGCCATTAGTTTGGTGGCGTTGTTCGGTCTCTGGATGTACACGTATCTATCGCCGCATCGTTGGTATACCTATACCGATGTCGTTTCGTTCAAGCAGTCGGCGCACGATGTCAAAGTCGGCTATGTGATGTGGCAAGACGCAGAACAGCTTCGCGATGGCGTGCTGCCTGGCGACGTTGCCTCGGAGCCATGCGTTTCGGCGGATGGGACTCGGCTGCTGTATGCAAAGAAGAACAAGGACCGAAGTGACGACTTGTTTTTACGGCGATGGAACGGCACGACTTGGTCCAAGCCGCGTGCGCTGCGTGCTTTGAACAGCAACTTTGAAGAAACGTCGCCCAGTCTGAGTGGTGATGGCAAGCTGTTGTTTTTTTCAAGCAATCGTCCCGGCGGGCGTGGCGGATTTGATATCTGGGTTGCTCGGTGGGACGGCGCCGAATACGCCTGGCCGCTTCCACTGACGAACCGCGTCAATACACCGTTCGACGAAAAGGGACCCGCGATTTCGCCGGACAACTTCGAGCTGTACTTTACGTCCAATCGGCCACGGCTGAGAGTCGATGAAACCGACAAGGTGTTGTCACCATCTGAAATTGAAGAACTTAAAACGGACTTTGATATTTTCTCGGCAGATATCGCTGGAGAGACGCCGTACGATTTGAAGGTCGAACGGCAACTTAGCATGTTGTATTCGCTGCGCGAAAACGCTCTGGGTGATTCGCGTGTGATGTCCAAACTGGGTGGAACCCGGCAGACCGAAGCTGCGGTTGATAAAGCGCTGGCCTATTTGGCCGCCATCCAATCCGCCGATGGTCGCTGGGACATGAGTAAGTATGGTGGCAAAAGTGACTCGGATATGGCCGGCACTGGAGCTGCCCTGTTGGCGTTTTATGGTCGCGGCCAGCGTCATGACGAGCCGTGCAAATACCAAGAGGTTGTTCAGAAAGGAATCACGTGGCTTGTCGCCCAACAAGACAAAGTCAGCGGGGACCTTCGTGGGATCAAACCGCGCGCTCGGATGTACAACCACGGGATCGCATCGCTGGCGATGGTCGAAGCCTATGGTGTGACCAAGGACCTCAAGCTGCGTCCTCGCGCTCAATCGGCAATCGAATTCATCGAAGCCGCCCAGCACCGCGAAGGAGGTTGGCGTTACGCACCCGGTGAACGCGGCGACCTTTCAGTCTCTGGCTGGATGATCATGGTATTGGCAAGCGCCCAGATGTCGGGACTGGACGTCAAACCAGAAACACTTGACGGCGCACGCAAGTTCCTCGATCACGTCAGCAGCGGCAGGCATGGCGGTGCGTTTGGTTACACCGACCCGCGCGGTAGTCGTGGACATTCGCCTTCGATGAACGCAGTCGGATTTTTCTGCCGCCAGCTACTTGGGCTTTCCAACAATAGCGAATTGGCCTGGGAGGCTTCATCGCTGGTTGACGGACGCGGTTTTAACGGAACCGACCTGTATTACGCCTATTACGGAACGCTTGCGTCCTATCAACACCAGGGACCAGCTTGGCGGCGATGGATGGACGCGATGAAAAAGCAGTTTGTCAGATCACAGCGCCGTGATGGTTCTTGGGTTGTCAGTGCTGGGTTTGGCAGGCAAATGGGAACGATTATCGCGACAGCTCTTGTTACGCTTTCGCTCGAAGCCCACTACCGCTACACGCCACTTTATGGGCTTGGTTTTGAACCCGATCCATCGGGGCCGATGTCAGCTCGTAACGGGCTGTTGGATGCAGACCAAATCCCTGACGCGCCTTTGTTTCGGCACGCCCAGCACATCGAATTGCTTTCTTCACCGGCGGATGAAAGCGATCCGGTCATCACGGACCACGGCGACTTTCTGTACTTTGCCTCGGCCCGCGAAGGAGGCTTTGGAGGAGCCGATATTTACCGATCACGGTTTGAACACCGACAGATTGACGACGAAGAACGGCTGGTTGTCGGTGAACCAAAGAACGTTGGCCCTGAGATCAATTCGAACGCCAATGAGTCCGCTCCGGCGCCGCGTTTGGCTGGCTTTCAACTGCTGTTCAGCTCCGATCGCGGCAACAATTCAGCGGGACTATTCGTAGCAAACAGCCGACGCGTTGAACGTCGACACAGCGTACTGACACTGCCCAGTGTTGCTTGGCTGAGCAGCAATTTTCTTTGGCTGCTGGGGATGGCACTCGCTTTATTCGCGTTGGTGTTTACAACGCGCCGCGCGATGGCCACCACCCCACAAAACACTGACAAGCCAGGAATCTTGTCTCGGTTGCCGTTTGGGAATTGGCAACGATGAGCGAATCCTCCAAACAAACACCACCGCCACCACCACCAGCGGTGACCGAAACATCGCCTGAAGCGAATGCATTGATCCGACAGACGGTGCGCCGCTGGTTTTGGCCGCTGGTTGCGTTGGTAGCGGTGATTGTGTTTGGAGTCATTCTGCAACGAAAACTTCGCAACGATGTTTGGGGTTACTACACCGACGGCGAAGGTCTGCGAGTCGCTGCGGATGAGAAAAAAGAACGCATGGTGCTTTGGGAAGATCCTCAGCAACATGTTTTCGATCAATCGTCTGTGGACAGTCGGCCTGGGACACGTGAACCGGCAGACCAATCGTCTCAGCAGCGCATCGAAGCTGCGTTCTCGCCCGACGGCGCGGCGATGGTGTTGACGCGGTGGAAAGAAAACTCCGCCCGCGGTAACAGCACTGACGCAGACCTTTACTTGTCAAATTGGGATGGACGCACATGGAGCAGGCCCAAACCGATCGCTGGCTTGAACACGCGAAGCAACGAACGTGAGGCCGCGTTTTCTCGTGATGGAAGATATCTCTATTTCAGTTCCGATCGTGCTGGCGGAGCCGGAGGTTTCGACCTGTACGTTGCCCGCAACGACGGCACCAAATGGACTGCCGTGACACCGCTGGGATCGTCCATCAATTCCGCAAAAAACGAATCTGGTCCCGCACCTTCGGCCGAAGGCGATCGCCTTTACTTTTCCTCTGACCGCGAATCTGGATCTTCACAAGACATTTTTGTGGCCAAGATCCTGGGCGGTACACAGGGTCCCAACGCTTCCGCCGTTCGCGGAAACAGGCCTCGCGATCCAAGACGCGAACCGCGCAGGTCACTACCGCCGGTTCCACGGTTTGCAAAAGCAGAATTGGTTGGTGATCTAAGCTCCCCTGCCGACGACGTCGAAGCTGCGTTGACCAGTCACGGCAGTTATGTCTTTCTAGCTTCTGATCGTGATCGCAACAGCCGCTCCGGATTCAATCTTTACCTGTCGCGCGTGATCGATGGTCGCATTCAGCCTCCACAGAAAGTCGACGTTTACATTCAACAAGGAAACGCGACCGCCCCAGCCGTGCGAATGCAAGGATTCGATTTGCTGTTCAGCGCTGACGGAGACCTGGCGGCTAGCACTGGGATGGCCGATGAATCGGCGCCCGCTTATCGGCTTTACCGTTCTACGACACGAGAGGTGATCGGTTACACCGACTTGTCGCGATGGGAATTGTTCAAAGATTTGATGCACAAAATCCAATGGCTGATTTTGTTTGCGGTCGCTTCCTTGATTGCCTTGATCTATCTACTGGAAAAGTGGCGCGACATCACAAGCCTGTTTCATAAGTGTCTGGCCGCTTCTGCCGGCGTGCATTTGTTGGGCTTGTTATTCATGGCGTTCTGGTTGATCAGCCAGGCGATCGACGAAGAGGACAATGAACCAGCGCCGGAGGTCGCGATATCTGTCGACGCATTGGCACAAGAAGAGCTGGCGATGGAGTCCGAACAAGAATTGGCAGAGGTAATGGACACGACGCAGATGGTCGTCACCAAGAGTGTTCAGGAGTTGCCCGAAACGAATTTTGAACCGCAAGAAGTCGTAGACAACCCGGTGCCGATTGCCGCCAAGACACCCGAGCAGTCAATGGTAAGCGATGTCAAGCAAGCGGTTGCCAGTGAATCGGATGTAAGTGAACCGATTCAGCCAGTTGACCCGTCCGCGAAAATGGTCCAGCTGCCCATCGAACTGCCTGTTACGGCAGCCGAGCAGATGGAGTTGGCAGAAATGCCCAACGACAACGACACCAAACCGATCGACCCAACGAAAGACGATTTCCAACACGACGAAGTCGCCATTCAACAGATTGAGATCCAAAAAGCAAACGTCGAGCAAGCGACAAGCCAAGAGCTCGACGCGCAAGCTGATACCGAATCGGTCGCGCGCAGCAATCAAATCTCCGAGAGTCTTGAAGAAACTGAAAATGACCTTGTCGAACCAATCACTGGGCTAGAAGCGATCGGGCCTCCGCCTGAACTCGCGGGCAGCATTGCTCCCATCGAGTTATCAGTCGTTGCCATGGAGACGCTGGAAACAGCCGAGGTACCCAACGATAGCGCGACTGAACCCATCGATCCAGCCGAAGGCGAATTTCAACCGGACGGATCAAACATCCAGCAAGTCGAAAGCCAAAAAACCGAGGTTGCCCAAGCAACCAGTGGCGAACTGAATGTACAAGCCGAGTCGGATTCGGTGGCCAGCAGCAACGCTGGGACCAGCACGTCGGATTCTGAAAACGACCTGATTCAACCAACCTCGGGCTTCGAAGCGATTGACCCGGCGCTGGAAATTGGCGGCAGCATTGGCCCAGTTCAGTTGTCCGTCGTCGCGATCGAAGCAATGGAAACAGCCGAGGTGCCCAGCGACAGCGCAGGTCAACCCGTCGATTCGACTAAAGATGACTTTCAACCAGACGGATCCAACATTCAGCAAGTCGAAATCGCGAAAGCCAACGTCGGAAGCGTCGCCGGTCCTCAGATGGATGTGCAAGCCGAAACCGGATCCGTTGCAAGCAGCGCGGGCGCAACCGAAACAGCCGATGCTCAAAGTGACACGATTCAACCAACCACCGGCCTCGAAGCGACGGGCGAACCTACCGAACTTGCGGCCAGCGAAGCGATCGGGGACCTTGCCGCCAACCTTCCTGGTAGTGACATGTTGGACATCCCGGACGGCGAAGCACTCGAGGCACCAGCAGAACTTGACGTCGGCGCGATTGGCAAACACATCAAACAGCAACGCGGCAAGCTTTCCAATGAAATGGTCCAGGAACTTGGCGGATCCACGGGCACTGAGCGAGCCATCGGACTTGGACTTGACTGGTTTACCAACCACCAGGAACCCGACGGACGCTGGGAAATGTCCAAGTACCAAGGCAAGTCGCAGGACAATATCGCGGGCGCGGGCCTAGCGCTGCTGTGTTACTACGGTTGGGGCATCAAGCACGGCAAGTACACCGACGATCCCAAACACGATCGTCATTCCAAAGCAGCATCCAAAGCGCTCGAGTGGTTGCTGAAGCAACAAGACGACAACGGCAGCCTGCTGGGCAGCACGACCAGCCACGGAATGTACTGCCACGGAATCGCAACCGTTGCACTCTGCGAAGGATACGGATTGACGAAAGACCCCAAGCTGAAAGGGCCCGCGACGAAAGCGATCGACTACATTTTAAAATCGCAGCACTCGGCAGGCGGCTGGCGTTACAAGCCTGGCGAACCCGGTGACTTGTCCGTAAGCGGATGGCAATACTTGGCGATGCACTCAGCGCGGCTGGCAGGCATTGAAATTCCCGACGAGCCTTTCACCAAAATGGGCAAGTTTCTCGACTCGGTTTCTGGCGGTACTCATGGTGGCTATTACGGCTATCTGGTGCCTGAGAAAAACAAGCCTACGATGACAGCGACCGGCATGTTTTTGCGACAGCTAGATCGTGCCGCGCCCACGGAACCGCGGATGCAAGAAAGCGCGCAAGTGATCAAATCAAAGATGCTTCGCGCTGACTCGGTTGATTTCTATTTTGACTACTACGCAACCCTGGCCCTATACCAACATCAAGGACCAATTTGGCAAGAGTGGAACAAGAACCTAAAAGAGATCTACTTAGCACTGCAAAAAACAACCGGCCCAAACAAAGGCAGTTGGGACACAAAAGGAACGTTTGTGCAAACCGGCGGCCGCGTCGTTTCAACAGGCCTTGGGATACTGAATTTGGAAGTCTACTACCGGCTCTTGCCGATATACGGATACGATCGCAACGAAACGCAAAAGCCATGAATAACGACGCAGGTAAAGCAGTTATTGATTCTGGGCCATTTTGGTAACCCGACGCGTGAGTTTTGGAGTTGCAGTTCAATTTTTCAACACCACAAATTGCGGTGGCCGCACAAACGAGTGTCCGTTTAGAAACTGATGTTGCGCCACCTTTCGCCAGCCACGAAGTGGCGACAGCATATAGCCTTGGGCGTCAGCCCTTGTCTTTACCCACAACTGCTTGGCCCAAAAGCTCGAAAACACGGGATTACGC
>CAYNNP010000030.1:37910-41420 GCA_964398215.1 uncultured Pirellulaceae bacterium | reverse complement strand
GCAGAGATCACACTATCAACCACGTTTCTACTTGCGTCCGAAGTTCCGGCAATTGGAGCGTTTGCTCGGTCCGGCCTACTCTAAGAGCCCAACGCCAAAATGCGTGAGGGAAAATCAATCTTGGCTCGGTCCCTCGCTCACACTTCGGGTTACCAAAAACCAATGCCTCTGGCGTCCGCTGAAATGACCTGCGGAGCAAAACAATTTCCCAGCCTGCGGTCATCGGAAAGCGGACGCGCAGACGCCTTGCATTCGTTTTAACCGCTCCAAGATGCCCCAAATCTGGGTGGGTCTAGGACACTTCTGGTCACGATTCGCTTGATGTTGAGCTATGTATAGTCGTTGACTGCCATCCGATCGGCGGTCGTTTTCGTCCTGTTATGAATCTTGTCTCATGGCTATTTTGAAATCTATTCGTGACTTTCTTGCTGATGACAACGGTGCAACGGCTGTTGAGTATGCTGTGTTGCTAATGTTGATCCTGTTGGCTGTGATCGCGTCTGTGGCTTTGTTCGGAGAACGCACCGCAGATAATTTTGATGAATCGGCGACCGCAATCGGCGGTGCGATTGGCAACTAGGGCGTCTGGCAGACCAGAGTCTGCCGCAGAACTCATCTTTTATTCGCCAACAAACGAGTTGCAGCTGGCAACTCCAATCTGACGGCGCGCGCGAACCTTTCTGACTCTTCACGCGTCTGAATAGGATTGAAAACGAAAATAATAGTGAGAAAAACGACACATGGCCAAATTAAATCAAATCATTGCTATTCTGAATGGCAAGAAATCTCAGTCGCAAAAAGAACTGACTGAGATCTACAAGAAGCTTCAGAAACCAACCCTGTTCGATGGTATCTCTCGGACCTATCAGCCTGCTGATGAGGACGGAGAAGCACTTCCATCTGAAAGCAAAAACATCCAGGTGACCGCCAAGGATGCGATTGGACAAGCACGAGAGGCGCTAGCCGACCTGTTCGATCTGGCTGCAACCCAAGACTATGCCAACTGCGAAGCTCGTGGCGACGTTTCGGTCGATGGCAATGTTCTGCTGAAGAATGTACCTGTCACTTATCTGTTGTTCTTGGAAAAGCAGCTTGGTGATATGAAAACGTTTGTTTCGCAGATTCCAGTTTTGGACCCGGCCGAAAAATGGTCGTTTGATGAAAACGCCGATTGCTTTACAACGGAGCCTGCCGTTAGCAACCGGACAAAAAAGGTGCCTCGAAGTCACATTCTTTACGAAGCGACTGACAAGCACCCAGCGCAGGTCGAGATGTATCATGAAGACGTCACTGTTGGACAGTGGCGTACCGTAAAATTTAGTGGTGCCTTGGCGGCTCAGGAAAAAAATGAGTTGCTAGGCCGTATTCGCCGATTGGTAGATGCGATCAAATTTGCTCGTGAAGAAGCAAATAGTCGCGAAGTCGATGAGGTGAAGATTGGAAACAAAGTCTTCGACTTTGTGTTCGGAGCACAAGCTTAGTTTTAGTTTTAGATTAAAAATGTGGTCATAGTGCAGGTTCGAATCCTGCCCCCAACGCTGTAGAAAAGTAATCGTTGGGGTAGCCCAATTGGCAGAGGCAACCACGTAAGACTTAGGTTATTGCTCCAGACTGACCCCCGCACCGTCATCTGTTCAATCAAGGTTTGGTGAAAATTCGTTTCTGAGATGAAGGTTCAACTCCTTCTCCCCGCTCTTTTTATTGTCAACTCAAGCGGGGATGGTGCAATCGCAGCACGCAGGAACTTTAGACTTAGCATCACCGAATTAAACGGAAATCCGTGAACAGAACGCATCAGGGCCAGTGCATACCGCCCCCGAATCGAGAGGTATCGGTTCGGGGGCTCTTTTTGTGCGCTTCCGTTCAAACGCTGGCAGCTTGACCAAAACGGAACGTCGCGGCGCAGATTCTATTTGCCGCTCTTTGAAGAATACAACTCAGCAAATTCGATGGCCCACGAATCAATCAATTGATTGAATTCGTCCAGATCAACGTCTTGCAAAGGAACGAAATGCCCGCGCTGAAACAATTCTCGGTTCAGCACAGTGCCTTTTCCTTTTAAGTCCAACACTTTCAGATCACTGAATGGCCGAACGACCAATTCCAAGCGACTGTAGTGGTTGGTGCGCCGTCCATCGGTGATCGCTAGGTCGTCACGAAAGCACGCCGTTCCCCAACCGACCTCACCGAACAAAGATTCTTGGCGAAAGCCTGGGAAATGGTCGGCAACCTGCGCAACCGCTTTCTCGATGCGTTCAGACAAGGAAAGCCTGAATGACGAGTGCATGCGTTTGAGCTCTTCTTCGGAAAGCTGTTTGCGGCGCTCCTCGTCAGCAGTTGCTCGCGCTCGGCGCTGGCCGCGCGCAATCGCCGACTCCAGGCGTGATTTAAAATCGTCGTCACTCATTATTCTGATTCGCTTGAATCACTTGGCGGAGCGTCAGTGGACTCCGCCGTAGGCGGCTGCGATGACTGGACAGGTTCAGAAGCAGGCGATGGTTCGACTGGAACGTCGGGCGTTTTTTCAGTGTCCGCCGCTTTTGTTTCCACAGGTGTTTCGGCTGCTGGTGGTGCGTCGTCCGGTTTGGGTTTGGACTCAGCGGCTGGTTGCTCAACCACAGGCTCCTCTTTCTTGTAGAACTGCATCAAATCACCGAAAGAACGCAGGGGCTCGTCGCCTTTCTGCATCGCATCGGAAATCGGCGCCGCAACTGCTTTTCCAACCACACGATACGACTCAGGTTTCTTGCCACGACCACGTCCACCACCACGGTTGTCGCGATCACGACCTCTGCCACCACCACGATCGGATCGTGGTTTGCCGCCGCCAGCACCACCACGCCCGCGTCCTTGGCCACCACCGCCACCGCCTCTAGCTTGCGATTGACCACCGCCGCCGCCGCTGCGACCTGCTCGCTGATCTGAACCGCTACCGCCACGTCGCCCTCGTCCGTCGCCTCCACGACCTCCGCCACGCGTTCCGCGAGCGTTTTCACGTTGCCGTTGTAGTTCTTGTTCTCGTTCAGGCGAGATAGCACTCAGTGCAACACGCCGTTTCTTTTCATCGATTCCAGTGACCCACATTGTGATCACGTCGCCAACCTGGATCGCTTCGTGCAGATCTTCGACGTAACGATCAGACACTTTGCTGACGTGGATCAGTCCATTGCAATCGGGAGCCAGTTCGACAAAAACGCCAAAGCCAACGACACCAACAACAACCCCGATGACTTCATCGCCTTGCTTCAATTGCTTTAGCGTTGGGATTCCCTTCAGGACCGCTGGCGGGCGACTGGAAACATCGCTGTCGCCAAATGGATCGCAAAGCCAATTGACAAGTTGGTTGACGCGTCGCTTCCCGACTTGCCATTCCTTGATGCACTTGTCGACTTGGGCACGTTCTGGTCGTGGTCGCCGCACCTGTTCAGGAACTGGATTCGGAGTCGGTTGATCGGCTGATTCCGAACCAGCTTGTGGCTCGGCAGGCTGATCGGTTGGTGCTTCGGGTTC
>CAYNNP010000030.1:27070-37810 GCA_964398215.1 uncultured Pirellulaceae bacterium | reverse complement strand
CGGGTTCGTCATCGGAAGAAGCCTCTGGACTGTCACCAGTGCTGGCAGCATCTTCAGAAGTCGTTTCTGCCGATGGTGTTTCTTCAGGAGTTGATTCGGCCGAAGCTTCTGGTTGTTCGGTTGACGGTTCGCTTGAGTCGTCGGCATCAGCCTTGGGCTCGTCGGTTGCTTCTAGCTTGACGTCTTCGGCAAAAGATGTCGGCGCGTTCTGTTCGACTGCGGCCGACACGTCTTGTACTTCGGCGGGCGCTGGCTCCGTCGGCTCGGCGGCCAAATTCGGCTCAGCAGCGGGCTCGACTGCTTCTTCGAAATTCGGCGTTTCGTAACCTGGAGGGCACGCCGGTGGAAGTTCGATCCCCAGCGTTTTCGCCAGTTTTTTGGCTAGCGGATAATCATCGGGATGAATCAGTGTTCCATCCAATACTTCTTCGCTGCCAAAGACTCTTAAGAACGGAATGGCTTGGCGTGCACCGATCTCGGCGTCCCAGACTTCCGATTCAAGTAGCGCGGATCTGGAATCCCACAACTGTTGGCGACGTTGTTGATCGATTTTCTTTGCGGCTTCTCTGTTCATGCCTGGCAAACGAGCAAGCCATTCTGGTGAAGCCGAATTCACGTCCACACCACCACGCGATGCGCCACCGACCATCACATTTTCAAGTGCAGCGGAAAGTGCGTCGTCGGAAAGTTCACGCTGAAAGGACGCTAAACGCAATTTTAACGGATCGATTTTTGCATAGGCTTGAGCCGGCTGCAAAACCGAAAATGCTAACCAAGCTGACGCTCGAAAACGTCGTGGCGTGCTACGCATTTCTTGATTGGCTACATCGCTGCTGGCATACGAATCCGCGCCACTGCGGTCAGCCAACGTATAGCGAATGGATCCCTCAGGCGATTGCTTGATCAAATCGCTCAGGGCAATCATGCAGGACCGCCGCGCGGGCCCGTTGCTGATAACGATCAGATCAACATTCTGCGTGTGAATCAGTTCGCCCATTTTATTGACGGCTTGAGCACGCAGAGCGCCGCTTATCTGGCAAGGCAAGTCTTCACAGTGCAATACTCGTCCGTCGGCAGCAACAATCGTCGTTGCCGCAGTCCGTGGTCCAACTGCATCGATCGACATCACCACATTGGCTTCGACGGCGCCACGGTTGATGTGTTCTCGCAATTGGTCAGCAGCGATCCCAAGCAACTTGGCCGATGCACGCTCATGCAGTTCGTCCCACCATGCCGTTTCGGCTGCTTCTCGAATATTGGCTTCGTGCTCAAGTACAATTTCTTGAAGCTTGGTTTCCAGTTTGCGATTGATACCGCCAACCGACTTTTGAATTTCGCCAACGAGTTTATTGGCGTCATATTCAAAAATGCAGGTGGCAACTTGGCTGCGCAGCGCTCGCCCCAGCATGACGATCTGAAACGCGCTTACTTTGTTGGCGATCAACCGCTTGCCTTCCAGTGGCTTTAGGACGCTAACCAACCAGCGGCGCCGACGTTGTCGCGGCGAAATCTTCTTTGATTTCTTCTTGGGCTCTTGTTTCGCTTTGCCGCCAGCCTTGGGGTTGCCAGCAGTCTGCTTTTTCGGCGCAGCCTCGTCTTGCTTTGTTGTTGTAGCGTCAGCGCTAGCTGGTTCAGTGGTCGTGGCTTCAGCAGCTGGAGCCGCCGCATCATCAGTTGTCGCTGGGGTTTCAGCAGCCGCAGTTGGGGCAGCCTCTGTTTGCGCCTTTGCATCTTCGGTCGCGGCTGCAGCTGTGTCCGTAGATTCGGCAGTTGCATCGGGGCTAGCCGTTGTTGCTTCCGCAGCGACAGCATCAACCGTTTCCGTTGGCTCACTCGGTGCAGGTGCAGCCTCTGCTGTTGGCGTATTGTCAGCTGGCTGTTCTTGGCCGGCTACGTTATCGTCAGGCTTGCTGTCGTCTTTGTTGGCCTGTGCTTTGGATTTTGTTTCCGTCGCTGCGCCAGAATCTTCACCAGTATGCGGATCTTGGATTCCTGCTACATGGATCTTTGCATTTTTTGCAAGCCAACGCACAGCGGCATCAATGACTCGCGGATCACCGGAAAGTCGTTCTGCGAGAGCTTTATCTAGCCCAGCTTCAGCAGCCGATGCATCGACACCTTCGATCAGCGCGCATAGCTCAGAGATTTCGGCTGGGTCACCTTTGGCCGGATTCAAAAGCCGGACTGCCAAGCGATCGCTATCGGATACCGTCGCGCCGTCTTCTTTCTTCAAGCGCCTGGCAAGCCGAAGTAACATTCGCTTTGAATGCGACTTTTGAATCGCGGCACCGATCGCAGGATCAGCCAACGACGTCTCTTGCCATTTCTTCAACAGCTCGGTCCGTTGCTGCTCGACCGAATTGTCGAGCGCCAATCCGGCCGCGACCGACCATAGGCTCGCTTCATCGACACCACCAAGTTCATCTCGCCGATATCTGGCGAGGAACGAAGGCGAGTAGCCTTGCTCAAGAGGATTCAGAGCGTTCTTTAACGCAGAAACATCACAATGCCCACGGCGAGCAATTGCATCTAGATCGACAGCCATAAGCCGGTCTCTTTTATAGATGCGTCCAGCATTTGATAGCAGGCGGGAGCATCAACTTTACGAATTAAGCCTTTTGAGATCAAAAGACTCGGGAATAATGCCAGTTGCGTGGGCAATTCCATAGTCCCACAGCGAGCGAACATAGCGCGGGACGCTCGCCATGTCAACGACTCCACGGGGTCAAACGGGCACATAAAGCAGCGTTTTTTCCAATGGACCGGCCAGCACCGCAATGGACTTTGGTTGCCAGATGCTGTGAAACACTCGATTTAGCACAAAGCCACAAATTCCGCAGAATCCGCTCAACCATCCTAACCGGTAAAGTCGATGGGTAGAAAACGGTCCGTCACTCAAGAGCGTGCCGTCCATTCCATCCTGATCGCCAAGAGCTTTCCAACATGAGCCAATCACGCCTCCGATTGTTCAACCACAACGGCGCTGGCACCGACGAAACTTCACAACCCAATGAAAAACAGATGGTATCCGTACCGTTTGGGAAATTCACTGAGGTGATTCGAGAAGCCATGATGAACAACAGTACGTGGATTCTGGACTTTGCTGATGACAATGTGCAAATCGACAAAGACCTGTATGACGTTGTCCTCGCCTACCAACAACTAACACGCAACCGAGCCGCTTGATCGCTCAAGCGCTGTCATTACAAAAATCGAAACGTCCAGCAGGCCCATGCTGCTGAACGATTGTTCATTCAAATACTCGCGTATTTCTCACAGGAATTCAAGATGCGTTCAATTGCCGTGATCAACCAGAAAGGCGGAGTTGGAAAGACGACCAGTAGCGTCAATCTTGCGGCGGCTTTGGCCGAAGCCGGAAGACGCGTTTGTCTGATTGACCTGGATCCACAAGCACACGCTTCGCTGCACTTGGGCATCACTGCTCATGAAGGCGAGAACAGCATGTACGAGGTTCTTTGCAACAACGCATCGATCACGCAATCGCGACGTCACATCACCGACAAACTATCGGTCGTACCAGCCAACCTGGACTTGGCAGCCGCCGAACTAGAATTGGCGGGCGAAGTTGGTCGTGAGATGATTTTGCGAGACAAGCTACAAGACGACGATGAAGAATTCGACTACTTGATCCTAGATTGTCCGCCAAGTTTAGGTGTGTTGACCGTCAACGCTTTGGTTGCTGTCAGCGAAGTCTTCCTTCCACTACAGCCCCATTTCTTGGCACTTCACGGATTGAGCAAGTTACTTCGCACAATTGAAGTTGTCTCACGCCGACTCAACAGCGCGCTTCGGCTTAGTGGAGTCGTACTATGCATGTACGATTCGAACACTCGATTGGCAGCCGAAGTCAGCACGGACATCGACGAGTTCTTTTCGGCATGCAAATCGTCGCGAGAGTTTTTCCGTGGCGCGAAGTTCTTTGATACGCGAATCCGTCGCAACATCCGTCTGGCTGAAGCTCCCAGTTTCGGCAAGTCAATTTTTGACTACTCCGCCAGTAGCAATGGCGCGACCGACTATCAGGCGCTTGCAGAAGAAGTCATCGCTCAAGAAGCGTCTCGGGTTGCCGAACGTCTCGACCGAGTTGCAGCATAGCGACACCGCAGGGCCTTTGATCAGGCTACAGCCAATCTGCAATTGCATCGATCACCGTTGGGTGAATCAAATAGCCAAGTGAATGGTGCGGGTTTGACTTTCCATCTCGCACGGACAAATTGTAGATTCGTTTGTCCGTGATCGATTCAACGTAGCCAAGCTTTTTCATCCCACGAAATTCGCTAGCCACCTTGGGTTCATAGCAGATGAAGTCGTCTTCCGCCGAAACATTCAGCCAGTGGCGAACGTTTTTAGGGTAGCGATCGGCTTCTGAATTCCTTGCGCCTTTCAAGTTGTCGCGGACAGTATCAGCAGCGATTGGCGAGCCGAGCGTGATCCAGAAATCGATCTCGCGATTCCACGCCTTGTCACGATATTCGCTGTAGTGTGACAGTTTCCACAGCACGTCAAATGCGATCAACGATCCCAGGCTGTGAGCAATCACACAAATCTCACCATTCCGTTTCATTGCGCGAATGATTGCTTCGGTCAGCAACACTCGAATGTCGCTACCAAACGGATACGATCGCCAGTACTGCCCGATGTCGGGCGCGGCTTTCTCGATCAAAGATTCCGTCAGGCCCAGGTAGTTCAACGGCGAACTAAAGAGGCTTGCGAGGCTCTCCCGCCATGGGTTGTAGCCAGGAAGTTCCCGATACGAAGCTTTGTTGAACTGCGATCTTGAGTACTGTTTGAGCTGCGCGAGCGCCAGTTGGCGATCTTTCGTATCATCGCGATAGGGTTCTTTTAGAGTCTTCTCCAAAAAACGCCTGGAACGATCACCGTAGTAAACAAGTTCCATCTTCGCGTCGGCAAGATCAGAAGCCTTTTCGGGATGGTCACGTTCCATTCCAAAACGCACTGCATCCAACCAGAGTTTTTGAAGTTCCTGTTTGGGAGGTTTGAAGCTCCGGCCGTGGATGAACAAAATCGTTTTTGGCATCGATGCGTTCGCCCGTGAAGTAAATTGCGAAGTGAAGTCCGATTGTCTGTCTAAGAATATAAGCGACTGCAAAAACCGCGCGTTGGGTTACCAAAATGACCAACGGCGTTTCGGCACCGAGCGGCTTATTTGGTTTCGGCCATGTCGCGGGCGTGGTAGCTACTGCGGACGAACGGTCCACTGGCAACTTTCTTGAACCCCATGCTCTTTGCGATTTCACCCAGTTCGTCAAATTCTTCTGGTGGAACGTAACGCACAACAGGCAAGTACTTTTCGCCAGGCTGCAGATATTGACCCAACGTCAAAAAATCCACATCAGCATCACGCAAATCCGAAAACGCTTCCAGCAACTCGCCACGTTCTTCACCCAAGCCCAGCATCAGTCCGCTCTTGGTTTTGACGTCAGCATCGTATTGCTTGATCTTGCGCATCATGTCTAGCGTCCAGCTATAGTCGCTTTTTGGACCACGCACGCGCCGATACATTCTGGGTACCGTTTCCATGTTGTGGTTAAAGACATCTGGTTTTGCGTCAACAACACGTTTCAGTGCTGGTTTGCAATGAACAAAATCGGGCGTCAGGACTTCAGTAGTCGCTCCGGTCTTTTCACGAACGGCAACGACGCACTGATAAAAGTGGTCGGCGCCTCCATCGGGCAGATCGTCGCGGGTCACGCTCGTGATGACAACATGCTTCAGCCCCAATCTCGCGGCGGCTTCGGCAACACGTTCGGGCTCATCGATTTCGGGCAACTCTGGTGGCCGCCCACGATTGACGGCACAAAATCCGCAAGGCCGCGTGCAAACATTCCCCAAAATCATGAAAGTTGCGGTTTGCTGGCTATAGCACTCCATCCGGTTGGGGCACTTGGCATTGTCGCAAACCGTTTCCAGATTCAATTCGTCCAACAACCCCTGCGTCATGTGGTTGGCGTTGCTTTTCGGGATCGGACGCTTCAGCCACTTGGGTAGCCGCCCGCTACCACTGACTTCGGTGCCTTCGGGCATTTCAGGGTCAGCAACGATAGGAAGACGAAAAGCCATGGACAATTTCCTTCGGAACGGGAATCAAGACGAACTAAATCATTCGCCGATCACTATTCTAGTGTGACTACAAAAACCGGCTATGGGATTATCGCCAAAGACCGGATTCTGACCCAAAACTGCTACCGAAAGATGCCCGGTCCAGCGAAACACGTCATTGGCGTACAATTCAGACACTATGGGAAAAAAGAAAAACAAGGCGAAGAAGGACAAGGCGAAAAAATCGGAGGGTTTGACGATTGTTGCTGAGAATCGAAAGGCTAGGCATCGCTACGAGATCATTGATTCGATCGAGTGCGGAATGATGTTGATGGGCAGCGAGGTGAAGTCGATGCGCGATGGAAAACTATCACTGGACGAAGCCTTCATTCGCAACAAAGGGCGTGAACTGTGGTTGGTCGGTGCCGATATAGGGCATTATGCCAATGCGGGAATGTGGAACCACGATCCGCGCCGACCTCGAAAACTGTTGATCCACGACCGCGAGTTTGACAAATTTGCTGGAAAAGCGAACGAGCAAGGCCTGACGCTCGTACCCTTACGCGTGTATTTCAACGCGCGCGGAATCGCAAAGTGTGTGATGGGATTGGTGCGAGGAAAGAAACTGCATGACAAACGTGAATCGATGAAAAAACGTGATACCGATCGCGGCTTGCGCCGAGCGATGAAGCGTAGATAAACCACCGGAGCCAAATTAGCTGATGACGCTGAATATCAAAGATCTTGTAAAGACGTTTGACCAACCCGGTGGCGGTTCGCTAACCGTGCTGGACGTGCTTGAGTTTCAGATTCCCAAGGGTGAACAAGTTTGCCTGATCGGTGAAAGTGGCGGTGGCAAGACGACTTTGCTGCACTTGATCGCTGGCCTGTTGGCTGCCGATTCAGGCCTGATCGAAGTTGCAGGGATCAATCTTTGTAAGCTCAGTGAAGCGGGGCGGGATCGAGTCCGCGCGTATTCAGTTGGCTACGTTTTCCAAACATTCAATCTACTGCCAGCGTTCACGGCACTCGAAAATGTGCGACTTGGAATGACGTTTGGCCAGGGCAAGCATGACGTTGCACGCGCACAAAATTTGCTAGAACGTGTGGGGCTTGGTGATCGAGCAGACTACAAACCCAAACAACTTTCTGTGGGACAACAACAACGTGTTGCGATCGCACGGTCGCTTGCCGGTAAACCAAAACTGTTGTTGGCAGATGAACCAACCGCCAACGTTGACCCCGCCAGCGCCAAGAATGTTTTGGATCTAATCCGTGACTCTTGTCGCGAAGAAGAAATTTCGCTGCTAATGGTGACTCATAGTATGGACGTTGCTTCGACGTTTGATCGCGTGGAAAAATTAGACGAGATCAATCGAGCGTTTGTGAAGATGTAAGCACATGAACTTGAGCCAATCTTGCCTGCTGTGAAATAACCGCTGCTGGCAAGATTCCAGTTGGCAGAATACTGCGGTTGCCGCCGACAGGCCCTATCGACCGCCACCGACCACCGCGACCGCGGGCAAGACCCCAAGAACAGATTCGCTAGACAAAATGAACTTAATCCAGATCGCTTGGCGAAATTTCTGCCACCGCGCACTTTCAAGTATCCTGACAACGCTATCGCTGGCGCTGGGAGTTGGGCTGGTCGTTGCCGTCTTGGCTGCCTACGGAATCATCACAGAAGCCTTTAGCAGTAATGCGCAGACGGGTTTCAATTTGGTCGTCGGGCCCGCGCGAGGCAGTTCGCTTCAGCTGACGCTCAATAGCGTTTATTATCTCAGCCAACCAAACGAGAATATCGACTACAGCAAATACATGGAGTTCTTTTCGCAAGAGGATCGCGCTGCGATGCTGCGAAAATACGGCGGCGATTCGACGCTGGGTGATCGTGAAGGCGAGTATGCCTACTACATCGGCGATCAAGGGTTTGCAATTCCGCTGGCGCTGGGAGACTATTTGGGCGAGTTCCGTGTCGTTGGCACGACGCCCGAGTTCTTTGAAAAACTACGGCATGGTTCCAAACTGGACAAGGAACTTGCGTTCTCAGATGGCCGAGCACTGAAAGAACACAGCGCTGAAAACAGTTACTTTGAAGCTGTCCTGGGCGCTCGTGTTGCCATCACGATGGGTTTGAAAGTAGGCGATAGCTTCAACTCATCCCATGGTGATCCAAATGGAAAGGGGCACGGCCAAGGATTCACGGTGGTCGGAATCATGAAAGCAACCGGCACGCCACATGACCGCGCCGCGTTCGTGAACCTTGAAGGTTTCTATTTATTGGAGAATCACTCGTTGCCGTTGACTGGTGATGAAGTCATTCAGGCGCCGACAGAAGCCTACGAAGATACTCAAGGCTACAAGCCGCTGCCGATCACGCAGCGCGAAGTCACGTCAGTCTTGATTCGCAACAGCGACCCGTTCGCTGCCGCGTCGATGTACGACATCGTCAAAGAGAGTGATGACGAAATCCAGGCCGCCGCACCGGTCGGCGAGATCACAAAACTAATGAGCGCGGTCCTTGGACCACTACTACAAGCGTTGCTGGCGATCACATTGGTTACTTGTTTTGTTGCAGCCGTCGGAATTCTGGTCGCCATTTACAACTCCATGAACGACCGCAAGCGTGACATTGCCGTCATGCGCGCGTTGGGGGCGCGACGCGATACGGTCACCGCGATCATTCTGTGCGAAAGCCTGCTGATCGCAATCATCGGCGGTGTGCTTGGCTGGTTGCTCGCCCATGTTTCGCTATGGTTCTTTGGTGGAACAATCGAATCTCACACGGGCATCAGCATCAAACTTTGGACGACCAGCACCTACGAATGGATGGTTTTGCCACTGGTAATCGGGTTGGCCTTGATTGCTGGGCTCGTGCCAGCGCTGGCGGCTTATCGCACCGACGTTGGAACGAACCTCAACGCGTGATCCAGCCTCCCTATCGTGATGCCTGAACACTCGCGATTCTATGAATTTCAAACCTACCAGCCCTGCCCTGAGTGATTCGTCGTCTGAGGATGACGAAGCGATCGAGCAAGCGCCGTTGTCAGACGCGCTGGACCAAGTCTTGCGAGTCGATCGTTTTCGACTCAAGCGATTGCGTAAAAAGCTTTCAGCCCAGGAGTATCAGGCGGAGGTCCAGAAATCGGTGCAACAAGCTGAGCTTCGCCGAGCCGCTCAGCCGCTTTTGCAGTACCCCGATGAACTACCGATCAGCGCTCATCGCGACGAACTCGTCAAACTAATTCGTGAGCACCAAGTCTTGGTCGTCTGTGGTGAAACAGGTAGCGGCAAGAGCACGCAGCTCCCAAAATTTTGCCTGGAAGCTGGGCTTGGTCGCGACGGCATGATTGGCCACACGCAGCCTCGACGATTGGCCGCACGTAGCATTGCGACGCGACTGGCCGAAGAAGTAAACACTGCCTTGGGCAAGTTGGTCGGCTACCAAGTTCGATTTGGTGATCGCACAAGTCCCGAAACATTGGTCAAGTTAATGACTGATGGGATTCTGTTGGCGGAAACGCAATCCGATCGCTTTCTAGATGCCTACGATGTGATCATCATCGACGAAGCTCATGAGCGATCACTGAACATCGATTTTTTGATGGGATACATCCGGCGATTGCAAACCAAGCGTCCCGACCTAAAGATCATTATTACATCGGCGACGATTGATGCTGAGCGATTCGCCGAGCATTTTGCAGACGGCGATTCACCGGCGCCGATTGTCAATGTGCAAGGTCGCGGGTATCCCGTGGAAATGCGCTACTTGCCGTGGGAGGACTGTGTGGACGATGACGGATCGACGCACTACGATCTTTCACGACACATCATCGCCGCGCTGCAGGACCTAGGACGTAGCGGCGACGGGGACACACTCGTTTTCTTGCCAACGGAAAGGGATATTCGCGAAGTCTCGCATCGTGTTGCCGGCCATTACAAACGAATGGGCCTGGATAACCGCGTTGATCTGTTGCCGCTGTACGCTCGATTGCCACAAAAGGAACAGCAAAAGATATTCCAAACTGGTGGTGGAAAACGTCGTGTTGTTTTTGCCACCAACGTCGCGGAGAGTTCATTGACGGTGCCGGGAATACGGTACGTTATCGATTCAGGCACCGCGCGAATCAGTCGGTACAGTCCCCGCTGCAAACTCCAGCGGCTTCCGATCGAACCGATCAGCCAAGCCAGCGCGAATCAACGTTCTGGTCGTTGTGGCCGGGTCGGCCCTGGGATTTGTGTGCGGCTTTACTCGGCAGATGACTTTGATGCGCGAGATGCTTTTACGACTCCTGAGATTCGGCGCACGAATCTCGCATCTGTTGTTTTGCAAACCAAGACATTGAAACTGGGACCGCTTGCCGAATTCCCGCTTTTGGATCCGCCGCGTCCCGAGGCGATCCGCGAAGGCGTCCAAACGCTGATGGAACTTGGTGCCATCGACGACCGACAAGAACTGACTCAGATCGGATGGACGTTGGGCCGTATGCCGGTAGATCCACGTGTGGGGCGCATCATTTTGGCAGCAGAGGAGTACGGCGCCTTGGCTGAAGTATTGCCGATTGCTGCGGCGCTCGAGATTCCAGATCCTCGCGTGCGGCCACCAGAAAAACAACAGGCTGCCGATGAGTCGCATACAGAATGGGCGGATCGGCAAAG
>CAYNNP010000030.1:13352-26970 GCA_964398215.1 uncultured Pirellulaceae bacterium | reverse complement strand
GAAAAACAGGTCGTTGATGATGCCAAATACGCTGCGATTCATCAGTCTTTGCTAACTGGTTTGCTGTCCGGTGTCGCGCTGCTGGGTGACAAACATGAATACACTGGCGCTGGCGGACTGAAGCTTTTTCTTTGGCCCGGTAGCGGCATTTTTGATTCCCAGCCCAAGTGGATTGTCGCGGCAGAGTTGGTCGAAACCAGAAAACAGTATGCTCGCACGGTCGCAAAGATTCAGCCGCAATGGATCGAGCCAATCGCCAGCCACTTGTGTAAACGTTCCTACAGCGATCCACACTGGAGCAAAAAGTCATCGGGTTCTTTTTGCTATGAACGCGTATCACTCAATGGGTTGCCAATCGTAGTGCGGCGACGAGTACCGCTTTCGCCGATTGATCCGACAACCGCACGCTCTCTTTTGATTGAACACGGATTGGTCGAAGCCCAGTTGCCAGCGAAAGCGAAGTTTTTACAGCACAACCGTCGGCTTTGCGAAGCAATCGAGTCGTTGGCAGCAAAGACGCGACGACGTGACTTGGTGGTTGATCCTTATTTGTTGGCAAAGTTCTACCGTGAACGGTTGCCCGATGAAGTTTGCGATCGCGGACGCTTAGAAAAATATGATCGTTCAATCAAAGCGCCTGAATGGACCAAGAAGCTAAGCAATTCGGCGGCCGTATCAACTTGGCTTTCTGATCCGCCCGCTTCAACTGGTGATGATACGGGCTGCTATCTGCGCCCAGAAGATGTGCTTGACGTTGCCAGCGAAACTGTCATCAGCCAGACAGACTTTCCTGATCAGTTACAGGTTGGCGGTTCGCGTCTGCCTCTTAAATACCAATACAAACCAGGTGACGAAGACGACGGGATCAGCTTGCGCATCCACCAATCGGCACTTGCTCAGATCAGTGACGATCGTCTTGGATGGCTGGTGCCTGGATTACTGGAGACCAAGTTGATCGCGATGATCAAATCGTTGCCGAAACGTATCCGGCGCAATTTGGTTCCCGCCGCTGACGTCGCTGCTCAGATTGCTGAAGAATTAAAGCCGGATTTCGCGCAAATTCCGTTCATGCCAGCTGTTTGCCAAGCGATGTCCAAACATGCCGGCATGCAGATTTCGGCACATGACTTTCAACCGGAAAAACTGGAGGCCTACCTCGACTTTTTGATTCAGGTGGTCGACGACGAAGGCAATGAAGTCGCGAGGTCACGTTGCGCGGATGACGTGAAACGCGCCACGGCACTGGGCGCCACCGACCAAACCGCAGGCGAATCGGGTCCGGACGACCAAGACTGGCCGCAAGACAAAATGACCGACTTTGAAATCGACGAACTGCCACGAGAGGTCGTGCGAAAGCGAGGTGGCGTTCGTGTCGCACAGTACCCGGCGATTGTCGATCAAGGCGACCATGTGATCACGGCGCTTTACCCAGACCTTGTGTCGGCTGAAGCAGCAACGCGGGTCGGAGTGGCAAGACTGTATGCGATCAAAGAACGCAAGCAGCTGCGTGGTCAAGTTCGTTGGTTGCCCAATTTGGAACAAACCAAAATCAAACTGGCGGGCGCGATCAGTAGTGCGGAAATGGAAACGGCACTGATCGCATTGTTGGCCAGGATTTCTTTCGTCGAAGACCGTCCCGTTGTCCGAACCAGAGACGAATTCGCAGCGCGGCGAGAGAACCGTGGTGAACACATCGCGAAAGCCACCCAGGACTTAGCCGCTTGGCTGGGTGCACTGTCTGACAACTATTTTGCGCTGCGAAAACAAATGCAGTCCACCAAGAGCCCCAAGTACATCGAGACCGTTGCGGATGTGAAAGAGCAGCTGGCATGGTTGATGCCACCCAAGTTTCTTTCGATCACGCCCTGGCAGTGGCTCAAGCACTATCCGCGTTACTTGGAAGCAATCGCGTACCGCCTCGATAAACTCCGAAGCGGCTCTGCCAGTCGCGACGCAGAGGGCATGTCGGCCATCCGAAATTTACATCAACAATGGCTCAGCGCACAAAGCGAAGACCAACGCAGCCCTGAATCGCAGTGCGAAAACGAATTTCGCTGGACACTGGAAGAACTGCGCGTCAGCACATTCGCTCAGCCACTAGGAACGTCGATCAAAGTATCCGTCAAACGCTGCGAAAAACTACTCGCCAAAAGCCTCAACGGCTAGACGGCTTTATTCGTCAGTCACGCAGCCTTCACTTGCGCTTTTGACGTTTTTGATGTACTTGTACAGCGTTCCTCGGGTGGCCTTGAGTGGTGGCGCAACCCAGTTGCTGCGCCGACTTTTCAGCTCTGCTTCGCTAACATCAACGTCCAACCGATTCGTTTTCGCGTTGATGGTGACAATGTCGCCGTCTTGCAACAAACCAAGCGGACCACCTTCTTGGGCTTCCGGCGTGATGTGGCCGACGATGAATCCATGACTTCCGCCGCTGAACCGGCCGTCGGTCAACATCGCCACATCCGAACCAAGCCCAGCTCCCATGATCGCACTTGTTGGTGTCAGCATTTCTGGCATACCAGGACCACCCTTCGGTCCCTCGTAGCGAATCACGACAACATCGCCTTTCTGAATTTTCTTTTGCTCCAGTGCTGCCAGCATGTCTTCTTCGCTGTCAAAGACCCGTGCTGGACCAGTAAACTCCAGACCTTCTTTGCCGGTGATTTTCGCAACGGCCCCGTTCGGAGCCAAGCTGCCCTTCAAAATCCGGATGTGCCCGCTGGACTTGATCGGATTGTCGACCATTCGAACGATCGTTTGCCCATCTTTTAGGCTGGGTAAATCGGCGACATTCTCTGCCAAAGTTTTGCCGGTCACCGTCATGCATGATCCGTCCATCAACCCGGCTTCCAACAGGTACTTCATCACTGCCGGCGTGCCACCGATCGAGTGCAAGTCTTCTTGGACGAACTTACCGCTTGGTTTCAAATCGGCCAGGTACGGGATTCGGTCGCTGACGGATTGAAAGTCATCAATGGTAAGATCGATCTCGACACTGCGAGCCATCGCGATCAAGTGCAAAACAGCATTGGTGCTTCCGCCCAAAGCCATCACGGTCACCATCGCGTTTTCAAATGCAGTTCGCGTCATGATATCGCGAGGCTTGATGTCCTTTTCCAAAAGCGTCAGGATCGCTGCGCCCGCGCGCCGGCACTCATCCAGTTTTTCAGGGTTCTCCGCCGGCGCGCTGGCGGAATACGGAAGCGACATCCCCAGCGCTTCGATTGCGGTTGCCATTGTGTTCGCCGTGTACATGCCGCCGCATGCACCTGCACCGGGACAAGCCTTCTGTACGATTTCTTGTCGTTCTTCGTCGGTGATTTGACCCGCGATGTACTGGCCGTAGCACTGAAACGCACTGACGATATCCAGCTTCTCGTCTTTGCGAAAACCTGGTTTGATCGTGCCACCGTAAACCATGATCGCGGGCCGATTCAAACGCCCCATCGCGATCAAGCAACCTGGCATGTTTTTGTCACAACCCGGCAATGCGATCAACGCATCGTACCACTGGGCACCCATGATCGTTTCGATCGAGTCTGCAATCAGATCGCGGCTTTGCAAACTGAAGCTCATCCCGTCGGTGCCCATTGAAATTCCGTCACTCACGCCGATCGTATTGAAACGCATTCCAACCAGACCAGACTTCGTGACGCCTTCCTTGACTTCAGCGGCCAAATCCAGCAAGTGCATGTTGCAACTGTTGCCTTCGTACCAAACACTGGCAATGCCAACTTGCGCCTTGTCCATGTCTTCACGAGTCATGCCAGTGGCATACAGCATCGCCTGTGATGCACCTTGGCTTTTCGGTTGCGTAATTTTGCTGCTGTATTTATTCAGTTCAGTCATGAATTTGAATGCGTGAATTGCGAATGGGAGTTGAGATTTCTGTACCACACACTGTGCCCAGCTTCGAATCAACGTTGCTGAACCGGGCCGTCTGGCTTTCAGAGCCACGATTGCCGCAGGCTACAGACGCTTTGGTCATCGTCTAGCACAGCGACAGTCCAGCAGATTATGATCGTCTACAGTGATTTAACAAAGGCATGGTGTTTTGACCGGAGATTTCGATGTCCCGAATGTTTGCAATGCTCGTTCTGTGTGCGGTTTCCAGCAGTGTGGCGTTAGCTGACGAGTTTGCCAGTCAAGCAAAACCACTGTTTGACGGAAAGTCGACCAAGGGCTGGGAGGGCAACGAAAAATGGTTTCGCGTCCAGAATGAATGTGTTGTCGCAGGATCCTTGAAAGAAAAAATCCCACACAACGAATTCCTGTGCACCAAGAAACAATATGGCGACTTTGAGCTTCGGCTCGAAGCCAAACTGGTCGGGGAAGGCAACAATGCAGGGATCCAATTCCGATCAAAGCGCGTTGCCGATAGCACCGAAGTCTCTGGATACCAAGCAGATTGTGGTGAAGCTTGGAAACGGCCTGTTTGGGGATCGCTGTACGACGAGTCACGACGCCGAAAAATGCTGGCGGAACCCGAGGCCGAATCCACACGCAAGATCGTCAAGACCGGCGACTGGAATCAAATGCGAATTGTTTGCAAAGCAGATCGTATTCAGATTTTCTTGAATGGTAAAAAGACGGTCGACTACGTTGAAAAAGATGACAAAATTCCACGGGCAGGCGTGATTGGACTTCAGATACACAGCGGCAAGCCCACAGAAGCATGGTATCGCAACATTCAGATCATGGAACTATGAGTCAATCGAGAATCGAATTTGTCTACTTTGACCTCGGCAATATCCTGGTCACATTTGATCCTGAAATAGCATGCCGAAACGTTGCTCAAAGGTTCTCTGTCGATCAAAACCAAACGATCAAGGCAGCGTACGATAGTGGACTCCAGGATCGCTACGAACATGGCGAGATCAGCGGTGAGGAATACGCAACTGCTGTTCGTAAAACGTTGAACATCGATTCAAGCCAAATGTCCACCGATGGGTTCTTGGATGCGATCAGCGATATGTTCGCGCCGATCGAATCGATGGCGGCCATCGTCACTCGCACCATTGATTCGGGGTGTCGCGTGGGTGTTTTGTCGAACACCTGCTTTGCACATTGGTACTGGATTCAAAGGCAAGCTTGGCCGGCAACGCAAGGGCCTTTCGAAGTCTCCATTTTGAGCTGCGAAGTCGGTTCAATGAAACCCGATGCGTTGATCTACGAGGCTGCGGAAAAGGCGGCAGGCGTTGCGGTCGATCGGATTCTGTTCTTGGATGACAAGCCAGAAAACGTACAAGCGGCAGTTGATCGCGGTTGGAATGCCAAACAGTGTGTTGGCGGCGATTCCGCGAAAGCGGCACTCAATGAATTTGGCATCGCGTGTGATCCGCAATGCAATTAGCGACAGAATGTAGCCTGCCTGCGGACGTAAGGCGGATTTAGTCTGGCTGTTTGGGCAAGAGCTTTTGAATCGTTTGTTTGGTTTGAATCGCAAAGGGGTGCGACTGCGAATCGGGAGAAATGGCCTCCAAGTCGGCTACCGCGGCAGCGATAACTTCACGTTCGGCGGCAAAGTTGCCTTGTGCTCGATGCGAGTCTGCAATGCTGCGATAAAGCAACGCCCGCCAACATCGGTGCGGCATGCTTTCTGGTGATGCGTCAACCAACGATGTCTGGATCGCGATCGCCTTTTCAAGCTGCTGGATCGCCAGTTCGTAGTTGCTGGCCGATCGAGCGAGACTAGAAAGTTTATGCAGAATGTGGACTTCAGAGACTGCGAACAGTGGTGTCTTTGGGTTGTCGGTCCGAAGCGGTTTTAGTTCGGAAAGCGCATCGTAAAGTCGCTCCTCCGCCTCGCCAGCCATTCGCTCAGCCCCGAATTGTCGTCGTAGATTCACACTGGCAAATGCTTCGACCAAGGCAAATCGGACACGTGAATCGTCTGGTTTTTGAGCGAGCCGTTTACGCAGAATCGAAATCGCCGATTTAAACTCAGAGCGGCGAACAATTGGCCGTTTCGCCTTGCGTGAATCGGCAAGATGGATCCGGGCTCGCAGCACAGCGACTTCACTAGCCTCATGCGCCTGGGGATTCATCTCGTCAAGGATCGCCTTGGCTGCTGACAATTGCTCACGAGCCAGTCGCGATACAATCGGCGATCCGTTTTCGTCACGGCGACGCTGGGAAGGTGGGTCGCCAAGGCAAACATAGGAATACGCTAGTTGTAGCTTCAGCGAATCACTTGGATTGGCGACAGCTTTGCCAAATTGGATGGCCTGTGCGTATGACTTATCCGAATTCTTGTAGTCCAATTCCAATGCGTAGACTTTGCCAAGTTCATTGTGCAAGCGCGCGATCAGCAACTGTTTAGCGTCGGTTGGTAGACCGGCCAAGTCGCTTCGCGTCTCCAAAAGCTCGATACTTTGCTTCAGTGCTGTGATAGCGCCGTCGTACTGCCCAAGTTGTTGTTGGATCCGTGAAAGCCGAAGGCTGGCTGCAGTCATTTGCCGAACGATGTCAGGCCGCGTGGGCGCTTGGTTGGCAAGGCGTTCGTACAGTGGTTGGATATTTTCTAAGACTTTTGCCGCGTGCGGCGATGGGTTCAGCAGAAACTGCGCGGAATCCAATTCTCCCATGTCCATATCGCTCATGGCGGACGCGGGTATCGAAACAATGTCAACAACACCATCAAGTGATTGTAGAGCGAGATCGACGGTTTGTTCAGATTGTGCCAACGCGCCAGAGGTTCGCTTGTTGGCCGCAGATGTCATGACGAACCCGACCGACGATGCTACAGTTGCGGTCAGCATCGACACAATTGCGATACTTGTGACGCCAGCCAGCTTTGGGTTGCGGCGACACCAACGAACGAATCTTTGAATCGTGGTTGTCCGTCTGGCATGAATCGGTTCGTCTTTCAAAAAGCGATTCAAATCATCTCGTAAATCCGATGCAGACTGATACCGATGCGCTGGATCAGGACTGATTGCTTTGGAGACAATCGTTTGCAAGTCCGCGGAAACGTCAGGCCGAACATTCCCCAGCGGCTTCACGAGATGAAGCTTCACGGCTTCGGGCAACTGCTCTGGCGATAGATCTTTGAACGCCGGAGCACCTGTCAAGATTTCGTACAGGGTCAATCCAACACCGTACACGTCCGACCGCTCGTCCGAGCGACCTTGAAAACGCTCTGGCGCCATGTAGCGAGGACTCCCGCTTAACGCTTGTGTCATGGTCGGATCGTCTTGCATATTCCGAGCAAGTCCAAAGTCGGTCAGTTGAGCAACACCGTCTTCGTCAATCAGAATATTCGCAGGTTTCACGTCGCGATGAAGAACGCCATTACCATGCGCATACGCAAGTCCATCCGAAATCTGCGCGGCAATCTCTGCAGCCGCATGTGAATCCAGTTGCGTTTCTTCCTTCGTGATGCGTTTGTCAAGCGACTCGCCGCGAACCAGCTGCATGACTAGATAGTGAGTTCCATCGCTTTCACCCGACCCGAAAATCGGCACGATATTGGAATGATGCATCGCTGCCGCAGTGCTGGCTTCTCGCCGGAAATTTTGCAGCGCCTTGTCATCTAGCAAAGATTGTTTTGGCAGCAGCTTGATCGCCACGCGACGCCCAAGTGACTCTTGCTCGG
Organism: uncultured Pirellulaceae bacterium; assembly: GCA_964398215.1. Classification (GTDB taxonomy): domain Bacteria; phylum Planctomycetota; class Planctomycetia; order Pirellulales; family Pirellulaceae; genus CAYNNP01. Next base: position 19,373 of record CAYNNP010000030.1, on the reverse strand, counting down.
CTTCGTAGACGATCCCCATACCACCGCGGCCAATCTCTCGGACGAGCCGAAAGTCGCCCAAGCGATCCATAACACGACCAGCCAGTGTTGCACTTCCGTCGCATTCGGCTTGCTGGTCCACCTTGACCTTTTCGACCGATAGCACCAACGGAAAAACACGGCGGATCGGTTCACTTAAATCGGGATGGCGACTCACGTATTCTTCGACCGTGGGCCGATCCCCATTGCGATACCGAGCGACAAAATCACTTGCCAGTATGTCAACGGTTGCGTATGTGTCGTCGTCGATAGGTGACATTTGACTCACTGGCGTTTGAGGTCGGGAAATGTAAAGCAAAGACCGCTTGCAACTTGATTTGGCAAGCCAAGCAATCGCCAGGACCAGTCTTCCCAGTGGCTCGCTATTTTTAGTGGGCGTCTTTTTCGTGAGCAGCTTTTTCGTGGGCAACTGCTTCTGCTTTCAGTTCTTTCAGAGCCGCGCTAAGCGTTTTGGACGGATCCGACTCAAGATCCAGTTCCGTCACGATCTTGTTTAGCATTTCAACCGGCGATAGATCGACGCCCAGCAGTTTTCCTTTGCGGTCGATCAGAACCGTGGTTGGCCATTTGGCGACCTTGAAATCCTTGGACACAACATTCTTTTCGTCAGCGACACTCGTCCACGGCACCTTCTTGTTCGACTCGAAAAAACTGGTCAAATCATCCTTGCTATTGTTCGCCACGCCAACGATCACAAACCCCTTCTCATGCAAAGCCTTGTGCATTTTCCGTAGCTTTGGAATCTCTTTTAGGCATGGGATGCACCAAGTTGCCCAGAAATCGACAAGCACAACTTTGCCTTTAAGTTTGGCAAGGTCGAAGTCGTTTCCATCGATGTCGACTGCTTTAAATTCTGGGATGACAAACTTCGCTTTGCTGGCCTTCGTTTTGTCGTCAGCCAAAGCAGGAGACACGATCAACGAGGCGGCAAAAAACAACAGGAGAAGTTTTTTCATGATGGCAACTTTCAATGTCTATTTGAGTGATAAAGGAATCGTTCGGAGTGTAGCTGATGGTCGCTTGGGATCGCCATAGAGACCATGCATGCAGATTTTCTGGTGGTGTTTAGCGGTTGCCGCGAAACGCCTCGAGGAAAGGTTCGGATGAGGTCAGTACACCGTCCAGCAGAATCGGGTTGTTGGGATCGTCAGCAGGGAAATAGGCATAGAAGGGGATCGACGCCGCTGAATTCCCAAGCTTTCGTAGCAGATCGTCGACATCCGGGTTCGGCTGCGTCTTGTCAGCAAGAAGTGCAACAGCGCCGCTTTCGTGGAAACCTTTTGTAAAGGAATCCGTGTGAATCGCTGACGCTTCGTTTGCTTTACAGGTCAGACACCAATCCGCAGTAAAATCAACGAAGACGCTTTTGCCATTGCGAAGCGATTCTTCCAATAGATCCGGTGAATATGGCTGCCAAGTGACATGGTCAGTGGACTCATTCGCTTCGCTTTTTACCGAAACAACGTTGACATTCATTGACTGGTTTAACCTAGCCGCTGCTCGCTCGAACCGAGACTGCATGATGCCTTGCAACCATCCAAAGGATACGAACGCGGTCCCACCCATGATCACAAAAGCAATAAACCAAGCTTGGACTTGCTTTAGGGCGGGCTCGTACGACGGCGTTCGCGAGGCATACCATACTGCGACCCCAACACCCAGTAACAACAAAGTTGTTGGCACGACAGCAGCCACCGGCATGAAGCTCATCAGGTAAACGACAGTCGCCAGCATCACGAATCCCATCGACTGTTTAAACGTGACCATCCAATTGCCAGGTTTTGGCAGAAATCGAATCGTCGATGGGAAAAGCCCAACGACCAAGTACGGGCTGGCCATGCCAATCCCGACCGCGAAGAAAACGCTGAAGGTCAGGTACGATGGTTGTGTAACGGCCCATGCCAAGGCGGCCCCCAGGAACGGTCCGCTACATGGCGTTGCAAGCAGTGTGCTGAGAATCCCCTTGGAGAACGCGCCCACATAGCCTTCTTCTTTTGCCTCTCCGCTACCCGTCGTACCGATAAAACCGGGAATTGGAATTTCCCAAACACCCAAGAAACTAAGCCCGAATGCAAATACGATCACGGACAAGGTGACTGTGAAACCTACGCTACTGAACTGTTCGCCCCAACCAAGTCCAGCGAATACGGCCAGCGATGCCAAGACAAGCATGACACCAACCACTCCGCCAGAATACGCAACATTCATCAATAGAATACGCTTGCGATCAGCGTTGGCTTGTTGAACAAAAGAGAGAAGTTTGATGCCAACGACCGGCAGCACACAGGGCATGAAATTCAGTAGGAATCCAGCAATGAATGCCAACGGCAGCACAACCCAAATGGGACGAGACTTTTCTACTGGATTGACCTGCAACCCTCCGACCGAAAACGCTTCCGGCTTGGCAGCAGCATCATTTGCTGCTGGAGACGCTGCCGTCGTAGATTCAGGCGATGTTGGCTGGGGCGTAGCCGCAGTTTCAGCTGGTGGTGCGGCTTCAGCAGCTGGCGGCACGGCTTCAGTTGGCGGTGCAGTGGTTGATGCTGTTGCACCGGGTGCTAACGTTGCTGTGAACGAGTAGCTTTCAGGTGCAAAGCATCGATCGTCTTGGCAAGTTTGTGCGAACAACGAACCGGCAATACTGATCTCATCGTCTGCGTTTTCGATATCGACTTTCGCACGCCAACGGATCGTTCCTTCGTACTCCAGTAGCTCGATATTTAGGTCCGCGTTTTTAATTTTGATTGGTTCGCGCTCAGCGACAAATTCACCAATGCTCTTTGTATTCCCAGACTCTGCAACCGTGATCTTTGTGGCCAAGAAAGGCTTGGGTTGCGTCTGAGAATAGATATGCAGTCCCTTGGGGATCTGGCATGTGACAACAAGATCGACATGCGACTGATCAACACGCTCGAGCTTCGCGTCAACCGTTACCGAATCAGGATTGGCCTGAGCGTTGACCGTGCCAAAAAAACTGCATGACAAGAATGCAAGACAAATGATGCGTCGATACATGATAACTGGTTTTCTAAGACTACAAATTCCGCTGCTTACCCATTGCACGCGGCGGAAGTTTTCGGATTTCAATTCAACAATTCAAATTCAACAGTGCCAGTGGTGGAAACCCACGCACTGGCACACATAACGATCAAGGAGCGTGTCCTAGTTTTCCTGCTCTGGGCGTCCACCGCCGCCTGGGCGCTGTCCACCACCACGCTGACCACCGGCACCGCCGCGCTGTCCGCCGCCGCGTTGGCCACCAGCACCACCGCCGCCGCCTCGTTGGCCTCCTCGACCGGCCTGTCCACCGCCGCCGCCACCACGTTGGCCGCCTCGACCTGCTTGGCCTCCGCCACCGCCGCGGCCACCTGGGAAATGGGTGCGACCGTTGACCATTCCGGCCATCTCATCCTTGGCGAGCCAGACTTTGAATTCTTGCTGGACCGACTTGCACCAACCTTCTTTTTTGTTGCAGGCAAAGTACTGGATCTTTACCACCAACGGTTTGTCAGCGTTCCAGTCCTTCACATCGACCAAGAACTCGCGTGGTTCATTGTCAGATTCAATATCCAACCGTTTGGCTCGCCCTGTCAGCGGTGTTACTGTCATGCCTTCAGCCACGATCTTGTACCATAGCGGACCAGCCAAATTGTTCCAGCTTGCTCCCAGCACTGGGTCTTGGCGAAAACCAAGGTACAGCTTGCCGGTTCCGGTCGCCAGCAATTGCTGGTCTGCTTCGGGACGCAGTTTTGCATAGCGGTTGGACTGATTGAATTCGACGGATTGCAGAGCAGCGACAGGGCTGCTTTTGCCAACCGACTCGACCCGCAAAGGAACAGCGACCCCGTCAACTCGAACTCGCTCGATAAGCATCTCGTTTGCGGACGTCAGATGCCGCTCGAACTTAGGAAGATTCAGATCTTCAACCGTAGTGAATGATTCCGGCTTGCCTACCAAAGTCTCTAGTGACTCGCGAAGGCTTGATCCGCGTCCCCATGAATCACGATGAACGACCTTACCCGCCTTGTTAAAAATGAACTGCGAGTTCGGAGTCAAGACGAAGTATTTTTTCAATCGGTTTTCCATCGGGTCAGTCAACCAAGGAATCTGAGTCTTCAAAAGCACCTTGGCATGCTCCACTTGAGCAAAGCGATCCTCAATCGACGACGGCTGCACGAACCCCCAATTCTCTGGGTGGGTTAGTGACTGATAGAGGAAATAGAAGTCAACGCCTTGATCTTTAAAATCGCGAGCAACCGCTTCTATCTCAGGGTAAGAATTTCTGTATTCGGGACAGGTCAAGCAACCACCGACAACCACGGTGTACTGTGACTGAAAGATACTGTTCATGGGTACCAGTTTTCGGTCCACATCGTAGACCTGAAGATCCGCTGGCAGCTCGGTACCAATGGTGAACTTCTGGTTGAATTCAGTGTCGCGAGGACGGACTTTGTCGCGCGGCCGTTGCCTCGCACTTTGGTTTGCACCAGCACCTTGGCCAGGTCCACCACGTTGACCAGCACCGCCTTGACCGGGTCCGCCGCGCTGGCCTCCACCAGCACCACCTTGCCCAGGTCCGCCACGCTGGCCGCGACCTGCACCACCGCCGCCTTGGCCGGGTCCACCACCGCGTTGACCTCCACCGGCACCGCCTTGTCCAGGTCCACCACCGCGCTGGCCGCGATCTGCGCCGCCTTGGCCAGGTCCGCCGCGTTGACCTTGGCCTGCACCGCCTTGACCGGGTCCACCACGTTGACCTCCTTGGCCGGGTCCGCCACCTTGGCCGCGCATATCTTGCTGGCCGCCACCACCTTCGCGTCCTGGGCCGAAGTGTCTGTTGTTTGGTTTTGCCCTTCCGCCTGCGTTACCTTGCCCGCGGTTGAAGCTGTAAGTTCTTGAGTTGCGATCCATGTCTTTGAACGCGATCGTATACTCGTGCGTCTTCGCTTCACACATTCCGGGCGAACAAGCGAAGTAATGAATCTTTAGCTTGACATCTTTGGGAGTACCGTCGGCATCAACACGAAGCTTGAATTGCCGTGGTTCAGTATCGCTATCACCGGGGCCCTTGTTAGCGACCGCCGTTGGTGGATCAATCGTTACACCCTCAGGCAACTCAAACTCATACTTCATCCCTGGGGTCAAGTTGTTCCAATGAGCATCATGGATCGGGTCAGGAAAGAATCCTAAGTACAAATCACCTTTGCCGGTTTCCAGAACGGACTTTTCAGCCTCGGCCCGAAGCTTGACGTAGTACGTATCCTCTGGCTTCGTCGGTGTCGACTTCAAGATCACGAGTCCCTGAGGACGCTCGACGCGAATCTCGTTGGTAATATTCTTGGGTGGAAAGCGAGGAATGGTAGGGAAGTTCAAGTCGGCCGCTGCAGTCGGGTTTTCCACATCACCAACCAAGCGAATCAACGCTCGTCTTAGCCCGTCGCCATTCATACGATCAGCTGCGTAGACAATTTCGGAATCAGGTCCGATGACAAAAATCGAATTCGAATTCGTTCGCATTGCAACACGGAACGAGTCGTCGATCGTGTCCATGATCCAAGGCACAGTTGTGCCTAGCCGCTCCTTGGCTTCTGCGACGTGCATCAAACGTTCTTTTGTGTTCTGCGGTTGCACGTAGCCTTCTCGCTCTGGGTGCCGCAGACTTTGATAAATGTAGTAAAACTGAACTCCCAGCTTTTCGTAATCAGCAGCTGTTGCTTCTAGTTCTTTATAGGCGATCAGAAACTCGGGGCATGTCATGCATCCCGGTTTGATAACGGTATATTTGCCCTTGATCAGATCCCGTACTTTGATGGGCGTTCCGTCTGGCAGATGAGCATTTGTATCAGGCAATTGGCCTTTGGTTAAAACAATTGGGTTTCGTCCACCATTGCCACCTTCGCCGCGCCCTCCACGAGCTTGCCCCGAACGGGCACCGGCTCCGCCGCCACGCTGTTGGCCTCCGCCGCCACCGCCGCGTTGTTG
>CAYNNP010000030.1:0-13252 GCA_964398215.1 uncultured Pirellulaceae bacterium | reverse complement strand
GGGCACCGGCTCCGCCGCCACGCTGTTGGCCTCCGCCGCCACCGCCGCGTTGTTGACCAGCACCGCCGCCACCGCCGCGTTGTTGACCAGCACCGCCGCCACCGCCGCGTTGTTGTCCAGCACCGCCGCCGCCGCCGCGTTGACCCTGGCCTTGCATTTGTGCGCCTTGTCCCGGACCGCCACCTGGGCGTTGACCGCCCTGACCAGCCTGCGGGCCTCCACGTCCTGGGCCCTGACCTTGACCGGCGTTTGGCCGAAATTCTTCAAAGGTCACCTTTCCATCACTGTTGCGATCAAGCTTTCGCAGTGCAGCGGCCGCTGCGTCGATTTCTTTTGACGAAATTTCGCCATCGCCATCGGCATCAAAGACACGCAGAAGCGGAGGTGTTTGTTGGCCGCCCGGCCCACCTCCTTGTCCCGGTCCGCCACCAGGCCCTTGCGCGTTGACAGGTGAATCACTTATCAACAGAACCAACGAACAGAATGCAGCAAGCAAAATCAGACGCTTCATGATTTGTTCCCATGAATGTATGAGGTGAGGAGGGTTCAACCCGTTAAACCCGGCCACCGCGCAGCTTCTACCCAGAAAGCGGGATATTTTTACCCAAATTTGAGGGTTTCACTGACCAGACCGGTACCACTCGATCCGCGCGCTGCGCCTCCGTGCTCGCGATTTTTCCGGCCAAAACATGCATACATGCTCACGCCAGCGAGAAAGCCTCTGGAGACAACGTCGGAGTCAAGTAGATTTCAAAGCAGTTTAAACGTTTTTTGACAGGGCGTCTTGCAAAAAGGAGCCGAAGCCAAAATCCGCAAATTGCCGGCATCAAGCCAGCTGTGCATTGGTGACGGCATAGATAGCTGCACCCACCAGAATGATGCCGAAAGTCTTGACGGCTTGTAGATTTAGTCAGCGACGTGCATTGTTTCGTTCAACCGGCAGCCGAAGGCGCACGCGTGTGCTGGCTTGCGCTAGCTGGTTATCGCGCCGGTTTCGAACGCAACCAGCCTGTCAATAACCGGGGCTATCGCCAGCTATCGCCCATCGGCTCATTTGCGCGGTCGGCGCCGAGTTGGATGAACTGAGCGGCGAGATCATGCAGATGCTGCATTCATGATTCAGAAACCTTTGAGCCGCAGGGCGATAGCCCCGGTTTCGAGCACAACCAGACCGTCCGCCGGCTATCGCCAGCGTCTCACAAAAATATGCCACGCAAATAAATCAACAAGCCGTTGACGACGTTCGCAACATGAATGCTCATTCGAAGTTAGAGCAATGTTCTACTCACTAAACGACAATCTCATTCGCTCGATGATTGGCTTTGATTTGTTCTCGGTGGAATCGGTCAGACGCACCTGAATACTGAACCCGTAGCCGGCTGGCAGCTTGGAAGTATCTAACTCCGCAGGCGTCTTTGCGATCTGTTTTGAGAAACCTTTGATGTAGTCGTAGCTCTCTTTCATCTCCGTCCAGTCTGTCCACTGATCGATTTTGCTGTCGTTGTCCGTGTCGACTCCAACGCGTGCTTCGACCGTTTCCACCCATGGACCTGGACTGACGTAATCGGTCTTCATTTGCGTCGCCAAGTAAAACTTGCCTTCGGCGAACGCGATGTCTGGATCAGGGTGACCTTGGCCAATCTTGTCGCACCAAGTGAACTGCTTGTCAATCGACGACGAAGTGAACCAACAGACGCTCATTTGATGTCCGCCAACTGGATCGTAGTCGCCGAACAAATAGTACTGACCGCCAATGCTGATCGCCGCCCAATCACCGTAAGCTTCTTGCTCCGGTTCGTGGATTTCATATTCCGCAACGTTGGTCTTGTAGTTCTTTGGATCTTCTTTTGCCCAGTGCGGATGTTTGTACGTTCCGATCTTGCCCGTCGATTTAGTGCGATTGTCGACTGGCGGTTTCTGGAACACGAACCCGTCAATTCCATTGGGGCTGACTGCGTGGCCGGCAAGCGGTGAATCCCACGAACGTTTGTTCGCGCTAATTGGACTCCAGTCTTCGATGATCACATGCATGTTGCCGTCCAAATCGCGAATGAATCCTGCATCGCTGCCGTGCGAGGGATCCTTTACAGCGATGCCCATGTTCTTTCCAGGCTGGCCGTCGAACAGATCGTCATCCACATAGACATGCGGATCTTGATCGTTTGGAAAGTCGTAATAGATATAGGCTTTGCCATCGACCCATTCCGCGCTAGTGACCCACTTGGAGAATTTTTCGGTGACTGGCCCGTGATGAACCCAGGTCTTCATGTCGCGACTTTGCCAAGCGTGGTAACCACCTTTGCCGGGTTTCAGTCCGCCAGGAGCGTTGTATTGATTTGCAAATCGTGTGGTTTGCAATGGAATGTCAAATCCATCCAGGGTTGCCTCTTTCGGCTCGAACGGCGCAGCGGGCTTTTGATCCTGGCCCTTTTTACGCCGCGGCCCACCGCTGTAACGACCAAACATCCAGTAGTTGTTCGGCCCAACGGTCAGCATGACTGGTGCGTCGCCTAGATTGGCGGGCCCTAGATTCTTAGTTGGGATCCAGTTCTGCCAGATCGCTGACTGATCGATAAGCAACGATTTTGCGGAACGCTTCACACCGGAAGCATGTATTATCGTGTTGATCTCTGCCTTCTTTTCGTTTGGCGCAACAGTACCATCGGCGATCGTTGCTCCATCGGAGGACTTGATATTCCGAGACCATTCATCGGCGCTGTCAATAGTCCAGTCGTCGGCGTGAAGAGCCGCGCCACTGAACACAGCGGCAAACAGGACAGCCGAGATCGCGAGTGAAAGCAATTTCATGAATCTTCTGGTTTTATGAGTGTTAAGTTGTTAGCTAAATATTGAAGCACTGATTTTTACTGGTCGTCTTTTGCAACGGCGGGAACCGGCCCGACATGGTCAATCAAAAACTTGACGGTCCTGTCGATGATCACTTCACGCGTTGGTTCGATCGCAGCGTCAACCTTGCGCCAGTTGTGACCAGAATTCTTGACAATCATGATCTCCACTGGCGCTTTCAATGAGTCAGCTTTCTGCTTCATGTAGTACGCGTGCTTGACTGGAATGGTCGTGTCTTTGTCCCCTTGAATAATCAGTAACGGTGGACTGTCTTTGGCAAGATAATTGATTGGGCTGACCTCGCGATAGCGGGCCAACTTTTGCCCCCGCTCGCTTTTCGTGCCAAGGATGCGGGGACCAAATCGATCGCGAAAGTTGGTACGGTCATCGTGATTGAACAAGTCCGTCTTTTCAAAATCGCAAGGGCCATACCAAGAAACGCCCGCAACCATTTTGTACGAGGTTTCGGCGAGCGCACTGTCGCCTTGCAATTGTTCAGTCCCGGCAAGCAACAACATCTGAGCGATGTGGCCCCCTGCCGAGTCGCCCATGACACAGATTCGCATCGGATCGATCTTCAGCGACTCGCTGTTTTTTGCCAAGTATCGAATCGCGTCTTTGCAATCGATCACACAATCTCGCATCGTGACGCCGCTGTCCTTCTTCGCCAGTCGATAGGTCACCGGGGCGACCGCAAAACCTTGTTTGATCAATCGTTCGAACACGGCGGCAAAAGACCCACCGGCAGCTTTGTATCGACTACCGGCGGCCCAGCCACCACCGTGGGTAAAGACGACGACCGGACATGCCTCGCTGCGCTGACCCGTTGGGTAGTAAAGGTCCAGCTTCAGCTCTTTGTTGTTGACGTTCTTGTAGGTGATTTCAAGTTTCCGGTCTCCGCCGGTGTTGAGATACTTGGCACCCTTTTGCTTGTTCGCCGCCTTTTGCTTGGGTTGCGATTCTTGTGCGGAGACGCCACAGATTCCTAGGCAACTTATCGCCAAGAAAGCGATCAAGGTTGTTGTGATCCGTTGGTTATGCATGCTCATGATTTGGTTAGTAATTCACCTTCCCGCCGCGCGCGGGTTTTTGGCGTTCGTTTTTCCACCATTCATCGGGGCCCTCCGATTCTATTTGCTTCCAGACTTCAAACAGCTGTTTCTTCATGGATTCTGTTCTCTGTGGCATTTTTTTCGACAGATCGGTTTCTTCTTTCCAGTCTTTCTGGATTTCGTACAACTGAAACTTGGTGAGCGTTTCGTCGCCAACGAGTTTCCAGTCACCGATCCGCAGAGCGACCCGATCACTGGGCGGCGAAACGTGAGTTCGCCAAAACAGTGGGACCTTACGGTCAAGTGGCTTGCCGTCGAATGCAGGCAACATGCTGACGCCATCGATCGTGCGGTCTGCAGGCAGCGGAATGCCAGCGATATCTAGAACTGTTGCAAAGATATCCGTGCCGATCACTGGGACATCACTAACCGTTGCTGGTTTGATATGCCCAGGCCAACGAGCGAGCCCTGGAACGCGAATGCCGCCTTCGTGGTCGCTGCGTTTTCCACCACGAAGACCACCCGTAGTACCACCGTGTTTGGCGACCGGTCCATTGTCAGAAGTAAAGATCAACAGGGTATTGTCGCTGACACCTTCTGCATCCAGCGCCGACATCACTTTGCCAAGCGCATGATCCAACTGTGTGATGTTGCCCATGTACGTGCTGTTTTTGTGGTCACCATACAGGCTAGAGAATTTTGAATCGGTGGCAATCGGCGCGTGCGGTTCATGAATCCAGATCGACAGCGCAAATGGTTTTGAATCATCTCGCACTTCACTCAACCAGCGTGAGGCTTCGGCGGCGACCAATGGCGCCGAGAAACCTTTCAGTTCACCGACTGGCTTGCCATTGCGGACGAAGTTGTTGGGGTTCTCGTGACTTGGTTCCGCATTGTTGTGCGTCGCCATCCAGTAGTCGTAGCCGTGGTCGCCCGGTTGAGGATACTTCGGTGTGTTGAACTGTTGCCTGGAATTCAGGTGCCATTTCCCAACATGGCAGGTTTCATAGCCGATCGTTTTCAGCAGTTTCGGATAAGTGATTTCGCTCGAGCGCAAGTGAGCTTCATGATTACCTGACAAGTGTCGGTAGACGCCGTTGCGATACGGAGTCCGTCCGGTCAGGATCGCCGAACGTGACGGCGAGCAAACTCCGCAAGCCGAATAGCACTGAGTGAATTTCACACCCTGTGATGCCAGTTTGTCCAGGTTAGGCGTTTGAATCAGTTCGTGACCATAGGTCGCCGAATCTCCCCAGCCCATGTCGTCAGCCAAGAAAACAACGATATTCGGTTTGGAAACTTGTCCTTCTGCACGTGCCGTGGCAGGGACGAGCAGCACCAAAAGCAGGCACAGATGAAATACAGGTTGGTTCGTTCGCATTGAATCGCCGAAGAGAGGGCTTTGTCAGAATCCAAGTCACTGACACTCGATTGGTGCCCCAGTCTTCAGTTCAAACACGGGCACAAACCACCATTGTAGCGAACCACCGTAGAACTCCTATTGGTTAATCGATCAAACGGCACAAGAGCACATATCTGCCCTGCTACGTGGTGGGGCACTGAAAGTGCTTGGCGGTTTCGTTGAAATTGTTGACTTGGGATGATTGCCACTGGTCGTCTTTGCCCAACTCTTTTGCCATTAGCTTGGCAACAATTGGGGCCATTTCGATTGCTGCCTCTACGTTCAAGAACAATGCGCGTGTGCGCCTCGCTAAAACGTCTTCGACTGTTCGGGCTAGTTCATTGCGAACTGCCCACACGACTTGTGCGCCAATGATCGACAAGGCGGGGTGAAGTGGATTTCCAAGTTCAATGTTTTCAGCAACCAGTGCTTCGATGGCCGGTGCTTCACTGCCGTATATCGATAATGCTGGAGCTGCGTCTTGTATGGGACCGGCACCGTGCATGGCACAGTCGACGGTTGACTTGCCATTGTCTGACAGTCCGAATTCTTGGATCGCTCGATTCACGCAGTCTTCTGCCATCTTGCGAACGGTTGTCCATTTGCCGCCTGTGATTGTGATCAACCCATTTTTCGAGAGTTCGATCGTGTGATCACGAGACAGAGATTTTGTACTTTTGGAATTGCCTGCGCTGACTAGCGGGCGGATCCCGATGAACATGCTGAGTACGTCGTCAGCCGTGGGCGCTTTGATCAAATAATCAGCCGCAGTCTTTAGCAGGAATTTGACTTCGTCGGACTGGGCGGTTGGTTCCAGTGGCACATCGTCGATCGCTGTATCGGTTGTGCCAACGACCACATGGTCATGCCATGGAATCAAAAACAAAACGCGACCGTCCGATGTCTTTGGCACGATCAACGCCGTATCGCCGGGCAAAAACTCTCTTGGCAAGACCACATGAACGCCTTGGCTGGGGCGAATGATGGACTGCGCTGACGGATCGTCCATTTGGCGAATCGCATCGCAAAACGGTCCTGTTGCGTTGATAACACACCGGGCGTTGACAGTGTGTTTGGTTTCCGATTCCAAATCGATGAATTCGACTCCGGAAACTCGTTGGCCGTCTCGCACAAGCTTGGTCACCTGGGTGTAGTTCAGCAGACAACCACCATGAGCCGACGAGGTCTGAGCCATGTGCACCAACAACCGCGAATCATCGAATTGTCCATCGTGATAAACAACGCCACCGCGATGCATTTTTTCGCTGCGGATGGTGGAGACCAACGCGTTGCAATCTGGTTTTGAAACACCCTTCGCTTTGCCAAAACTACTTTTGCCGGCAAGGAAGTCGTAGATTACAAATCCAACCCGATACATCAGCCGTTCCCACAATGATTGGCAGGGAACCAGGAACGCGAGATCTGTCACCAAGTGCGGCGCGTTTTGCTGAAGTCGGGCTCGTTCGCGCAGTGAGTCTCTTACAAGCGAAACGTTTCCTTGTTTCAGATATCGTACGCCGCCATGAATCAGTTTGGTACTTCGCGATGAAGTGCCTTTTCCAAAATCACTTTGCTCCAGCAATAGCACCGACAGTCCACGAACGGCAGCGTCCATGGCAATTCCGATCCCCGTCGCACCGCCGCCGATCACGATCATGTCCCAAGGCTCGGTGCGGTCGGTGGCTTGTTGTAAAAAATTGTTGCGTTTCATGGTTTCTCCCAACCGCGTGAACGATCCAGTGCGTCCGACCAACGCTGCCGTTTCTGTTGAACAATGTCGGTAGCCATTGACGGTTCAAAGACTCGATCGGTTTGCCAAAGTGAAGCGATTTCATCCGCGCCGCTCCAATAATCAACCGCCAGGCCGGCGAGCAACGCAGCGCCCAACGCCGTTGTCTCGACGACCTTTGGCCGGACAACGGGTGCCTGAAGCAAATCGGCTTGGAATTGCATCATCAGATCATTGACGCAGGCGCCTCCGTCAACGCGAAGCTCATCGATCGGAATCCCAGCATCTTTCTGCATCGCGTCAAGCACATCAGCGACTTGGAAAGCGATTCCTTCGATGGTCGCTCTGGCGATGTGAGCTGCGGTGGTTCCGCGAGAAATTCCAATGATCGCACCGCGTGCGTAGGGGTCCCAGTGCGGCGCCCCCAATCCTGCAAACGCAGGAACAACATAGACACCATCGCAATCCGGTACGCTTGCGGCCAAAGATTCCACGTCCGCTGAAGACTCCAGGATCCCCAAACCGTCACGCAGCCACTGGACCGCGGCACCGCCAATGAACACACTGCCTTCCAGAGCGTAATGTGGTTTTTCACCGTCGGTACAAGCAATCGTTGTCAGCAGTTTTTGAGTCGATGCGACCGGCTGTTCACCAATGTTCATCAACATGAAGCAACCTGTTCCGTAGGTGTTTTTGGCCATCGAGTGCTTGGTGCAGTTTTGACCGAACAAGGCCGCGTGCTGATCACCGGCGCTGCCAGCGATCGGAATGGGCACTCCAAACAAATCGGTTGACGTGGAACCGTAGACATCGCTCGATGGCACAATCGTTGGCAACACCGATTCAGGAATTTGCAAAAGGTCCTGTTGTTCTTGGTCCCATTGGCCAGAGTTCAGGTTCATCAACATTGTTCGTGATGCGTTGCTGACGTCGGTGATGTGCAATTGCCCGCCGCTAAGATTCCAAATCAGCCAACTGTCGATGGTTCCAAACGCCAACTCACCAGCGTCGGCTTTTTGACGCGCGCCTTCAACGTTATCCAAAAGCCAACGGAGCTTGGTGCCTGAAAAATACGGATCGACGACAAGCCCTGTTCGCTGCGTGATTGCGTCGGCGTGTCCTTCGTCTCGCAATCGATTGCAAGCGTCCGCTGTCCTGCGATCTTGCCAAACGATTGCATTGTGAAGCGGTTGTCCGGTTCGGCGATCCCACAGCACCGTCGTCTCACGCTGGTTTGTAATTCCGATCGCTGCGATGTCTTTCGCTGTGACGCCGTTGTCGTTCAAGACACGCTGCGCAACTGTTAGCTGGCTTTCCCAAATTTCGTTGGCGTCGTGTTCCACCCACCCATTTTTTGGATAGATCTGCTGGAACTCTTGCTGAGCCACGCCTTTGATCTGTCCAAGTCTGTCAAACAAGATCGCGCGTGAACTCGTCGTGCCCTGATCCAAGGCCAAAATAAAACTCATCGATTGCTACCTTGCGTTTTCGTTCGCGTTCTTGAATTTTACGGCAAGGTCCGGATGGTCAGCAAACAAGCCATCGACGCCCGCACTGCGGAACAGCGCCCTCAGTAGATCGTCAACGCTAGGACAGTTCTCGGGAAGCGAGTCTGCACGAAGTGTCCAGGGATGCACATCCAGTCCGGCGCTATGTGCCTGTTGAACAAAACCGGTGACGTTAGGTTTGCCATCGGCTGACCAAGTCACGATGTCATCAATTGGCGGCCCCAAACCATCAGCGACCCTTGCAGCACGCGCCATGCCATCAGCAGACTTCAATCGTTCGTAGTCCGTGCCGGACTCTTTGTCGTGCCCAACATAGACCAACTGAATCAATAGACCTTGGTAACCCAATTCATCGCGAACGCGAATAACTTCAGCTTCATCGAAACACTGCAGGTAGCAAGGATCCGATTTCTGGGTGTATCCATGGTTCGTCAGAACTCGCAGCATATTCACAGACAAATCAACGCCCTGCTCGCGATGCCAGACCGGACGCTTGATTTCAGGATAGATACCGACCGACCGACCCGTGGTCCGGTTCAGATTTGCAATGAACTGCAACTCTTCGTCTAGCGTAACGAGTTGGAAATCGCCGTGCCCCACTGGATAGCGAAGTGGGTAAACGGCCTCGCCCGTGCGATGATCGAATCTTTCAAAAACGCGTAGCTCTTTGAGTTCAGCGACCGTGAAATCGAAAGCATAGTACCTTCCGTCATTTCGTTTTCGATCCGGAAAGACTTTGGCGACATTCGTCACGGTATCGATATGAACGTCATGCAAGACGACAGGCACACCATCTTTGCTGGCCACACAATCTTGTTCTAGAAAGTCGACCTCCATCGAGTGCGCCAGCGCTTTAGACATCAGCGTGTGCTCGGGCAAATAAGCGCTTGCCCCACGGTGGGCGATCACGATCGGCATGTTTTCCTCCAGAACAATCAACAGGCTCTTGTGATCGATAGTCTAACGTTAATTGCTCACGTGTTTTGGAGTTGCGTTTTTCGGGTAGGCATTGTTTTTGGTAACCCGACGCGTGAGCGAGGGACCGAGTCAAGATTGATTGTCCCTCGCTCACGCGTCGGGTTACCAAAATGACCCTGAATCAAAAACGCCTGGGACGCGCTGCTTGCCCGATCGCGGACTACGGTTTTTCCCGCGAAATGGCGACTTTTTGGAATTTCTTGGAAATGGATGGAATCAAACCGCCTTCCACTGGTACTTCGTCTGCAAATTGACATCCAATAGTCGACATGCAACCCACAGCAACCTTTCATCAGCGATTTGAAGAATGTGTTGAATGCTGCGCAGACTCCTTGTTTCGTGTTGCGTACCGATTGACTGGTAACCAAACCTTGGCCGCCGAACTGGTCCAAGAAACTTACTTGAACGCCTGGAAAAGCATTGGCAACCTGAAAGACCCTGATCGAATGCGTGCCTGGATGTTTTCGATCATGCGAAATCAGTACACAAAACTGCTTCGCTTAGAAAAACGCAGCGTGCCGACCAAGGAGCATTTGAATGATGTTTCAAAACCAGAAATCGCCGAAAACGACACAGCCGATCGAGTCCAAGCCGCTTTGGCAAGGCTTGACGACAAACACAAACTCCCCGTGTTGCTCGTTTCGTTGGAAGGCATGACTGTCGATGAAGCCGCCGCGATTCTGGAGACTCCACGCGGAACCATCCTTTCCCGGCTTCATCGCGGTAGACAAAAACTAAAACAGCTTTTAAGCGAGGATCAAACTCAAGTTGAACAATCATGACCAGGGAATTTGAAAACGAACCGACAGACGACGAACTGGATGCGATGCTTCGTGACGTAGCAATCCCAGGTGATCTGAAAGCACGGCTGAATCAGATTCCAGAGTCGACTGCGATACCAGATGCGAACGTCTCACTGCCGCAGGTTGAATCGGGTTCTCGGGCGTCTTGGATAAAGTATGCGTTGGTCGCAAGCCTGTTGACGGTCACGGCTTTTGCAACGGCACATTTCTTCCTTAAAGATGATGGCCCCATCGCATTAAATGACCCGCAGGACCCCAAAACATTAATCAACAGACCGGCGCCCAGGAATTTGGAAACAGAGTCGACTAATCAACAAGATCAGCTGACCATTCAAGATCAAGAACTACTGGCTCTTGAGGCCCAAGTCCGCGAATTTGAGATCGCTCGCCTGGAGTCTGAATTGTTGCGGATGGAGACAGCCAACCGACAAGAGCTGAGTCAGAACGAAGTCGACTCGATAATCATGGCCATGGCGCCCGAGCATTCGATTTTCCTTGGCGGCGAAGCGGATCACGTACGTACAGAATTGGCTCGCGTTCTACGTGAGTACCCGGACACTCGCGGAGCTGTTTTGGCAAACAATATCCTCGATCAATTGAACTAAACCACCCAAAGGAAATATCATGATGACCAAGAACCCGCTGCTGACATTCTGCGCTACGATCGCACTCGTAATCTCATGTTCAAAATTTGCAAACGCCCAGAGTGCTGTCCCAGGCAAACAAGCACCGATAGAACGTGAACTCTCTCTAGAGGACTTGACGATCCGGCGAACGATTGTGGGTTACATGACCAATGCCCAACTGGTTCGCGAGGAGCTACAGAAAATTGAAGAGACGCGCATAAAGGCATTCCACCGATTGAAATCGCTTGAATCGCTCGAAGATGAATCAGGAGTATCCGTCGAGTCGTTCCCTGAGATCGTCAAGAATCTGCAAGCCAAGAAGATCGACCTGATGATTGACTTGGCTGGATTGAAAGCGAAACGCGACGCAATCCTAGCTGCCAGGAAAGATGTACCGGACAAGTCAATCGTAGCCACACTTGAAAAAATCGTCGCTCTCAAACAAGATCAGTTGCAGCAGCAGCAACGCGAAGGAGCAGCGGGGAAGATTAAATCGACGGCAGTACGCTCTGCTGAATTGGATTTGTTGGCTTCTAGAGTTCAATTGGCTGACGCAAAATCCGAAAAAAACAAATCGCCCTTGCTCGCGGATTCGCTATTGAGCACTTCTTTGGCGCTTGCCGAATCCTATGCACGCCTAGCGAAAACTGAATCACTGCTAGACGAAATCTTGCCGTCAAGAAAGAAGCTGGAATCCAGCCGACAGCTTCGCGAACAACATGATAGGTACATCACTGTTCAAGACGAACTCACAAAACAGCTTCGTTCTATCGAGCGAAACATCGCGCGGCTCTCAGCTGAACTGGAAGTAAAACCGAAACGGAAGTAACGCTTCGGCGGCGCGCTAAGCCAATCAGAAATCGATTGCATCCACACTACGAAAGGACAGAAAATGAAGACTGGAATGATCGCAACCACTTTGGCGATATCGTTGGCTTTCTGCTCGACGGAATTGCTGGCTCAAGCTGGGCTTTCATCGGGTTCCGTTGGCGCCGCACGAGCCGGCTTTCACCGAATGAGCAAGACAGGCAAATACCTGATGCCACAAGCAGACTTTTTCCGCGTCGAAGAGTTTGTCAACTACCATCGCCATGACCTGCCACTTCCATCCAAAGGAAAACGGGTTCACTTGGACGTACAAAACCTTGAGCTTGAAAATGGCAAGACGGTCTATCAGTTTGGCATCACCACACCGCGTGCACTGGAGAGCCGAAAGCTGCCTCCTCTGAATCTTGTTTTGGTGGTCGACGAAAGCGGATCGATGGGCGGCGAAAAAATTTCAAACTTAAAATCGGCGCTTCGTGCGTTCATCGAACGATTTCGCGAACACGATCGAATCACAATCGTTGGTTTTGAAAGAACAGCCCGTGTCATCTTGGAGGCAGAAGAAAAAACGAACTTTGCGACAATCTCAAAAGCCATCGATGATATTCACGCCGGGGGCAGCACAAACTTGCACGCTGGTTTGATGTGTGGTTACGAAATGGCTCAAAAACACTTTGACCAAGAACGAACCAATCGCATGATCTTTCTGACCGACGGCAACGCCAACGTCGGTGTAACCGAATCCAAAGAGATTGCCAGTCAGTCCAAGCGGTGCATCAAACGGGGCATTTCTCTTGTGACCATCGGGTTGGGTGTCGACATGAACAATGGCTTGCTGCGCGAGATTGCTGACTCAGGGCGAGGGCTGATGCATTACGTTGGCGACGCTAAGGATATCAAGAAGACGTTCATCGACGAAATCGATAGCGTGCTGGCGCCAGCAGCGCGAAAAGTACGCTTGAAAGTAAAACTGTCGGGCAAGTTGAATTCGCCGAAAGTCTACGGATACGAAAAAGATTGTGAATCGCGACGGACAAGCGAAGGTCATGTTCTTGAATTCAAATTGGACAACTTGAATCACGGTGCGACGCAAGTTGTCATGGTTCGCTTGCCAGAAAATGCTGGCCACCCCATTGGGGGCCAAGCCACACTGACTTACACCGATGCAGTTAGCTCGGAGGATTGTTCGTGTAGCTGCGATCTAAGCGAGTTGATCGAACGCGACAATGGTCGGCGCTGCGTCAAGCGTAACTATGCCATCGCTCTTGTAGCGAATTCGATTCAGTCTGCCGCCAGAGCATCCAACGATAACGAGAACGAAGAAGCCAACAAACGCTTGAAGAATGGCATCCAGAAAGCCAAAGAGATTCTCGGTGACAAGGGTGACAAGAATTTGAAGCGGATCATCAAAATCGCTAACGAATATCGTGAGAAATTGATCTGATCGAAGGGCCTGTTGGTCTGAAGAAATGCTAACGTGGC
>CAYNNP010000029.1:36442-42246 GCA_964398215.1 uncultured Pirellulaceae bacterium | reverse complement strand
GTGCGCTGCGCGACCACAGGCTGTGTTGTTAAACAGCTTCGCTGTTGGATAAGCCTGTGGTTTTGAGCTTTTGGGCCAAGCAGTTGTGGGTAAAGACAACGCTGACGCCCAAGGCTAGGGATGTGTCGCCACTCCGTGGCTGGCTTTTCAGTGCCGCAATTCAATATTCATAAAATACAAACCCGCGTTCCCAAACGATTCCTGCAGGAACTCGCGCGTCGGGTTACCTCTGAAGATTCGTAATCTCGAATTAGCTCACAGCCTCCACGTGCTTGAGCGAAAAAGAAATGGCTGGATTTGTCGGTTTTCCGTTTAGGTCGCCCGCCCCGCAGCAGTAACCATAGTGACGGCCCTTTTCAGCATGCCTTCTGCGCACGGAATGAGGCCTGATGCTGTCGTTCGAACTCCTTTCTGGTCTTGATTTAGGAATCTTCAAAATGTTCTCGTTGATTGTATGGTTCAAGCCTTCGGCTCGACAATTGCGTACTTCTGCTGGCTGTAGCCTGGTTGGTGACGCCGCGCGAAACCCATTTCGGAACCGAGTTTTCATTCGGGCAGCGGTTACCATGCTGGCAATCATCGCTTCCACCAACAGTGCGGCGTTTGCAGAAGGGGGAAAGGCAGATTTTTGGCTTCGTTATGCTGAGTCTGCGTGTTACGAAGTTGAGAACAAGGAAGCGGCGGATCGTGCTTTCACTCGGTTACTTACCGTCTATGTTCAGTGGGATAATGCCGCGAAAGCAGAAAAGATCACGCTGCAAATTGAGAATTGTGATCTCCGCGTAAGAGCCTACATCCTGATCGCAAAACACTACAAAGAAGCAGGGAACCTGGACGATTGCAAACGTGTTTTGAATCAAGCAACACCGTTGGCCGTGCATTCGCGAGACGAGTTGGTCGACGCTTTTCTCCAATTCGCAGATGCTCCGAAACTTGCAATCGCGTTCATCAAAGAATATCACAAGAGTGCAGAGGCTCATCGAGAGTTGTGCACGGCGTTGGCTCGTGAAGGATTTGTAGACGAGGCTTTAGAATTTGCCGAAAACGAGGAGGATCCTAAGAAGCAGCTTAGTCTGAAAAAGAGGACGGCCTATGCGGCTTCCAAAGCCGGTCGAATAGAGGCTACCGAACGAATCGTCCAGCTTTTGCTTGCCGACGATTCGTACAAAGGCGATCCACAGTTCATTTGGGCCGACCTAGCAGTGGCTATCTACAACAAGGGTGACCTGGAAACGGCGCGCAAGTACGCCGTCCGTGTTACGGACAAGTACACGCTCCGCACAACGCCAGATTTGCGTCGAATCATTGACGGAGTACCGCGGGAGACTCCCGATGCTCCTCGTCGCAGGTCCCAGAAGGATTTGACGCCACTGGACAAGACAGTGCAAGCAACTGCCCCCGATGAAGCAGAGCGAGTGGTTGAGGCGGAAATCGCCATCGCCGAGAAAGACCCGATCGAATCGACCCGTGGCCAATTTGGGCCATATGATCAACGCTTGCGTTTGGCGAACATTCGATTGGGATATTTCTACGTCGCATCGCTTTATCGTAAAGCCGGCAAAGAGGACGAGGCGAACAAGGCGATGAAAATCGCCGAAGAATCAATCCGAGCCCTGGGCGAGGACGGCAATTTGCTGGGATCGTTAATGTTGCCTGCTGTGTTCTTCATGCAGATGAGGGTCGATGACATTGAGGGGCTTCGATGTTCAACGGCGGCGACCCATCCCAGAATTTGGCTGCCGTTTTCTGACTCAATTGTCGCCAAAGTTTTGTCGTCTGGAGACGTCGAGAGTGCAAAAAAGATTGCCTGGCGAGCACTTGGCGCCCAAGCTGGGTCCGCTGCGTCATGCATCAACGAGCGCAGCGACATCATCTCGAAATTCATCGAGGCAGGCGAAATGCAAGTGGCCCACGAATTGATCAAAACCAGCGAGCAAGTAGAGATAACAGCTCCTGCCTGCGAATCCGCGGGAAAGACAATGATCAAAACGGATCGCGAACGGTTACTGCGAACTTCTAAATGGCGAAACGACATCGGTGCTTTTCAACGCGCCCATCTCAGCATCGGCGCAGCGCTAATGTCAAAAGAACTGATGTCGAAATGACGTAGCCAAAGGGGAGCCCATCAATATGGTCCATTCATATGCCGCACCTCAGTAAGTAGGTCCGGTTCCTACCGGACAATTTGCAGCGTGTCCGGTGGAACCGGACCTACCTGATTCGTACTCCAAAAGGAAGTCGCATAAAGCATCAATCGAAACGGATTCCTGCGATTTTGCCGAGAACGCGTTTGAATGAATATTTAAAAGTTGAAGCGATCTATCTCACCTGTTTGGCGATTCGATTGAGCGCACTATTGGCGGTGGTGGCGACAAAGGGATCTGCGTCATTCGAAAGCCTATTCAGATACTTGATTGCCGAATCGTCAGCCAGATCTCCTGCAATCCGCATCGCAACACGGCGCGCGTCGGACGATTCTTCTTCGATCACGAACGCTAACAAAGGAATCGCCCCCGAAGGGCCAAGTCTTCGAATTTGTCGTTCGTTCAAGTGCATCGCCTTCGTGCGGCCAATTGGCGCTAGCACACTCTCAACACAAGCAAACAACTCCAAAGACGAATTTGAGCCGATCGCTAAAAGCGGCAATTGCCAGATCTTGGAGCGTGCTTCCATATTCATCGAACGATCAACACTTTGGTCGGCATCGACCGCGACGGTTTCACCGGGTTCAACCGTGCAACGTAACCCTGCAGAGTTACACGACGTCGGTAAATTGGTTTTCGAGACCGAGCTCCAGATTGCTTTTTGCGGTTCGGCAGTGCACTGCAGTTCCGATGACGTTGGGCATCGCAAAGTCACTACGGTTGGTTCCGATGCCGGCGTGTCATCTTGCACAGAAATATTGATTTCGATGCCTGATTCTTTTGGAGAAAGACACCATAGTTGGCCTTTTAAAAGTTCGATTTGGTCCGACTTCTTTAGACATAAATCCGAAGACTCATTCAGTCGAATCTTGCCTTCCCCGTCGGTCTGTATTTCGCACAGAACTGATGCGTCCGTACGAACAATCGCACCCGCAAGAACCTCGACGGATTCCTCCGGTTGAATGACTGACCACTGATCACTTTTTGGTTGTTTGATCCGAATTGGTCCGGTGGCTCGCACGAGCTGGGCAATGATGGGTGGCCCGGCGGGTCTTTCTTTGTCAGGCAAGAACACCGTGATGAGTGCGATCGAAGCGGCAATGGCAAGAAATAACGCAACCAGTTTTCCAACGCTCGGTTGCGAAAAGGAATCCGAATCCGAAACCCTATCCAACTCACCCGCCGAGAGTTCCTGAATTCGCGAAACCGGTTCGTCGATCAAATCCAATCGCAACGCACTTGCTAATTGCCGATCCAGATCTTGAAGTGCGGTCCATTCCTTTTGGCAATCATCGCACTGCGCTAAATGCTCTTGGACTTTGGCCGCCACTTCATCTGGCAGCGCGTTGTCTAACAAAGCGCTAAGGGTTTGGTGAGATTTATGGCGTATGTTCATTGGGCTTGCTCCGTTTCGAGCATTTTTTGCCGCAACTTTTGGCGGGCCTTGCTCAAGCGTTCATTCACAGTCGACCGAGCTATGTCCAACCACTTCGCCATTTCATCGTAGGTCATCTGTTCGTAATAATGCAGCAACACGATCTCCGCCAACGGCTCGGGTAAGTCTTGAACCATTTGAATCAACCGTTGTCGCTGCTCGCGCTGACCAACGTCATCGTCGCGGGTGGTAACAACCGATTCAATGTCCGCGTCCGAAGTTTTACGCACCTTCTGTCTGCGCACGAAATCAATGCAAACATGCTTTGCGATTCCCCGAAGCCAACCACCGATCGCTTCCTGTGACCGCAACTCATCCATCCGAGCGAAACCGCGCAAGAATGTTTCCTGGGTTGCATCTTCGGCATCGACGGTGCTTTTCAGCCGCGACTGGCACAGCGCGTACACTCGACGATACCACGTGGAAACATCCAACTGGCATGTGGTCTTAGCGAACGTGTGATCTACATCCAAAGCGTACTCGGCTCATCTGGTTTCTACTCTCCTAGTCGTTTCACTCACGATGGTGGACCGGCCAATTCGCTGAAAAAAGCAAGAAAAAGATTTCTCGTGAAAACCCGCGTTTCTGCCGGTCCAAGCGGGTGGTCGGTGCGACTCTCAAGTTGCGGGGCCAGATTTGGTTTGGGTCCAAAATTCGTATTCACCAAAAGGAAAAACCATGCGAATCCTTCAGCTTCTTTCAATCGTCATCATAGCCTGTGGAACGGTCCACTCAGTTTTTGCGGAAGACGTCGAGGGCAAATTCATCGTGCACGAGTGGGGAACGTTTACAACTTTCTCTGGTTCCGATGGTGCGTTTGTGGACTTCCGGCCGCTTGTTGCTGAACACAAAGACCTACCGAACTACGTTTGGGATCGTGGGAGTTTTCGCAAAGGGCCGACGTTGTCGAAGAACCGATTGTGGGCACGAGTCCGAATGGAAACACCCGTCACCTACTTTTACACCGATCGAATTCGAGAGGTGGATGTGCGTGTCGACTTTCCACAAGGAATGCTGACAGAGTTCTATCCTCCACCACAAAAAATCTTGCCCAAACTAGATGAAACAATCGCCTTTGGTAAAGGAGAAGAAATTGGCGACTCAAGTTTGGATTGGGGGACGATCCAACTGATTCCTCAGGACAAACTTTTACCAGAAAGCACGGACCCCAAACTTCGCACATTGCTTGCGAACGAAATTGTCGAACGTTTGTTGCCGCATGGGCTAAACGAACAGCACTACGCTGCTGCTCGCGAAACGGATTCTGCACTGGTTCATTTGCGGCGCGACGTCGTGCGAGGCTATGGGTCGGGAAAACCGAACCCGCAAAAGAGCTTCTTTGAAAAGTTCTTGTTTTATCGCGGAGTTGGAAAATTTGACCTGCCCTATTCAACCGAGTTTTCCGGGGACACGGTTTCAATCAGAAACGATGGTACACAGGCGATGAACTCGGCGATTTATATCCGAGTAACAGGCGATCAAATCCAAGCCACCCGTATCGATCAAGTTCCTGCGGGGACGTCGATCACGTTCCGTGAGCCCAAAGATGTGTCGCCTGTGGAGCTTGAGAAACTTGTGAAAGACAGTCTTGTTGCAGAAGGATTGTACGAGAAAGAAGCAGCGTCGATGGTCAAGACATGGCAGCAGTCGTGGTTCACTGAAGAAGGCACACGCGTGTTGTACATGGTGCCCGGAGAAATCACCGAAGAGCTACTTCCCTTGCACGTCGATCCAAAGCCGCAGGAGTCGCTTCGAGTTTTGGTTGGTCGCATGGAAGTTATGTCGCCCGATGATGAGCGGCAAATGGCGCAGGACGTCGCTCAAAGTGCAAAGGCGCGACAAGCGTTTCTCACGAAGCAAAGAACGATGCCGAAAAAATCAAACGCTCAATATCAGATTCCTGCTTCAATCGAACGGTGGGGACGCATGACGGAGCCCGCATTGGTTCGTATCAGCAAAATCAGCAAAGACGAATTGGTGCGTGCCGAAGCGAAACGATTGCTTTATCAAAAAGTTCAGCGCGTTTCGCCAAGAAGTTGATATCGGCGGCCTTCCACGACGAACCCGAAACCACACCCCGGCGAGCGGTGGGCGTAAGCCCGGTGATTGAAACTGCAACACGCACGCCCACCACACACAAACTTACCCGTCCCGACAGCATCACAACACTTCGCCCGCCCTATCACACCACCACCAGGCTAACGCCCACCGCTCGCCGCTACGAT
>CAYNNP010000029.1:0-36342 GCA_964398215.1 uncultured Pirellulaceae bacterium | reverse complement strand
TCGCCCGCCCTATCACACCACCACCAGGCTAACGCCCACCGCTCGCCGCTACGATCAATCGGGCCTCACTCATCATCCCTAACGTCCGATTCCGTTGTGGGTTTGGCTTCAGCAGCGCTTGTTTTGCTTGGTCTTGCTGAAGGCCAATATCGTCCTCGCCACGTAACGGTATGCGTTGTGTCGAGATTGAAGTCCGGCCAGTTGCTGGCGATCCAACCCGCTGCATGGTTGACGGCTGGAGCGATCACGATCGCGTCGACTCCGCTGGCGACCATTTCATCAACCAACGCGACTTGCCGAGCGAGATCGCGTTCGTCTTTGATGCCGTTGACGACGAGGTCGTAGTCAGCGGCGTGATCGGCTTGATGTGTTTTGGCCCCGTCCGCCATCGTGGAGAAGAACTCGTTGGCGAGTGACTTCATGATCAAGGCGACGCGACGTTTGTCGCTGTCACCTGATGTGGTGGTGGATGGATTCGTGTTGTCGCTGTGGTTGCATCCGACAAGACAGAATGCGACGAGCAGGAGTATGGCTTTCGGTTTCATTGTGTTCCTTGTTTTCAGAGTGCGCGACTGTTTCGGGCGTGGTGGCAGTTGTTCACGACCGGGACATCCGCGATGTGATTTCTGATTTCGTTGGCAAACTTGGTTTGGCGCCGGCTCGTGATGCTGCAATCGACCCGGCTGCGTTGCCAAAACGAATCGCATCGACCAGCAAATCGGTTTCCGCCCAGTGCACTGCGACGGCGCCAGTGAATGCGTCGCCAGCTGCAGTTGTATCGATGGCGTTGGTCGGAAACGCTTCGATATGCGTCACCGTTTTTCCGTCAAACAACAGCGTTCCGTGTGCGCCGCAAGTGATGGCGACCGCCTTCGCACCACGCTCGTACAATCGTCGCGCTGCGGTTTCGATCTGGTCGGGAGTCTCCACTGGCGCACCGGTCAGGCTGGCGGCTTCGGTTTCGTTCGGGCAGATCAAGTCGACTTCAAGCAGTTTGGATGGAAAGTTGTCAGGGGCTGGCGCTGGATCAAGAATCACTCGCGTGTCACCGCCCCGAGCGACTTCGATCGCGCGGACAACACACTCCATCGGAACTTCCAACTGCAACAACAGCACATCGGCATCGGTGATCAGGTCCGCATATCGATCCACGTCCTTTGGCGTCACGCACCCATTCGCGCCGGGTACGACCACGATTTGGTTTTCGCCATCGTCGGCGACCGTAATCATTGCCACGCCCGAGGGGCCTTCCGCAGTTTGAACCGCTTTCACATCGACCCGATCATCTTTCAAGTCGGTAAGCAATCGGTCGGCGAACGCGTCGCTTCCAATTCGACCAATCATTGAAACGCGCGCGCCAGCGCGACTCGCTGCGACCGCCTGATTGGCTCCTTTGCCGCCGGGAATTTCTGTGAATGATTTCGCCGTCAGCGTCTGTCCACGCAGCGGCAGCGCATCACATCGCGCGACAAGATCCATGTTGATGGATCCAAGCACCACGATCTTTGGTGAATCTGAATCGTCCATCATTCCTTCACCGTACTCGGTGGTCGTCGGCATAACCACAATGATATTTGGTCATTCTTCGAGTGCGACACTGTTATACGCGAGGACAACACTGCGAACTTGAGTGGCCCATGCCGGGGGAATCACTTTTCACTTTTAGACTTAGATATTGTAGAACTCAGCAGTTCAGCCAAAACGGAACAAATCTCGACCGAGAGCAACCAAGCTACTATCCAGGCTTGAAACAATGATTTGCCCTGCTGACCTGTGATAGCCACGGTTTCACCGCTAGTGGGAACCGCAGCTATCACGACTGGATTAAGAACTACATTTCATGACAGGAAACATGATGTAGTTTGGTCTTTCCAAATCTAAATCAGTTAGCGATTTCGTCTTCCGCCGCGGCGATCGATTTCGCCATCGCCGTCACGATCTTCGCCGTAGGGAACAGCACCTTCAAAATGGATTCCTTGCTGCTTGCCTTTGCTGACGTGCGATGAATAGACCTTCTTTTCTGTTGTCTTGGCAAACTCCTCGTTGGCTGCCAGCAATGCTTCCATGACTTTTGGCGATGGTGTATCCAGTGGCAAGCGTTTCATGATCTTGCCAGCCAAACCAAATTCACCTGGACGAACGATCACAATGCCATGATCTTTTGAGTCACCTTCAATTGGCTCTTTCCATTTGTCGGAACCGTCAAAATCAAAGTGAAACCGTCCGATCACTTTCTCGTCGTTGGCAACTGACTTGAGTGATTCGCGCAACTCAGCTTCTTTTTTGGCCGGAGCGTGAATCAACACCAAAACGCGTTGATCGGCAGAGGCAACATTCAATGCTTGTCGGAAAGTATGAAAATCTTGGACGCCTGCGTCGCTTAACTGGGCTTTAGCAGGATACTGCAAGGCCAACCGACGAAGTTGCTCTGTCGCCGAACGATGGCCAAGCACCATTTCCGGGCCTCGATCCGCGCGAGTCAGCCAATCTTGGCCGTTGGGAGCAAGAATACAAAAAGCACTATTCTCAAATCGACCGTCCAGAAAACGTCGAACATATTTCTGGTGAGCTTCGCTTTCGTACGAGTCCAGTCGGACACAAACGAAGTCACGGGTTTGATCAATAAAATCTTTGGATGCGAACAGACCGTTCTGCGTGGCTGTGTAGCCTGGTCAGAACACGCCCGAGATTCCATTGCACTGCGTCGCCGCTGCAACAAACATGATCGGCCGGCCGCTTCGTTTGGCTTCTTTGTCGGCCGATTCCCATGTGGTGTACCATTTGATCCCAGGTTCACCAATATTGAGTTTGGATGCACCCAGTTGACCCGGTCGTGGGCCTTGCGCCGAGCTTGGTTGAATCGTGAGCGCCGACAAGGCGATCACGGCCAAGCCGCACAGAATGTTTCGCTTTCGTTTCATGTATCGAACTCTTTTTGCTAGGGTTTCAGTTTCTTAAACGCTTGGTAGCTTTCCCAAGCAATGCGCTGCAGATCAGCGCGATCATTGTCGTTAAAGACTTTTTTGATTGGTTGGTTGTCGCGATCCCGAGTCTTGTCTTTGTTCTGCCAGTATCGAATGTCGGTCACAGAATCCACACTCAATCCTATGGGCGATTTTTCAAACAAGGCCGAATACAAAGTGCACGCGGTTAGATAGGCCATGGTCTGATTCAGGTGCCCGTCGTTGACAAAACGAAGTGTCAGATCGGGCCTTTCAGTTTGGCAATTCAGTGCCACCATCGACATCGGCGCAACAGAAGCATCGATATCGAGCGCCAGTTTTCCAATTACCTTTTCCTTTGCCAACACCGGTTCCGCATCTGGTTTTGTTTTGAGCGCAGTCGAATTCTGGGTCGCTGGTGTGGTTTCATAAAGTACAACGCGAGCGCCTTGCTGTTTCGCCAACTTTGCGTACCGAGGCGCGTATTTTACGTATAGCGAATCTGCGCCTTTCAAATCGTCTCGGTAGGACT
This sequence comes from uncultured Pirellulaceae bacterium, assembly GCA_964398215.1. Taxonomy (GTDB): domain Bacteria; phylum Planctomycetota; class Planctomycetia; order Pirellulales; family Pirellulaceae; genus CAYNNP01. The sequence continues at coordinate 32,868 of CAYNNP010000029.1, read as the reverse complement.
GCAACACGATCACGTCCCATTTCGTTCGCTGCTGTTCTAGATCCTTTAGTAGCTGACGATGTCGCTTCAAAGCGGCCGGCGCGTATTTGTTCGATGGCTTGTCTTTCACCAATTGCTGTAGATCGGCGACCGTTTGCGATTGATCCTCTGTCGTCAATTGATGGATCGCAACAATGTTCTGAGTGCGTAGCTCCCAATGGTCTTTCAAAGTTCTTCCGCCGTAGATGACGGTGGTTGGTTGAAAATCCAAATTTGGGTTTGCCTCTTCCGCCAAGGCTTCGACAACATTCGCCAAACGGTGGCGCGCCGTATAACTATTTCCAACAAACAGTACTTTCAGCGACTCAGTTCGCGCCTGAGGTTTCTGTGCAAAAGTGCTTTCGCAATAGGTAATCGCTGCAACGACCAAGACGACTAGCGCACAATTGGTTCTCATGACATGTTTTTTTCGGAGAATTAAAATCGAAACGTTTGAATTGTCAGCATAAACGCAATCCTATCGAAAAACACAAACGCAACGCGTCTCGCTAGCTTTGCGGGGTAAAATACTCGTTCAACTTGGTCGTTCGGCAGACCGGCCACCATTCAATTTGAGGCACACTAAGTATGAAACGTTTGTTTCTCGCGCTATCCACTGTTTTTCTCCCCATTTTCTTTGCCCATTCCCAGTCGCCAAGCTTGGAAACCAGGCTCAAGGCGGTCCCAATCAATACGCTGGCCTCACGGGTGGAAGAACGCGGGAGCGCGAAACGAGGAGCACTCGTTTTTTTCCGCTCTGCCGCTGGGTGCGCAAAGTGCCATGCCGATTCAGGAAAACAATCGCCGTTGGGACCGTCGCTTGCCGCGATCGGAGCAGACGGGAACATCGGCTACACGATTGAATCGTTGCTGTATCCGTCCAAGCGCATTCGAGACCAATACAAAACGACTCGAATCATCAACACCGATGGTGAATCGATCAGTGGAATTATCGTTAGCAAGGATGCCGACAAAACGCTGCTCCGCGATGCGATGGACTTGAACAAAGAACTGACGGTTGCTGAAAAAGATATCGAGACAGTTTCAACAAGCAAGATTTCGATGATGCCAGAAGGTCTTGTCGCCGCACTGCGTGACGAACGAGAATTCTATGACTTGGTGCGATACGTTTCGCAAGTCGCACTTGGTGGCGATTCTGCAGCAGACAGTCTACGGCCTTCAGCAGACAAGCTGGTGATCAAAGACGACACGATCGATTTGGATCACGCCGGAATCTTGGGCTCCCTTGGTGACAAAGATTTTCGCCAAGGCAAACAGATATACAACAGTCACTGTGTGAACTGCCATGGCGCCGATGGTAACACGCCAGCGCTGGCGACCGCCCGTGCTTTTGGAACTCAGAAACTAAAGTTCGGTGCCGATCCATTTAGCATGCTGGGGACGCTAACGCGCGGCAATGGATTGATGGCGGCGATGCAACATTTGTCACCAAAGGAGCGATACCAAGCTATCCATTTCATCCGTCAACAGTTCATGAAATCCAGCAATTCTGATTATCGTGAACTAAGTCCCAAGTATCTGGCCAGTCTCCCCAAAGGGACGCGGTCAGGCGAGTTTGAACTACAGGGCGAACGCGATTTTGGTCCCGTACTAGGATCGCAACTTGGCAATTCGATCAACCACGCTCTAACGTTCCGTTTGCCAAACGAAATAACCGTCAACTATGACATGCACCGCTTTCGTCTTGGTGGAGTTTGGCAGGGCGGGTTCCTGGATCTTTCGCAGACGCAACATTATCGTCAGCGCGGTGAGCGTATGCCGCAGCCCAAAGGCACTCCGCTCACTGGCCTTAGCAACTACGGTTGGCAACTGGCAGATACCTACGAACTATCAGCTGATAACAAGCCGCCTCGAGGCCCTGTGAGTGATCAGCTTGCCAAGTATCGCGGGCACTATCTTTATGATGACCAAGCCGTCCTAAGTTATGAAATTGCTGGACGTGGTCTCTTGGAATCGATTGCTGCGGAAATGCATGATGGACATGCGATCGTTCAACATACGTTAAACGTAAAGCCTGGGGATCAAGAACTGAGACTGAGTGTGGCGGCCAAACAAGCAGCCGGGCCATTTGGTTTCAAGTCGCTATCCGATGCAGATTCGATTCTTGATTCAGCAATCGCGAGCGGTCATGTTGCTTTGGCTACCAGCAAACATGGACGCGCTTTTGAGTCAGGTAGCAGCAAGAACGTTGCCCGGTACATCGTTGCAAAAAACAAAGCCAAATCACTGGACTTGGGGACACCTGATCGCTCGGTCGTTGTGCGATTCCGCACCAACAAAGGCGGTACATTGATCTCGTCGGCACCTGAAAAGGGACCGTGGGCTCCCAACGGGAAAACACTGTTCGTCCGTGGGCGACGATTGGTATTCGACATTGGTTGGGTCGGCGCGATCAGCAGCAAATCGACCGTCGCTGACAATCAATGGCACACCGCTGTGCTACACGTTGGAAAAGAACAGACTCGTTTGTTCATTGATGGAAAACTAGAAGCCCAGAAAAAAGAGTTTCGCCGCGATGCAGTGGCAGAGCATGTATTGAAAGTCGGCGCCACTGCCGTCAATTTTGGTGGCGATTTTGTCGGCGATATCGACTTTGCAGCAATTCTAGATGGCGATCGATCGGACATTGCTTTACAAGAACTCTCCAAACGCACCGAACTTCCTGGCAATGGGTCACGATGGTCTTGGACGCCCGCTAAAACAAACAAATCGACGGACGCGAAAGAACCGATCGCAGCACCCCCAGCGCCTGTCGCAATGGCAACCGTTGTTGGCGATATCGATGGCCTGCGCTGGGAAAAAACGAGTGATGACCGTTTGGTCTTGGTGATTCCGCCCAGCCAAGCTCCTCGTGTCTTTTCGGTTATTCGCACCGAGAGGCCAGCCAGTCAACTCACATCGTTTCTAGACATCGCAAAAGCGAGAGCAGCGTCGATGCGCGATCCTGCGACAATGACGCAGGGTGGACCACGACGCTGGCCGCAAGAATTGCGAGTCGCTGGTGAACTAGGGGATTCGGTCAACGGATATGCCTTGGATACGATCACAGTCCCGCCAGAAAATCCATGGAACGCTTGGTTGCGAACCAGCGCGCTGGACTTCATGTCCGATGGTCGCTGTGTGGTCGCGACACACGGCGGTGATGTCTTTCTTGTATCGGGCATTGATGGCGATCTTCAGCACGTCACATGGCGACGGTTTGCATCTGGTCTGTTTGAACCGTTTGGCGTCCGGGTTGTGGACGATCAGATCTATGTGACCTGCCGCGACGGAATCAATCGACTGCATGATTTCGACGAAAACGGTGAAGCCGATTTTATAGAAGCGTTTTGGATTGACGACGATGTATCATCCATGTTCCATGCCTACAACTTTGACTTGCAAACCGATTCTGATGGCAACTTCTACTTTGCCAAGGCTGGTCAATACACGAACCATCACCGGCCAGGCACCATCATGAAAATTCCTCCCCAAGGCGGCAGCGCAACAGTCGTTGCGTGGGGAATCCGTACGCCCAACGGCATGGGAAAATTGAATGACGATCGATTCACAGTGAGCGACAACCAAGGTCCGTGGATGCCCGCCGGCAAGATTTCACTGATCAAGCAAGATGCGTTTTTGGGAAACATGCCGATCAACAAAGAACAGGATCAATGGCTAAGATCAAAACATGGTGGCGAACTTCCAAAAACTTTTGACGAGCCATTCATTTGGATGCCACAAGATGTAGATAACTCATGCGGTGGCCAACTTTGGGTTGACGACAAACGTTGGGGCCCATTGTCAGGTCGACTCATTCATTCATCGTTTGGCAAAGGCTGGCTGTACTACCTTTCGCTTCAAGAAATTGACGGCGCCATGCAATCGTCCATCGTTTCACTTCCGCACCAGTGGCTTGCCGGAGTCATGCGATTAAGAGTGAACCCTGCGGATGGGCAGGTGTATGGAACAGGTCTTTCGGGCTGGCAGGGGCCAAAAGGCGGCAAAGATGGATGCCTGCAACGATTGAGATACACGAATCTGAATGTTCGAATGATCGAGCAAACCAAAGTCGTTGAAGGTGGCCTTGAACTAACGTTCAATTTTGATGTTGGCGATGGGTCTCTCGAGCCGAAAAATTGGTCCGTTGAAATGTGGGACTATCAATGGTCCAAGCGATATGGTTCCGACCAGTTCTCAGTATTGAAACCGGGCACCAAAGGACGGGATAAGCTGCGTGTGCAAAAATTGGTTTTACGAAGCCCAAGAACGATCTTCGTTTCGCTGCCCCAGCTAACAACATGCGACCAGTTGAAGGTAGATCTCGAAATCTTTGACAAAAATAGAAAGCCATTTTCAGAAACGGTTCACATGACAATCCACTGCACAAAATGACCCTACGAAGCTAGCTTCCGCTCATTTTGCAGGGCGAAAAAATCCCCCCTTTTGGAGGGTTGTTCGAAGAAAACACAACTGGCTTGCGCTTTGGTAAATCGGCTTTCAAAACCAACGGATCGTTTGAAAATGGCGACGTTTCGATTTCAATCTTTGAGCCGTCCGCCAATTCCAGTTCGTAGGTAGCTGATGACATAACAAATTAGTTCCTTAGATATCCCATTCTTGGACACTTTTCTCCCGACTGCAAAAACGCGTTACTGCTCCGAGAACACCGCACAAGTTTTTCTGTGTTTTTGTATTCGTGGTTGCGTTCAACCGGCGGATTTGGTTGAATTTGTGTGTTGGCGAGTAGAACGTCGAGTGTTACCTGCCCCGTGACACTCCGTTCCTCGCCAACATTTTCTCTTTTTGAGGCATCTTTAATCGCCGTGGACAAGCCGCAGTTAACTCTGGATGACTTGCACCGTGAGGCGACCACCTTTGTGGCGAACAATCGTCAAGTCACGGATAAAGATCTCTATTCGGTGACCGATGGTAAAACGATTGGAACGTTCATCGAGCAACGTTTCCACAAACATCTTTCAACCAATTTCCAACACACGCCAGGGTCAGCTTCCAAGGGTAGCGATCTGCCGGAGTTGGATGTCGATTTGAAAGTCACTAGTTCTCGACAACCACAGTCGTCGTGCCCGTATCGATCCGCGTCACAAAAAATTTACGGACTGGGTTACTCGTTGTTGATTTTTGTTTACGAAAAAGAAGACAACGATGAATTGGATCTGGGAGTATTGAAGTTAACCGACAGTGTGTTCATCGACAAAACTCGATCAGCTGACTACCAAACAACACTTGGAATACGAGACCTGATTTCGCACAACGCCAATATCGATGACATCATGGCTTTCTTTGAAGATCGACGATTGCCAGTCGATTCAATTGAAGCTCGATCGCTGGCCGAGCGAGTGCTGAAGGAACCTCCCGCGCTAGGCTACCTTACCATCTCCAATGCATTGCAATGGCGATTGCAGTACAGACGCGCATTGGATCAGGCAGGCAAAGTCGATGGTATCATCCGTATCATGAATGAAAAAAATTCTTGACAACACAATGTTGAATCGGGGCCAGTCCCCTTTGGATTGAATTCTTGCCAGCAGCTATCGAACCACAACAAAAACATGTCGTCGAATTTGGTGACTTTCAAACGCCAATGTCGTTGGCGATCAAGTGCTGTCAAGTTGTAGCCCAACAGTTTGATTCTTTCCAAACAGTCATCGAACCCACATGCGGAATCGGCGCCTTCTTAGTAGCAGCCACAAATGTATTTCCCGCTGCCGATTTGCGGGGATACGAAATCAACGCTGGTCATTTGGCAAAAGCCCGTAAGGCCATTCGCGCTACCAGCTCCTCACCTGACCAATGGCAATTCAAAAAGCGAGACTTCTTTGCTACCGACTGGGAACGCGAGCGAACCAAGTACTGCGGAAAGGTTCTTTTCCTTGGCAACCCTCCTTGGGTAACCAACTCCGGCTTGGGGGCGATGGACAGCAGCAATACTCCCGCAAAAACCAATATTGCAAAACAACGTGGTATCGACGCCATGACGGGCCGATCGAATTTTGATCTTTCCGAAGCGATCATTCAGACGCTGCTGGAAACGATGGTTGTTGATCAAGACGTCCTTGCCATGTTGATCAAAACGTCCACCGCACGGCGGATCATCAAGCAAGCATGGTCCAGCGGCGTACGGTTTGGTCACCTGAGCCTGCATCCAATCGATGCTCAAAAAGAATTTGGAGTTAGCGCTGATGCATGCATGCTGATGGCACAAAAGACCAGCCGAACCACAGTGACCCAACTGTGCCGACAGTCATCACAACTGGGAAAGGTGGCGAGGCGTGTCGCGATCGCGCATCTAGACGGCATCCTCGTCTCTGACCCTCAAGCAGCGAAAGCCACTGCCTGCCTTTCCACCAACCATGCAACCCCGTGGCGCAGTGGCGTCAAACATGATTTGTCGCGCGTGATGGAACTGAAACTTGCTGATGGCCAGCTGGTTAATTCCAAAGGTGATTTGGTTGACATCGAAAACGATCTCGTTTTCCCGCTCGCAAAGGGCGCTGACGTTGCCAACGGCCGAACGGAATGTCGGACGCGAAGAATCCTGATGACTCAGCGAACCATGGCTGACAACACAGACTATATCTCCACGCAATGCCCCAGAACTTGGAGTTACCTGCAAGAGCACCGCGCGGAGTTCGGTGATCGCAAATCGTCGATCTATCGAAACCGTGATCCTTTCGCGCTATTTGGTATCGGTGAGTACACGTTCGCGCGATGGAAAGTCGCTGTATGTGGTCTCTACAAACGACTTCAATTCAGTGTCTTTGGCCCCGTCAACAAAAAGCCAGTGATCTTGGATGACACATGCTACTTTCTGTCATTCAGGACACGAAAGCAGGCCGAACTGGTTGCCCAGCTACTGCATAGTGAGTCAGCCACTCGATTCTTGGAGTCGCGAATCTTTTGGGATGCCAAGCGACCCATCACAGCCAGTCTCCTGCGCCAACTGGATCTGGAAAAAGTCGCCGATCAAGAAAACGAACAGCAAGCCTTTGCGAAACTGGGCCTGAGCAAACTGCTGTCAAAGCAATGATTGTCAGCACTTTGGTTGTTCTGGTTGGCACACGCGTGCTGGCTATCGGAAACGCAAATTCATGACGAACTTTTCCCATTCGATTTTGAACGCAGCCATGTCGTTGGTGCCCAGCACTTGCTGCAAAGTCTTGTAGCCAGTTGGGTCACTTTCATGATTCGCCCGAAAGCTGTGGTAGTATTTGTTCAACAGTCCTTTTTCTTGCAGGTAGTAGCACAAGTATCGCGACTGTGAATAGTTGGTCCCGGGGTCTTGGCGATAGAACTGATTGGTGGACGTACCGCAGGTTACCGCGAACGAAGGAACTTTCTTGGCCTTGATTGCCCGCTGTAGGCCGGCGAGTCGCCAATTGGTCAAACCAACAATTTCTTGCTCGCGGGACGAACTCTGTTCATACAACGACCCGAGACCCTCATTGAACCATGACGGGCAAGCTGGAAAATTGGATTCGATAAAGGGGTGCACGATCTCATGAACAAGCGTTCCACCACCGGTTGCGATATTCATCACCAACGCACCATCCGTCGACGAATAGTAGCCGTATGGCGTGGACGGCGTTTTACCAAACAACCGCAAGGTGTTGGCGTCGTAGCTTTGCTTGTCTTTGAATAGCCAGACATTCAGAATCTGATTCGGGTCCTTTTTAAAGTACTGGCGTTTCAATCGCGTGGTCGCCCAGCGCACCGTTCCCGCTGCCCGCTGCGCAACAACGTGTTCCGCCTCGTCACCGATCACAACAAACGGGTGCTCAATCACGATCGAGAAACTTTGGTTGGGCAATTTCTTCTTGAGTTCCAAGACATGCTGGGCGTAGTCGCTATTGGTGAACGATTTGGCAGGCACGATAGTTGGTTGTTTAACTTGCTTGAGCGCAAAACGTACAATCAGCCACTCGTTGGGATCATATTTTAGCGGCCACAGATCGATGAATTCCTTGCGCGGCATCCGCTGGTAGGCAGCTCGGGCGACGGCGGGTTCGTGATAGACGATTTCGTCCGACTTGGCGTCATAGCCCAGAATCAACCGAAAATGTTCCGTACTATCGGGCCCCGCGGAAGTGCGCATGCAAACTACCGATGGCACCCCGGCTTGGAGTTCGCGGATCATCGCTTGCCAACTTCGTTCAATGGCAGCAACTTTATCGCGAACGGGGATCTTGTACCAAGCTTGACCGGGGTCGAATCCGAGTTGCCGAATCGCTGTGACCAGTTCCTTCGAATAGCAACCACGCCCAAGTGCTGGGTCCAGCCCCGATGCGTTGAACACATCGTCTTGAGTCGCATTCACGCCTCGTTTTTGAAGCCAGCTCGCCACACAGGCTTCGCCACAATAGTCCGGCTTTTGTGTGACATGCGGCACATCTTTGATAATCGGGCTTTCACTTGCGAATGCACATGGAACAGCACAAACAAAGATAAGTACGAAACACGCCTTCTTTCCATTCCCGATCATTGTCATTCCTCAAAGGTTTACAGTTACAGCAACCTTCATGGTAGACCATGTCACAGTGCAGCGGCTACAGAATTTTTCGCTAACGCCGCCTGATTGCTTTGGCTCGCTTGATCAGCCTTAAAAATTCTGTGCGATATCCTTTGCGGTCATCAACCGCACCAGCGGAAGCCAATTCTTCAACGGAGTCAAAGCTGCTATCGCCTTTGAACGGTGAATCTCTCAGCAACATCCCAAACGCAGCAACTGCAGCGGCAAACTGAAAGTCCCGATCAGCTTCGCGAAAGGACTGTCCACTGTCTTGGGCCGGAAATTCCACCAACGTACTGGTGTCGCTAGTCGGCGGCTTGTACTTCACTTTTAGCGTCAAGAACTCACCACTCTGGGCGTGTGTCGAAAGCCGCAGTTGTTCTTGATATCGCAATTCCAGCGGAGCAGATTCCTTGGACAATTTGTCTTTGGGTTTGATCTCGTACAACGCTGTGACTGTATGACCGGCGCCGATCTCACTGGTGTCCTCGTGATCGTTGTCAAAATCGGCTGCTGTCAAAACACGGTTCTCGTAACCGATCAATCGATAAGACTCCACTTCGGCAGGATTGAATTCGACTTGTACATTCACATCTTTGGCAATCGTTACCGTTGCACCGTGCATTTGCCGAGCCAACACTTTTCGCGACTCAGCCTCCGTGTCGACAAAGGCGTAGTTGCCGTTACCCTTGTTGCTGATCTGTTCCATCATCGCGTCGTTACGGTTTCCGATCCCGTAACCAAGCACCGACAAAAAGATGTTGCCTTGTGCATTCTTTTCGACCAAAGGAATCAAGTCCTCTGTGTTTTTCAGACCAACACCAAAATCACCATCAGTGCACAGGACCACACGGTTGGTTCCACCGTCGATAAAGCTGTCCTGAGCGACCTTGTAAGCCAACTCGATTCCTTGTGCCCCATCGGCTGCTTCCCCAGCACGCAACCGGCTGAGTGCATCGACAATGACCTGTTTTTGATCGCCGCTGGTCGAATCCAAAACCAATCCAGCACCACCTGCATAAACCACAATCGCAACCGAGTCATTTTCGTTCAATTGCTGCACAAGTTGTTTCATCCCATCGATCACCAAAGGCAATTTATTGCGATCGTTCATTGAACTGGATACATCCAACAGAAAGACAAGGTTGCTGCTTGCACGTTCGACATGAATGTCTTTGCCTCGGATTCCAACTCTGGCCAATCGATGCTCGCTTTGCCACGGGCATGAAGCAATATGAATGCTGGCAGAAAACGGATGGTCACCGCCTGGAATCGGATAGTCGTAATCAAAGTAGTTGATCAGCTCTTCGATTCGCACTGCATCGACCGGCGGCAGGCGTCTAAGTTGCTGAAGGTACATTCGGACTTTGCTATAAGCCGCTGTGTCGACGTCGATCGAAAATGTCGATGTCGCCTGTTCGGTAACGCTCTCGAATTGGTTATCCAAAAATGGCAGGACACGGTCGCCATGGCTGGCTTCTGCAATCTGCTCCAGACCAAATCCAGCGGGTAACTTGACGACGTGTAAAGCGCCGCTTCTTTTGCCGCTACCAAGCCCACCGTTGACGCCGACTATGTCTTGATTCACATCGTCCCTGTTGGCGTCCAACTGCGCGATCAAATCGGGCCGACTTGCATGATTAACATCAAATGGCTTGTCGGAATCGTCTTTGGCCGGCACGTCGACTGACGGCTGGGCGCTTGGTTGCCCTGTATCGTTGTTGGCCAACTTGGTTGGATTTTCCGCTGAATTTTGATCATCAGCCAACTCACTCTGACCGCCGTTTTGGCCAGGATTTTGTTCTGGTTGCGAACCGTAATCCATGGTACTGATCGCATTCTGATCTACTAACTCAACGGGACCCGCAACTGGCCTGCGATCGATCTGTTCTCGCAACTCTTGAATCTTCGACAAAAGATCCGCCTGGCTGGTCTGCATCGCAGCCAAGGCCTGATTGACTTCGTCGCGTTGTTTCAAAAGCTGCGAATTCTCGGCTTGAGCTTGCGTAATGATCGCGTTTAAATCTGGCTGCGAAGAACCAGAGTTCGAGAACAATGGCGGCAAAGTCAAACCAGCCAAGATCAGGACACTAGCGGCAACTGCTGCGCCAGTTCCCCAAGCCCGCCAAGGCATCACTTTGGATGCTGAGCCGATATCGCTGGCAACCTCCAATTGTCGCGGATCCAAAGCCACATTTGCGCCAGACGCGGTCGCTACCAAATTGCTTTTCGCGATCTCATTCTGAACAACAATTCGCGCTGGCTCCGGCAGCGAGACTTGCGCGGTCTGGAATTCGTTTTCTAAAGCCCCAACTGCTTCACGAATCGAATCAACCATCTTGCGCAGAGACGCGGAAGTAGCCAGTTGATTTTCAAATTCTGTATTTGCTTTAGGGCCAAGCTCGCCAAAGACATAAGCGGTCGCTTGGCGATGAAGCTTGTCTTGTTTTGATGGATTGGTCATCGATCTACAATCGCAATATAAACGGAAGGTAATTCTAGGTGGGATCGGCTTGGCTTACTCAACAGCAGCCAAACGAGTTCGGACAGTTTTTAAACCAGTGCTTAACAAGTAACCAACATTGCTGACCGACAAGCCAGTCAACTCGGCGATCTCTCGATAACTCATACCACCATGTACTTTCAATCGAATCACTTCTTGCTGTTGCTCGGGCAATTGCGAAATCAATTCGGATGCCTTTCGACTACTTTCGCGGGTTTCCATCGGTTCGTCTGGTGTCGGTTCACGACGATCAGGAAGGGACCCATTTGATTCGTCCAGCGTTGTCATTCGCTTCTCTTTGCGCAGGATATCCAAAGCTTGATTGCGACAAACCCGATACAGCCAAGCTCGCAAGTTATGGATCACTTGATCACGTGGCTGTCGGCAGAGACGAACGAACGTTTCTTGCACAACATCACCCGCCCGATCTCGATCACCCAGCAAGTGCGCGGCGTAGCCCATCAACGGAAGCTCAAACTCCCGAAATGCTTGACTTAGCCATGCCTCATCGGTGGATGGGCATGATTCCGCGTTGCGTGGATTAGAATCTTTCATTGACAGGCTTTTTTACAAAGCACGCTCGTCCCTGCAGGTGTATAGACGTTCCTACGCAACAGACCTTAGGCGCGGTCGCAAAAAAAGACGAAACTACGTGTTTTGCCGGATTTTGCGGGTTATTTTCTTCGCGAAAACACAATTCTGGCTTTTTAAGCCGGAGGCCGACACATCCCTAGCTGGTGGTGTCAGGCGTCAGCCCATGGAACCGAAATCGCCAGGACGCTCTTAGTCCCGAAGGGACGACAGGAGACCCAACGCACCCAATTCATGTCACCCCTTCGGGGCTACCCGTTCGTTTTGATCTCGCTAACCACGGGTTTACACCGGTTTACACCCGTGGCTACAGCATGCCGTCCCTTCGGGACTAACGTGTTCGCGATCAGAGTCCGCAGCCACGGCGTGGCGACATGCTGTAGCCATGGGCGTCAGCCACCAGACAAAATCCCAATTCAAAACAAACGAAACAATGCACTGGGCTGACTAAATCGACAAACCCTCAAGACTTCCGCTACGCGGTTCTATGCGGCCGATGTTTTCTTGCGGCGTCGATAGACAATGACGCCGCCCATCAAGGCTAGCAGCGCCCATGATGATGGTTCTGGAACGGCACTCGCCGTCAAAGTCACCGAAATGTTGTCGATCGCAAACTCATCGCGACTGCCTGCACCACTCACGTCATCCGTGTTCCACTGCAAAAAGAAATCGTCACCAGCAGCTAACGCAGTTGTGATGGTCGTCGACCTGGATACTTGCACCCAAACCGGGACCGCGTCGGCGGCTTCTGCCGATGTGAAATCCAGTGCTCCAACATTCGTATAAGTCAAGTCATCGGATGAGTGAGCAAAGTTCAAAGAGTTTGCACGCCCCTGATCGTTGAAAACCCAAACGTCGTAGGAGACAACGATTCCCGAAGTAGCCTGACCTGTGCCATTGTTGATTTGCAAAGTTATGTCGCCCGGTGTCACATCGGATCCAGTTGCTTGAAAACCAAGCGCTGGATTTCCTGCCGATACTTCAAAGCTGTAGATACCGCCGGTTGTAACTCCGCCAGTCGATGTGCCGCGTGCAAAATCGCCCGCATCATGCGTCCCACCAAACGTGCCGGGCCCAGTGCTAAGCCCACCGATTCGCCATTCATCGGAATCAAGCTGCCCAGCTGCCGGTGCCTGCGCAAACCCTGCGCCAGTGAATCCGGTGAAGTCAATCACCTCGGCTGACCCTGTCGAACTGATAATCAGTGCAGCAGGAGCTAAATTTGCTGTTGCCGCGAAAAGAAGTGCCAATCCGGCAACTCTGGTTTTTAAATTCATGTTGTTGACTCTAGGCGAAACTGTGGATCAACCACTCCTCGTAGATATTAGCTAAACCACAATCCTCCTAGGTTAAGTATTTGTTAAAATCGAGCTATTGTTCGCCATCAAATTGTCCACCGACAAAGCAGTTCCTCCGGAATTCGCCTAGTCATTGGCAATGGCGAATCATCGCCATCCCCGCTCGCTCGGGGGCGCGAATTTCAAACAACAAACCTCTCATCATTGAGACTCTGGATGCGATTTCTCGCCCTAATCAGCTTTGTCTTCGCGCTCGTACCACCAGTTGTTTCGGCCCGACAACCCAACGTGATTTTCGTTCTGGCAGACGATCTCGGTTATGGCGACCTGGGCTGTTACGGACAAAAGACACTGCTAACCCCAAATCTCGATGGGATGGCTAGTCAGGGGATGCGATTCACACGGCACTATGCAGGCAGCACCGTGTGCGCCCCATCACGATGCGTTTTGTTAACGGGAAAACACATCGGCCACGCTTCTGTTCGTGGCAATCAACACGGATTGATCTTGGACGAAGAAGTGACCATCGCAGAAATGCTGCGCGACGCTGGCTACACGACGGGCTGTGTCGGCAAGTGGGGAGTCGGAAATCCACCACCGATTAATGACCCAAAGCGAAATGGTTTTGACCACTTCTTTGGCTACGTGAACATGTATCACGCTCATAATTTTTATCCTGAATTCATCGTTCGGCAGGGCAAGCGAGTTGCCTTGCAAAATGTGTTGGCAGACAAATGGAAAACGGATCAACCGCCAGGGCGTGAAGGACGCGGAGTCGCTAAGACCAAGATCGATTACGTTCCCAATTTGGTAGCCAAAGAAGCTTTGCAGTTCATTGCATCAAACCAGAACAAGCCATTCTTTTTGTACTACGCATTGAATGTGCCGCATGCCAACAACGAGGGAACACGCGAACCGGGAGTTGCGGGCATGGAGGTGCCAACGCTTGGTAAATTTTCCAACCAAGATTGGCCGGAACCAGAAAAGGGTTTCGCATCGATGATGAAGAACATTGACGACGATATGGGAAGGTTGTTCTCCAAGTTGAAAGAATTGCAAATCGATGAACAGACCATTGTCTTCTTTTCAAGCGACAATGGTCCGCATGAAGAAGGTGGTCACAAAATGCCGTTCTTTGATTCCAACGGCAAATTCCAAGGCAAGAAGCGTGACCTATACGAGGGCGGTATACGCGTCCCACTGATTGTCCGCTGGCCAAATAAAATTCAGCAAGCCACCGTTTCCAATCACATCTGTGGTTTTCAAGACTTGATGCCCACCCTATCGGATCTTTGTCAGGCCAACGCGCCCAAGCTTGACGGGATATCGTTTGCACCGACGCTACTAAAGTCCGGCAAACAACCCAAGCACGATCATTTGTACTGGGAGTTTAGCGAACAGGGTGGCAAGCAAGCTGTCTTGAAAGATGGCTGGAAAGCGATTCGTTTGAATTGGAACCAGAATCCAAATGGCCCGATATCTCTCTACAAAGTTTCTGGGGATACACCCGAGTCTGAAGATGTGGCAGAGCAGAACCAAGAACTAGTCGCCGAAATGCGCGAGATAATGGCAACAGAACACCAAGACAATTGATCGCCGAAAACGAAACCGTTGTTGGAGGTTCACGCCGACTAAAATAAAACGCCCTGATCCTCTATGATTCGCATCTTGCGAATCTACCAATTACCAACCACTCATTTTCAGGGGCGAGCATGATCAGTTTTGTTGCCGTTGGGTTTGTGGGCGTTCTGCTGGGTGTGTTTGGTGGCGGAGGCTCGCTGCTGATTCTTCCGTTGCTTGTGTATTTGGTTGGTCTATCGCCTGTCGAAGCGACGTCTTATTCACTGCTGATCGTAGGCGTTGCCGCCTTGATCGGAGCTGTGGATTTTCTGCGAAAGGGACTCGTGAATTTTTCGTCCGTTTTGGGTTTTGGTTTTCCGTCGATCGTCGGAGTCTTTCTAACGCGGACCGTGCTGATGCATCAGATTCCTGATCAATTGATCGATTCGGAATCGTTTTCTCTCAGCAAGAACACGCTAGTGATGGGTGTCTTCTGCATCATGGTTTTAGGCAGTTCCTATTCGATGATCCGCAAACGCCCCGAGCGGGACGAGACAAGCGAACACCGGCAACGACTGGGAATCACGATTCTGGCAGGTTTTATCGTAGGATTGCTGACTGGCTTTGTCGGTGCTGGTGGCGGGTTTCTAATCGTTCCCGCGCTTATGTTTTTGCTGCATTTGCCAGTTCGAGAAGCAGTCGCCACATCACTCTTTGTAATTGCGTTGAAATCGGTACTTGGATTTCTAGGAGACACGTTTATGCTCGACGATATCCAGTGGTGGTTGCTGCTTAAGTTGACAGTTGCTGCGGTGATCGGCATCCTTTTGGGTGTTCGGTTGAACCGCCGGATTCCAGCTGAAAAGCTGAAGACATCATTTGGTTGGGTTGTCTTGTTGATGGGTGGACTAATTCTGGTCCGTGAGTTTTTATTGCCTGCATGAGTTCTGAGATGTTGAACCGTACTATTCCCGAAATTTATCTTGATGCAAACGCGACCACACCGGTCTGGCCCGAAGCTGCTCAAGAGGCAATCGCCGCGATGGAAGAACTGTTTGGAAACCCCAGCAGTTCACATATCACGGGCCTCCGCGCACGTTCGATCTTAGAATCCGCACGCCTGCTGGCAAAAGAAGTCTTGGGCGTCCAAGACGGACGTGTCGTCTTTACTAGCGGTGCCACCGAAGCGATCCAGTCCGCTGTGTTGTCTGCTCTGTGTGCGATCCGAGAAACACGAAAATCGCAGCCATCATCGGGCACGCGTTACTTGCTGTACGGTGCCACCGAGCACAAGGCTGTCCCGCAGGCCTTGACCCATTGGAACGACATGCTGGGAATCGGCGCAGAAGTCAAAGCCATTCCTGTCGACGCAAACGGACAATTGGATCTTGATTTCCTGAGCCAGCATGCACCAGACGCGGACATGGTGTGCACGATGGCTGTGAACAATGAAACGGGTGTCGTTACCGATTTACGCGCAGTCGAAATGGCCATCGGTGGTGCAGGCCGCAAACTGCGATGGATGGTTGATTGCGTTCAAGCAGTTGGCAAGCTGAAGCTCAATTTGTCAGAAATATCGATCGACTACGCGCCCGTGAGTGGGCACAAGATTTACGCGCCAAAAGGAATCGGATTTCTTTATGTGCGCGAAGAGGCCCCTATCGTTCCGTTGCTTGCTGGCGGAGGCCAAGAGGGTGGCGCTCGCGGTGGTACAGAGAATCTGCCGGGGGTCGCAGCGATCGCACGTGTGCTGAAATCGCTGAGCGAATCCGAAACGGGCGCGTTCACGGATAATGAAGTATTGATTCAGCGGCGCGATCGGCTGATCCAGGCATTGAAGTCAGCCTTTCCAACAATCGTATTCAACACGCCTTTCGAGTATGCCGTTGCGACGACGATCAATTTTTCGGTGAAAGGTTTCAGCAGCAAGGAGATCCTTGATCTATTCGATGCGGCAAGCATCCGGGTCAGTTCCGGTTCGGCCTGCGGTTCTGCATTGGTTGGTTCTTATGTCTTGGAAGCGATGGGATTGCCGGCTTGGCAAAGTAACGGGGCGATTCGTCTGTCCTTCGGCCCATTGACGTCCGAATCGGATATCTGCGAAGCCGAGAAACGTATTGCCGAAGCCGGGCGAGCATTGGTGGATTCCTGCTTGATCATTGGAGCTGATAGCCAAGCCATTTCTGGACGCGTTCTGGACGGGCTTGTTCAGCTTAAAAGCGGTTCCGATTGCAGTTGGGTGCTGCTGGATTCATCGACACAGCGCTGTGTGATCATTGATCCATTCGAAGCATTGTCCGGCAGAATCGAAGCACTGGTTCGTTGTCAGGAAAGCAAAGTAGTTGCCATTTTGGACACTCACAACCACGTCGATCATGCTTCATGCAGGGCAGACTTGTTGAAGTCACTAGGCAACTGCGCCCTGCCCAGCGCAACAACCGACGACATTCTCGGTTGGCCGCAGCAACCCGAAGGAACACTGACATTAGGCGATGGCTCGACCGCTGAGTACATTCAGTTGTCGCCCACAACCGTGCTGGCCCGCTCGCCCCTGCCAGGCCATACCGTTGACGGTACCGCGCTGTTCGTGGGCGAGCCTGTTGGCGAATCGATGCCTTCCAGCAAGGTTCGGATGGCGTTCACTGGCGACACGGTTTTGATTGGTGGCATCGGCCGCACCGATTTCTATTCCAGTTCGGCTTCGGATTTGTACGACTCTCTCCGGCGGCTACCAAGTTTGGTTTCGAAGTCGACATTGATATGCCCAACACACGACTACACAACCAGTTTTGCCACCACGCTGGATGTCGAACTTGGCGGCAACGATTTCTTGGCACGGATTGTTGCACAAGACAATCCGATTTCTCTTGAGCAATTTAGCCAGGAAAAGGACTCGGTGGACGGGCACATTGATGATGAGAAAAATTGCGAACTCGTCTGCGGCCACATTCAACCTGCCGATCCTTGTGCGCATTCGATCGACCTGGTTCCAGAAGACTTGCCCAACTTTTTCGCTGAGCATAAGAATTCCATGATCGTCGATGTGCGTGAGCCACATGAGTTTCGGTTCGCACAAGACTGGGACGCACTCGGGCTGTCGTGCCCGCCAGAGAACGTTCCATTGACTCGGCTGAGCGATTTCTTAGTACGCCTAATGAATTCTGAGCAACCCAACGATCGCGATATCATTTTCTTGTGTCGCAGTGGCAGTCGCAGCAGCAAGGCTGCACAAGTCGTTCGGCGACTGGGCTTCGACCGCGTCTGGCACATCAAAGGCGGAATCGCTTTGGGGACTCAGCGCGAGATGGCAGAACAAGACGACATCGAGTATCTGATTTAAGACAGCAGGACTTGTTCGCGCAATAAAAAAACCGAGTGCTTTCGCATTCGGTTTTTTAATGTTCGGCTTGCGAGTCGAAATTTCGCTCGTCAGAAATTAGGCAGCGACAATGTTGACGCGGCGACCTTTACGGTCGAACATCACCTTGCCATCAACAAGTGCAAAGAGCGTATAGTCTTTGCCCTGTCCTACGCCCTCGCCTGGGTGAAACTTGTTGCCAACCTGGCGGACCAAAATATTGCCAGCACGAACCGCTTCGCCGCCAAATTTCTTGACGCCGCGACGTTGAGCATTTGAGTCCCGACCGTTGCGACTGGACCCTTGACCTTTTTTATGTGCCATCAGAAAACCTGCAAAAACTGTGTGATTTGAGCGTGGAAATGTACAAACTGGGGGGCGGTTTCGCAAGTGAAGTTTTCAAAATGCCCGTAAAATCAACGTTTTTGGCTGAGCCAACTCGTCAGCCAGCCTCCTTTTTGACGCTTATTGACCTTCCGAAGTTCGCCGACTGCCCGCTGACGACTAATTCGGCCCGCCGCCATGTCACGGTAAACGGCGTCTGCGGTTTTTCGCCGTAACAGCGAATCATTCACATCCAAAAACTCTTCGGCAGCACCAACGATCCACTGATTCCAATCCGCCAGCCTTTCACTGGTCGATGATTGGGCACCAGCCGTTTCGGCGACTGATTCATGCTGAGCGACAACTTCACCGCTGCCAGCTTCGGCCAGCTTGGCGTCCAATTGATCGAGCAGTGTTTTAAGTTGTGGACGTTTTGTTTCCTTTCGCGACTGAGCTTCCGAAGTAACTTGTTGCACGCGACTCAAACACAATTGCCCGATTGCTGGCATCGCGATCAAGGCTTGCAGCCCACGAGCAATCGTTTCGGTATCGTCAGACTCAACTGCTCGGCATGCTTCGAAACAAGTGTCCCATGCTTGAAAGCGATACACAAAGTCCAATCCCGTTCCTTTGATATTTTGAAGTCCGATCACACGGTTTGTGAAACCAGGCGGCGTTGCGTCGACAATACGCCCCACCACTTCTTCGCCATTTGCATCGTAATTTTCAACCGTGATGATTTTACGAAAGTACCACGTTTTCAAAAGCTGTGTGTATTCTGATTGAATCGTATCCACCTGGCTATCTTGAGCGTCTTTGATCCGTTGCCGCATCGATGTGTATTCGCCCAACGCAGTGTTCAGACGCTCCAAGTGTTTTGCAATGTCATCAATGTACGGCTGCGATACGCCGGCGGCTTTCAGGTCACCTGTAACCTTCTGTGGATCAGCCCAGCTATTCATAATCGAGTCCGTGCGATCGTTGTTAGCTGAATCCGTCGTCCCAAGCGCAGCTTCAACCATGCAACGCAGTTTGGCTTTGACAATATCCTCGCTGACAGGTTGCCGAAAATCCCATGCGGCTTGATCGAACACCTGCAGCGCATATTCAGTTTGCCAGGGTTGACCTTGATCTGTAAGTGTCAGATTCTTTGCTTGTTCTTGCCAGGCTTCTTCGACGAACCCACGCAGTCCCTTTAGGTTGTTTCCGATCAACACGAATTGGTCAGCATTCATGTCTTCGACAATGATCTTTGCAAACACTTTCGAACGCGGCACACGGTCAGCCCGATTGTTCACCACACCACAAATCCAGGTAGTCGGATCGGTGTGCGGATCCTGAACATCAAACCCCAGACGCTTCCAATTGCCCATGCACCCAAAACGTTCGTTCGCCGACATGCCGTTGGTGAATTCGATGGTCCGAGTACGAACGATTGACTTTGGATGCGTTTTCAAAACGCCCAAATCTGGAACCAAGTAGTCGCCCATCGCCTTGAAAGAAAACTCGTGCGAGTAACCCAATTCGTCGCCCATCGCGGCAACCAGTGCGACATTGTCAGGATGCTCCTTGTACGGAAATCGCTCCAAGACATCATCTGTCACCAATCCCGATTCCAACCATCCAACACCGCGAAAACTGGTCTTTGCTCGGCGACAACTTTCGGTCACATAGGGGCGCATCACTTCTTCGGTACTCAGCAAATGTGATTTTTGCGGAACGAAACCAGAAATCGTTGTGGCGACATTGTGGCCAGCTGGGCCCTGCAAATCCTCGTGGTCCGGGTAGGTGTTGGTAATCGTTCCCATATCGTCACAAGTCCATTGTCGCTGCAAAACATCAACAAACGCCGGGGTCAACGCCATGCACTCCCAAAGAAAAACAGATGGGTTCATCTTGGACGCGTTAACGATCAGGTCGCGTTGTTCCCAAATCGTCGCTTTGTCGTAGGGACGAAACAACGGAATCTCCAGCGGTTCCCCAAACGCGTTGCTGTGAATGAACATCGCTTCGCATCCAGTCGTCTTGGAAACCAGTCCGTGACCTGTTGCACCGATGAATGCAGCCTTCAAACGCTCGGTGCCCGACTTGCCACGCGTTCCCCAGCCACCGATCGAGATCGATATTTTGCGTCGCGCGCGGCGGAACGTCCAATTGCTAAACAAGTGCTTTAAAAGCACCAGAACCAAAATTGCCAATACAAATATCACCAAGTGGGCCATGGTGTTTTCGGCTGACGATGAAAAGTAGTCGGAGAAGTCAAGAAAACTCTCCCTCGCCGACTGGACAAAAGTTCCGCCCAAGGCAACTGGCAATACGCAAGACGTCGTAAAGAACTGTGTTGCCGTTTCGTCCGACTCGGTTTCGTTGTTGGCAACATGGTGCTCGCGAAAGTTGACTTCGAAACCAAGCTTTCGCATTTCTTCAATGAAGGAGTTGGCGGGAAACGTATCGTTGTTCCAGTTGCGCAGGGTTGCCAGTTTCGCGAAACGATGGTTCAAGACAAAAGCAGCTTTGATCCGTTTCGAAAATGAATCAGGACCTTTGATTGAAGTCACACCCTGGCTCGTGTACAGATCAACTGTCTGAGCTTCCAGCCAACTCAAGTTCAATACCGATACGAAGTCATCCATCAATGGAATGAATGGTCGCCAACCTCCGTCATCGCCGATCGTCAGCGGTTCGCCGGGGATTTTCGTCTCACTCAGTTCGCCCAGAATCTGCGACGGCGCACGCATCGTCGCAGAATTGATTCGGCCAACGGTGTGGCTAAGCGCTTGACGTTTATCGGTGGCGGTGTTGCGAAACTCGTGTAGAAATCTCCACAACCGAAAACCAAATACGGGGCCGCGCGTGACAAAAACGCCGCGCCATCCACGGTGGATGTCATAGCCAAAGTCATCTTGGGCCAGCACCGCAAAGATTCGCCCCAGTTTTTCATCGTCAAATTTCTTGAACCAGGACTTCGAAAATCGCTTGGTAGACCCAGGTTTTATTCGCGAAAGAACAGGTCGCAATCGTTGAATCAGCTCGGATATCTCAGCATCGCAGGCCGCCCAAATACAATCCGACGTTTGTGCTGCCCAGCGCCGTACCGGGGTTTCGCCATGTTCAGTCTGCAGGCGTCGTACAAATGGAGTGATTCGTTTTTCATAAAACGCGTGCAAAAGCACTTGCTCGCTTGGGTCTTCAACTGCATCTAGCGCTTTGCGAAACACAAACATCGCGACGCGCAACACGAAAGGCTCCGTTTCACTGCGGGCAGCTTTCAGAATCGACTCCAGGCACTCGATCTTATCGGGTATCGATCCATCTTTGGACAAAAACGCCAGTACCGCAGCGCCACGAACCTGCGGAACTGGATCTTTCAAGAGGCTTGTCCAGTGGTCACGGAATTTGTCCCAGTGCAGAGCAAGATTGGCCATCTGCTGCCGAACCAAATCACTCGGCTCGGATTCGACTGCCGGTAATTTCACGTCCATCGGTCCGCTGCGTGCCAACTGTTCGCCAATGACTTTGTAGACGTGCTGCCGCACAAAAAAATCATCACCAGATCGTGGGCGCTGGATCCGAGATTCCAGGACCTTGCTAGATTGACGTCGTGATAGATATGCAATGATCGACAATGACTCGCACTGCACCCAAACGTCTTCGGTGCCCTCGGACGCGATTCGATAGAGGCTTAGTAGCGTGGGACGATCCAAGATTTCTTCGCCCAGTTCATCTGGCAATTCACTGGACGCCATGCGCAGGCTCTTGAGCGCGGCAGCACGAACGCGTGCATCGCCCGGGTACCGCATCGCTTCAGAGATCCGGCTTTCGATGCCAAGTCGACGCCACAATTCAGCCAGCCGTTTGTGCAGGAATTCAGCTGGTTTCGGGCGTTCGTTTTCAAGCTCGCCCTCGAAAATCGTTTTCACAACACGAACCACTCTTTGCATCAAGTGTCCGATGCGATCAAACGTAAAACACAGCAGCAGTTCCGTCTCGCCACGTAGCTTTTCATAGCGGTCATTCACGGCTTCTTCGTCGAACCACCGGCCAAATGCTCGTTCATCACCACGCAACTGCGAGACACTGGCACCCAATTGTTTAGCGTAGGCCAGAATCGCGTGTTTACGATCAGCGTCCGAGAAAACCGCCGACATCGTTTTACGAAATTTCTCATTTTGCTTTTTCAATCGACGCAGATCATTCAGCTGCCGATGAGCAAATTGAAAAAGAAAATCTGTCAGCAATCGCAACGCCTGGTTTTCAGGGACCCTGCGGTCGTAACCACGCAAGCGATCTTCTAGCCACTGCGCTTTTGCGTGCTTGGGTAGCGACTGAAGTTGCGTTTTGATGCGTTTCTGAGTGTCATCCAGCCAACGCTCAAAATCAGTTGAAAGTGATGTGATCAGTTTCTGATTTAACAATTGCTGATATTCGTTCAGTCCATCAACCAACAGAGACGCCGAATCCTTTTTGATCGCTTTGACATCCAGGTTCACGCTAACGCGCGAGATTAGCCCAATCCGCTTGCCAGAACCGGATGGCGACGACGGTGTCATTTTCGAAACAGTAGCCATGATTCACTGATCAGAAAGAAAGGACTGTGCGTAACGTTCTTCGCGAATTTTGCGAAACAGGTTTGCGCCGGGGCGAAAATCTCGGTAACCGCGCATTTGATTCCAAAAACTGGAAACGTTGATTCCAAAACTTGAATCACCGTTACTAAGATCGGTTTTCAGATTGAATTGGAACGTGCTTCGCCGGTTTCGGTGGCTCCATTTTTCCCAGCCAACTCCCAGATTGACCACGTTCTGAAGACTCGAATTGTTGCGATCATCGTCGGCAAAGAAGTTGGTCAATCGATAGGCCAACCTGAGCTGAAACGATCCCAGCAATTGATCCGTACCGAACTGAACTCCCAGATTGTCAGGGACCAATTCGTTTTCGTTCGTCAGCAAAGATGGGTTGATCCAAAATCGCTTGTCCAAACTAGTTTGATAGACCCAGCGGTCGTTCAGCCGAAATCCATATCGATGATCAGATTTGAACGGCGTGAATACATCTTGGTCGATACCACCAGGCTCATAGCCGCCTTGACTCTCCGAAAGCGAACGACCAAACAGCTGCAGAGTTGGACGATGCGACCAATCATCTGAGTATTTGTGAAACCGCGAGGCATAGAACCGGAAGCCCAGATTTGATGGCGTTCTATTCGCACTAGCCGTTGTCACTGGCGCGGCCACTTGACCATGCAAATAGCCCTGCAGCCGCAATTCAATTGGCCCCCACCGCGACGGAAAACCTGTTTCGCATCCGCCTAAGTGCAACTGACGATACAGTTCATGCTGCACGCCCAAGCCCAGCCCTGAATCGAATCGTGGACGCAGCATCAAGTCCGTGCGAGCGAACCGGTCGGTTGATTCGTTGTAAAGGTAACGTGATAGATTCAGTTCCATGAAACGATCATTGGCACTTGCGCTGGGAGACTCGGCCAATGCAAGACGTTGCCGGTAGCCTAGGGTGGCTTGCCAAGTCCCCATGCCTTGTTGCCAAAGCGTTTTTTCATCACCCAACTGAAGCAGCGCAGGTTCACTGTCCGGCGACAACAATGGAAGCCAATCGAGTTTTGGCTGCCCGCTGACGGTCTGACCCTGGATGTCCTGATACATCGTTTGAACAACAGGTGCCGCCCAATCTTTCTTGATGATCTCCGGCTTCAGTTGCTCGCGTTGTTGCTGTTTGCGTTTGGAAGGCGGTGTTGGTTTCAGGATAAAGATTCTGAACAGCGATTGTTGTTGCCCTTGATCGGGAGTCAGTGAAATCGTGCGGTCTTGCAGTATCGGCATCATCTGTTGCTCGATCACTTCGCCTTTTTTCTGGTCCACTCGAATCACATTGGGAGCGGACACCCGAAACACAAGTGGTTCGTCGAACGTTGCAACATGGTAGGCGCGCTTCTTGGGCCGCTGTGAGGATTCAACTGCTTCACCACCAATGGCTCGCATGCGCCCGTCCGGCATGATTTCTTGGACTTCAAGCTGAACGAAATGATTTGGCCAAGGTTCTGGATTGGTGACCTCGATCGTGTGTTGTCCCGCTGGTAGTCCAAGTCCAATTGCGATTTGTTGGTCCGGCTTATCAATTGACAATTTCTCAGTCACACCACTCGCAGTAACAGTTAGCTCCGTTGGATGAAACTCAATAAAACTGATGCTTGGGATCCGAGCCGCAATCCGAAACTTGGTTGGGTGGTCTTCTGTCAATTCAAGTCGCAAAGTCCCGTAATCACCGACCAACACATGGCTAGCGCCGCCATTCATGAATGCGTTGCGAAGCCGCGTTGATGGTGTCTCTGGCTCCCAACCCGTAGACTCCAGACGGTGCACTCCCGCGCGACGATCATACTGACGATAAGGCTGCCAAGAGAATTCATTCTTGACTTGAGCAAGCACGTCTCGCGCATCTTTCAGCTCTGGATTTTGCTGCGAAAATTCTATCAACGCTGCAAGCTGAAACAGCTTTTCATCTTGGTTGCTCAAATCAACTGGCTGACCCAGATCTGCAAGCTTCATGATCTCAGAAAAGGCGCTACCCAGACCGCTACTATCGTCAACTCGAAACCCTGTCGGAATGACTCGGTCCCGCCACGGATGCGCAACACCATAGGCAATGTTTTTGAAGTGCGCCTGTGCCGTATCAAGATCATTGCACCCGCAAGTTTTGGCATGGTACGCCAGCGAACACGATTCGCATCGTTGTTCTGAAACCACACGAACGCAATCCAAAGCTGCAAACCCACAACTATGCTGCTTTCGCCCGAATGTTCCTTTGATAATCGCGGCCAAGGTGTTCGGGTTCACGAGCGGCAATGTTGGCGTTTTGATCTCAGGTCCACGAGCATGAACCCGCATCAGCACCAAAGAAGCGTCGGGTCTGACAGAAATTTTTTGCAGCCCAGGTGGAATTTCGATTTCGGTGGTGACTCGAATGCCCGGCACAAAATCATCCGCGCCTTCAAGCTTAGTGGTTTTGGAAGTCACATTGTTGGTGATCGGAAATCGTTTGACGTTACCCGCACTCTCGAAGGTCAACCAATCATTGATTGGAAGTTCTTGCTGTACATCGTGGACGGGTCGAAACTCAAACTTCAGCCTCGTTGGGCCATGCACCAAGACTTCTGCTGGCGCGCCAGGGTCAACAGCAAAGTAGCGCGCTCGCAGATCGCGACTTGGACTGATCACGATCGCGGTACCCTCGGATTTGCTGACCAAAGATTCAGCCAATCTCCAGGTTTTTGGGCCGGGATGGCTGCGCTGCCAATTTTCCCAGTCATCAAGTGCTGATAGCCGAGTTTCCGCTGACGAACTTTTGAACTTCATCGCGATCGTTGTGGCAGCTTTTAAATGTCGCAGCCACTCCGCTCCCAAGTCACCTGCGTCGGTGAACCGTTGACTTGCCTCGCCAATTCGACCGAACTTCAGACTCTTTAAACCACTCCAAAGCTCACGCTGTTCTTGGCTCGCAAGAAAGGCAACCGTTTCATCAAACAATCGCCACCAGCCAAGTTGGTAACTACACCGAAGCAGAATATCTTGGTTTTCTGCTGTCGGTTCCAAAGATGTTAACGCGGTCAAAGCACTGTAATATCGACGGTTATTCATCAATTGCGTGGCAAGTGAAAGGTCACGTCCAGAACCATTCACTTCGAGCGCATTGACGGCCAAAAGTTGCTCACGTTTAACAGGATTGTCCCCACCAAGCCTGAGCAAACGCTCAAGTGCCATCGCCTTCAACTCTTCATCATTCGAGTGCAGCACCCAACCTCGCAGTTCAAGATCAGCCAAGAAGTGATCGCCGGCGTCCACCAATGCATCACATCGCTTCAAAATCGCAAACCTGCGGTTAATTCCGTTGCTGTGACGAATGATCTCGGTCAACAACTCGATTGCTTCTGGCACACGTCCGTTTTGCAGGTACTGATTGGCCTGAGTATCAAGAGCTGTCAATTGCGAATCAGGATAGATCATTGTGGGCTGAAGGACTTGCTCGTTTGGCACGATAGAACTGGCGAACACGGCATGGTGTTGCTTGAGCAGTGATTCCAAATCAACACTATTGTTATCTAGTTCACGCCGCGCGAACGCGTGTAACTCCGAATCAGGATCCTCGTAACTCGTGACTGTTCGCAAATGCCGATAAGCTTCCTCGCTCAATCGTGATGGACTGCCATCCAGAAATTGCATCCCAATGTCAATGGAATCCATCTGCCCTGCGACCAGCGTAACGCGGACTTCCTTGACGTTCGCGGGTTTGTAAAGCTGAGTTGTCCCGGCCGAAATCAATGCAACCGGTTCGCGCGTCATCGCGTACGGCCCGCCAACAGTTCCGCTATCGAATACAGCATGCGTTGTGGCAAGTGCTGTCAATGATGCTTGTAGACTGGTTGGCGAATAGCAAGTCGTTGGCACATCAGAATGCGGCGAGACTGCCAATTGAATCGGAGGAC
The DNA here is from genome assembly GCA_964398215.1 of uncultured Pirellulaceae bacterium. GTDB lineage: Bacteria > Planctomycetota > Planctomycetia > Pirellulales > Pirellulaceae > CAYNNP01. Next base: position 6,189 of record CAYNNP010000029.1, on the reverse strand, counting down.
GATCGTCATACTGAACCCAAACACGTGCCGGGTTCTTCATGCGAGTCTTGTCCACTACCAATCGCAGCACAGTGTCTTGCAGTGAGTCTGGAAACTCGTAGGCCAAGCCCGCCGATCCTTTGGTTAGACGCACCAAAGTAGTTTGCGCAACAGCACCAACAGACTGTTGGATGTGCTGAGCCCCGATGATTGTTTCCCGAGGTTTGTCGCTTCGTTTGGTCGCCCTGATGCTAGGGCGATCGAAAGCCACTTTACGATGCAAGCCTTCGGTGCCGAAACTTTTTGGCAACACCGTACGGTATCTGGTGTACCGCTGCTTGATCCTGAAAGCCAATTCTGACACCTCGATCTCGTCGCCATACTCCAGCGAACCTAGATGCAACGATGCCATAGCCCGCATCCACATGTACGCACGCAAACCGCCGTGCTTGGCGCGGTTGTCTCGCGCCAGTCCTTGAACGGCTTGCTGATTGAGGTACGGATTCCATTGCAATGCGTAATCGGCATCAGGAACAATCTGTTCGCCATCGTCGGGTGCTAAGAACGTGCTACCCAAATTGGATTCACTAGGATCGAATCGCGAAGAACTCCAGATCGAACTCGGTTGAACACTCTGTGACGCCGCCGGCAATTCAAAACTTTGGTTCAAACGCTGACGGCATAAGTCCAATCCGACAGAATCGACGCGTATGAAAGCGTTGTGCGAACTACGAATCTCAATTCGCTTTTGGCCACACTCCAAATCAATGTACGCAAATTCTCGCCGTCCAAGCAGTTTTTCGCACCCATCTACGAACTGCCGCTTTGTCGATTCAGGTTGCGTGTCGAACGAAACAACTCGTTTGAGTAATCCATCGACGTACACGCTGACCCAAAACGTTTCACGCAGTTGTGTTGTAGGACCATATTTCAAACGCGCTTCAATCCGTAGTCGTCGACCACCCGACAATGGAATCTGCCGAAACGATGCCGATGGAAAAAACGTGTAACGCCTTTCGTTAGTGCCATCGGAGATCAACGCGCGAGGGCCGTTGGGGATTTCGCATTGATAGTAGTCCAGCAGCTTTGGTGTACTGCGTCGCGATGTGTAAATCGCAATTGTGATAGGCGTTTTTGCGATCACCGGCCGCGCCACCTTGGCGATGGAAACAACCGATTGATCGGGAGCCGCTACCGCGCTTTGACCGTCCTGCGCGATCGCAAGGTTTTGTAGTCGGTAAAGCCCGGATCCGTTGGAGCTCCAGATCTCTATCGATTCCCGGCCAATCTGCGAGTAGCTAACAGGAACAACGCGGATCAATTCGTGGGGATCAACGCTGAACTGGATACTGGTGCCTGGATCCAGCGTCACGATTTCAACTCCGTGAGAGATCGAAAAAGTGGGCGCGCAGCCTTTCAAGTAGCATCCTTTTGCGCTAACGTTGTCCCAAACAACGGGAGTCCGAATCGACTCAAATCGGGTCTTCGTTGAATCCAGATCTTGGCCTTGAACGTGCTGATGCCAACTGGCCACCAAAAGCACAACGAGCAAGAATAAGCAGTTCTGCAGGCGCGCAGCGGTTGCGCACTCCCAGCATCGCCATCTCATTCGGCTTCCAGTTGCCATCCAAAAATTACGTTCGAGTCACTCGAGCGAAGGCCTGCCAGAGGTGTCAGTTCTGTCCGGACCTGAGACAAAGCAAACACCAAAATGTACCGGTAGCGCAAACCTTCGCGACTGCTACAGTTATCGAAACTTTGGCGATCAGGAACCGATCTATTTAGAAGTTTCACGCACAGAATCCGCCTTAACTTTTCCATCAATCGTGAAACTTTGGCGTGCAACTTGTTGATAGACATATTAGCACTTACTTTGGGCCAATCGCCTACCCCTTCATTTGGACTGCGCTGAACAAGGCCACGGCGGCTGTGCTGTTTTTAGAAGCGTTTCTGTGCGCGATAACGCGCCTGGAAAATCAGTCCGCAGTCTTCGCATCGGGGTTCGAATTCAGCTTATCCGCTTTCCCGCACATTTGGCTCAGCACGCGGCGATTGATACCCGTGGTGCAAAACTGATATTTGCCGTCGCCAAACAAAACGTGGGCCCCGACTGGATGTCGACTGGCAAATCCGCCCACAAATTTAGGGTCCAAATTATTTTGATTCGAATCAACGTTCATCGATTCCGGTGCGTTGATTGAATGGCCGCCGTTACGCAAGCTCGACCGCGTACCACTCATCCAACCAAGATCACCCGGCAACGCCAGCTTCTCTGCCAAGAATGCCGTGTGGGAAAGACCGTCCACAATTTCCTGATCAGTTGTCGGCAAGTTCAATCGAAAGACACCATCGTTATCCGAATCGATGGGCGTTTCAATTGACGAAGTGATTCCAGCATAGGAAGTTGACGTTAGCGAGACGTTCACCTGCGATGGACAAATTAGCCTAGCAATCTTTGATTCGCGCGCTTGTGAATTTTCGGCGGCGTAAACACTGGTGCGACGATCGACCAAAAGATCGATTTCGGATTCACCCAACATTGGCAAAATCGCAGTCAACCAGTTGTGGTGAAACCCTTCAGCTTGCGATTGAATCGGGCCTGTTTCGTTGACCGTACCGATCGGAAAATGACCATGGTCGGAATGATAGGCCGCGATCGCAAAGTGGATCTTTACCAAATTGTTGGCACATTGATTGCGTCTGGAACTTTCCCGGGAACGCTGAATGAATGGCAGCAGAAGGACCAACAACATCAGCAACGCAATCGCTGCAATGATGACTTCAATAATTGATCGTCCCGATTTTGGTCTCATAGTCAAAAAACACTCAGTCAACTTTGTCGGCTTTCTCGGCATACAATTTCAGTTGGTCAATCAGCGACTGCAGTTTGACAGCGGCATGCGGCAAAACGACTTCGCAATGTTCAACCAAGTCAGATAGCGGCCCCAGCATTCGATCGCACTGTTGCTTGATTTCGATCGCGATTGCTTTGGCTGCTCGTTGTTTGTCCTCGCAAACTCTTTGTCGACGCTCGGCAAGTCTGACGCGTTTGACAGCTTCGCTTGCCGCTGGTCGATCGCCAGCTCGCGCCACGGCTCGTTTTTGGGCCAGACTGTCTTTCGCTTCAGTGAGTTCGCGTTCGGCCAGCTGCATCTGACGCCGCCAGTACGCAGGCTGCGATTGGGAAAAGAACTCGTCGCAGCGATGTATCGAAGCCTGGATTTCTTCTGCCAGTTGACCCCAGTTGTCACTTAGCTTTTTCAAGCCAGCATGAAACCTGATCAATGAATCGATATTACGTACATTGCTAGTCGACACGATCAGTGCCCCAGGTACGCATCGATCTGTTCCGCCTTGCGCAGCAGATACGGGATATGCTGTTCCGTCGTTTTAATCAATCTTGAAAGTTGCCGGAGTTGTTCGGTGAACTCCCCAGCGAATTTTCGTTGTTGCTCATCACGCCAAGTCTGTTCCAACTGGTTCATTTGCGACGCAAGGCCAGTGGATTGCTGTTTTAAATCTTCGGTGAACCGGTGCAGGTGACTCGCGAATTGACGCAGCTGCTCTGGATCGACAATGGCTTGGTTCATAACAATCTCTGAAGTTCGTGCGTCGTGCGATCACGACTTTTGAAGTGTATTGGCTTCTTGCTGGAGAGCATTCAATTGTTTGCGATATTGCTGCAGGGTCAAGTCAAGCTTAAGGCGTTCGGCGATTTGCACCAACAATAGCAACGCAGAAATTCGGGTTTGAAGCGGAGCCACGACAGCTCGGCGCAGTGCACAGGCTCTTAGAGACTTCATTGCTTCAATTTCTTTGTTCAGCGCCAGAAGGCATTTGCCGCGCGTGAAATGAGCGCGCCCGGAAAGTTGATCGTGGCGCACCGATTCGTCCAGTTCTTCTAGGGCGCCCTCGTACATTCCAGCATCCATCAAAGCTTCGGCCAATGTGAAATGGAGATGAACTTGCTTTGGATTGCGTCTCAGTCGCGCTCGGCATACTTCCATTCGGCGGCCGGCCCAATCACTCTTGCTGCGTTCCAATTCGCGCAGTGCATCAGGTGTCTGCAGCCGATCGGCGACTTCTTTCACACCGCGGAATTGTTGGACGGATCGCTCAAGCGTCGCTTCTTCCAATTCCCATATCAATTTCTCGTCATCCGAAAAGATCTTCGTGGCTTGCTTCAAGACGCGCATTGCATCCAGCGGCCGTTCGTCACGTCGATAGATCGTGGCCAATTCCAGGTAACCATCACGATCCGCTGGTTTATCTTTTAAATGTTGCTCCAGCTCTTGGCGACGCTCCAGCCGCACGGGACTTGGCTTCTTGTCAGTTGGATCGTTGCCTGCAGAATTCATGATTTTTTGCAAAGGTTCCAGAGCGAAAACGGACGATTCCTGGTGACGTCATCCCAGGATATGTGGACATTTTGACCGCCCCGTTGGGTGCAAGCAAACTTCCTTTGGGCGCGTTTCACAAGAAAGACCTAACGTGTCACGGACTTCTCGATACTACTTGTGGCGGGGAGAAGAATGGTGATTCTCAAAACGAGACAACCGACTCATCTCGGGAAACTTTCTGCAGTTTTGGCAGGCCGTTTCAATTTCTCCAAGCCAAAAAACCCGTGATATTGACACTTTGCTCAAGTTTTTGGGCTTAAGAGCCGATTGGCACGGGATTTGTACATAGTCGAATCATAACAAGAACTTTTCACAGGAAGGAAACCCGATGTTAGTACTAAGCAGAAAAGAAGGCGAACAGCTGTTGATCGGTGATGATATCGTTTTGACGATCAACCGAATCTCTGGAAACCGTGTCGCTATTGGAATCGAAGCACCCCGTGATGTGCGCATCTTGCGGGGCGAACTAGAGCGAGTGAAAGTTGCTGAAAGTGCCAGCGCACCAAACGCAGCTTCCGTTGAAACAAGCGTTTCAGTCGCAAGTCAAGCTTCTCGATAATCGTTGAATCATGCGTCGCTTCCTAACCAGAGCGACGCATGAAATGGACCTTGCGCGAAAGTCAGCTCGCCATCGCGACGTGTTATCTGATAAAGGAACACGATCTTCACTAATATTCAAATCTGAAAATTGAATGTTGGTGCCGCGTGCAGTTCGCTTTTGCCGTTCGCAGTTTACTGTTGTGAGTAAGGTCCTAAATGCCGCTGTGGCCGCACGAACATTCTGCTGTCACCAAACTTCGGGCAGCTTGCCCCATGCAACCGCTTGACGATCTTCTCTGGGCGGTAAACAGCCAGCCGTTGCTCAACGCAAGTCCGCTTGTCGATCCAGTCGATGTTGGCGAGATCGATCACGATCACTTTGCAGAGTTTTTACGCGAGCAATCTGATCATCGCGTCGGGCGTTACTTCGAGCGGTTGATTTTGTATTGGCTAACGCACATTCGCAAAGTTCAGATTGTGCATCATTCCAAGCAAATTCTTGATGCAAAGCGAACGATCGGCGAAATCGATTTTATCTTTCGTGATGAATCCCATCGATTGACCCACTGGGAAACCGCAATCAAGTTCTATTTGTATGACCCACTGGCCCAATCGTTCAGCAGCCAATTCATTGGCCCGAACGCTGCCGACAACTTCGAAAAGAAGACGGCGAAGATGTTTGCCAAGCAGTTGCCACTAAGCAAGAACCACTTTCCCGAAGTGGAAGTGCGCGAAGCGTTCGTAAAAGGTCGCGTTTTTTATCATCCCGACCAGCCAAAACCCACAACGTTGCCCAAGTATCTAAGCCCCGGTCATTTGACGGGCCGATGGATTCGTGCCGCCGAGCTGGACTATCTAAATCAGGCGGACCCCAAAAGTATTTTCCAAATACAGCAAAAACCGAATTGGCTTACCGCGCAAAGACCGACAGCCGGTAAACCGCGATCACTTTCGTCAACGGAGCTGGTTGACCAGTTAAAGTCTCATTTTGATGAGCTTGGTCATCCCGTCTTAGTGAGCGAACATTCTGAATTAGACGAACCCAAGTGGATTTTCGTTGTTCCCGATTCTTGGCCTAACGAAAACAACTAAACTGTTTTGTCCAGTCACTTGTGTTGGTCGTTGGACTATTTTCTGCTGGGTCATGGATTTGGCTTGCGTGGACGAGCCATGTCGACGAACGCTGGAGTACTGCGACAGATCTCAGGGCAAATCTCAGGGTGAATCACTTTTTCAAGGTAGGCAACATAGTAGCTCGGCTGTCCCAGCC
>CAYNNP010000028.1:0-43324 GCA_964398215.1 uncultured Pirellulaceae bacterium | reverse complement strand
CGTACTCGTACGTGGTGATCTTCCCGAGAGCATCATGGCTTTCAAGTGTGCGGCCTGCCGCGTCTGTGTAGGATTTGGTGACATGGCCTGCTGCGTTGATGCTTTTGTTGACCAGCACTGTGCCGTAACCAGCAAGATTCGTAGTGGTGGATTTCCCACGGCAGTTCCACGTGATCAGTGAGTTGTCCGTTGGGTTAAGTACTCCGCTGATGCTACCGCTACCGGCCGATACGGAGAAGCGGATTTCGCCAGTAGGCGATACCGTAGCGCGAGCGGTACCTTTGGCATCCGCATTGAAACTGATCCCCGCGCCACCATTGGCTTCGCTGTCAGCCAGCTTGGTAATCGCATCTGCTAGGCTAATGGGATTGCCGCCTAGTGCTGGTGTGGCTCCCGCCGCGCTGTCGAGGCCAGCGCCGTCAGTCAGATCATCATCGTAAAGGTACTGGGTTGTCAGGCCATCGGCTGCTGCCACTCCATCGAGTCCAGCGATGGGTGGATTGTTTTGATCGACGACTCCACGGGCCACAACCCAAGTGGTACGGGCGATTGGTCTGCCTCTTCCGTCGTAGCGAGTGGTGACTTCTCGGAGCGTCTTGGCGTCTACCGGATTATCCAGTGCAGCGACATGGTCACTGTAGTCGGCTACGGTGACCTGATGGATCGTTTGACCCACTGCGTTGGTGCGACTGATGCTACCGTGACCCAGTGGGTTTTCCGTGGCTGTGACTTGCCCACAGCAGTCTTCGTAGTGTGTCTTCCAAACCTTGTTTGCAAAGTCCGTTCGCTCGGTTCGTCTTCCTTTAAGGTCATAGATGAACGATTCGGTGGCCTCTTCTGTGCTGCCTGCTGCCACGGTGTGCGTTGCCACCAATCCACGATCGGTGTAAGTCCAGGTTTCCTTGGATTTGTTATGGCCTTCAGCATCACCAGCGTCAAAGTATCGGGGAGAACGAACTTCTAGAGTATTGCCGACAGCGTTGTAGTCCGTTTCCGTTCGTAGAGCGAGCGCTGCGGGCAGAGTACTGAGCGTGCCCCGGTCAGGGTAATCGGCATCCGAGATCGTTGCGATCTGGCGTCCGGTTTCGTCATACTCATACTTCATTGCCACGTTGCGGCCATCGTGTGAACGCTCCAAACGGCCCTCGGCGTCATACACCGAGTCTTGGATCACATAGCTAGCGTTTTCGCTAAAGTCACGGGTCTCATTGAGCACTGCTGCGAAGTTAGCCAGGGAGTACTCAGGAGTGGCGCCGGTGATCGTGCGAATCAACCGTCCATCAGTCGTGTCGTACGAGTGATTCACAGCTGGGACAGCCGTGACACCCCAACGTTTAGTTGAAACACATTACTACACGTCGGTAACGCGATGTTTAGAACGCTGGCGAGCTTGGTCGTTGCGGAAATGTGGTTTGGGGACCACGCTTTCTTTTGGTGAACCGGCGTGAGTGTCGGTCTGGGACCTGACCTGATCACTGCTTGATCCATCCATGTCACCCAGATACTCTTCGCGCACTTGGGGATGCTGTTTGACTTCGTTCGGCGGTCCGACCGTCAACACTTGGCCTTTGCTAATCACATAACATCGGTCCACGGTCTCCAGAATTTCACGGGCAGCGTGGTCAGTGATCAGTACGCTGATTCCGCTATCACGCAATTGCTCGATGACGCCTTGGATCGACTGGACAGTGACGGGATCGATCCCGGCAAATGGTTCGTCCAGCATGACAATTTTTGGATCCGAGACCAAGCAGCGTGCAATTTCCAAGCGACGACGTTCACCGCCGCTGAGCCCAGCCGCTTTGCTTTTACGAATGTGCGTGATGTTGAATTCTTCGAGAAGCTCATTCGTCCGCGCCTTTCGGCGTTTGCGGTCCATCCCAAGTAGTTCAAGCAGCGACGATATGTTTTGTTCAACCGTCAGTTTCTTGAACACGCTGGGTTCTTGCGGCAAGTAACCCATGTGACCATCGCGTGCTCGGCGAAACATTGGCCACCCCGTCACGTCTTCGCCCGCTAGATAAACACGGCCACGATCGGGTTCAACCATTCCGCACATCATGCGAAAACTCGTGGACTTTCCCGCTCCATTGGGGCCCAGCAAGCCAACGATCTCTCCAGACCCAACGTGCAGGTTCACGCCGCCAACTACTTTGCGGCGCCCATACGTCTTTTGCAAGTCGATGGCTTCCAGTACCGGCTCGTCGCCATCATCGGTTTCGTATTGTGAGTTGTTCATCGAATTCCTTTTCGATCTTGAATTACGGTTTCGATCCGAAATCTTTGGTTAGCGAATCAACTGCATTCGTTTGAAATTTGGCATGAATGGAATCGGTGCGTTCCAGTAATGTGGCCAAAACACAACCAACGCTTTCCCCACCAGTAAATCTCGCGGAACGTACCAAGCATCCTTGTAAGCGTAGGCGTCATCGGTCACTCGTGTTGGCAATCTGAGTCGAGGGTCTGGATCGTTTTTGGCTTTGCTGCCAGCCCAGCACCTAGCATCCAAACTTTCGGGACTGTTATCACCCATTGGGAAGAACTGGTCTTCTTGGAGTTCAAATTCAACTGAGCGACGGTCACGCCAAATATCCATCGAATCCCATTGTTCAGAAGATCTCAATACCATCCTGACTTGGATATCCGACCAATTTCCTTGATAGTCGTCCATCATCATCCCAACCTTGGTCGGGATGTAATATTTGTCACGATCAACGGTTAACTGATGGATCGTTGCTTGGCCGCCTTTGACGGCAAACCCCACGGGTGCAGCGTCCAGCGGATCCCCAGCAAAATAATATGGCCTATCCTCGGCATCGGTTCGAAAATCACGAACATCGAACGTCGTTGGCGCGTTGAACTCGATGACTTCGTCGTCGACCCACAGAGTCAATTTATCGTCAACGTTTGCGAACCGAATCGAATGCCTTGTGCCAGCAGTAACCGACGTTTGTGCTGATGGGTTCGTCGCGGTCTTTCCGCTTGCATCGCTGAATTCTCGCGTTTTCTGGTCGGCATCACCGATTCCAAGTGTGGCAGTTCCAGTGGCCAGATCGAATGTGCAGGTGTATTCGATACCAGCTTCCACAATCAGAGCGGTTAGTTCCTTCGCGTCGCTTTCCAGTTGTACGTCGGCTTTTGCAATCAGGTCTCCAACCCAGTGCATTCCCATGAACACACTCCAACTATTGTCGTGAGTTAGGCGTCCAGGTCCGTGCTCTTTAAGAAACTCAGGTCCGTTGTAGTCTTCTTTTAGGACGCCACTGCTGTACTGACTTGCCAATGGTAGCCGTCTTCCCAAACTTGATGGCGCTTCGTCATAGGCATATAGCGTGGGGACTGTGATGGAACTGTCATACGCATAAAAGTCGGTGATCGCACCGGACGAATAAGGATCAACATTCGCAAGTGATAAGCCGTTGTCAGCTTTCTCCCACATCTGTTGGTTGGGAAAGCGATGGAAATAGCGTAGCCAATGTTGCCGTGTATCATCGCCGGGTTTCAATGTGGCAACGAGACCTTTTTCGGAGCGGTCGATTTGCCATGAATCGGTTGGCGGTTTGGTGGCGCCAGGTTCCCATGGCTGCCAGCGACTCGGGTACTTGGCATTGATTAGAACGGGCGACTGAAAATTCGTATCGCTAACTCGGTTCGACATCGACAAGATTTTGTCGGGTGTTTTACGCAGCATCTGACTCTTTTCAGTAGTGCCAGTACGTCGCGCATAAACGTCGCCGTGGGACAGCGTCAATGTTTCCATTGGCAATCCAACAAGCCGCTTGATGTAATTTTGCTTCGGGTTGCCTGGGAACTTAAAGACAATCACGTCCCAACGTTCAGGATCGCTGAGCGCATAACTAAATTTGCTAACTAGAATCCGGTCCCCGTTGAAGGTCGCATGGTTTGCGTCGGTATTCAACCGCATTGCGTTGGCGTGTCGACAGTTTGGACAAACACCACCAATGACCGCTTTGGGTTGAACAGGTTTATTGCGTTCGGAACTTGCCCCAACCGGGAACGTCATGGAACATCGATCGCATGTCAGGTCCTTGTGGGCACCCATTAACGTTGGGGCCATCGAACCGGTCGGAATCACAAAGGCTTCGGCAATGAAACCGCGAAAGAGCAATGCCAAGATAAATGCGACCACGAAAGCTTCGACAGTTTCGCGTCCAGCGGCTCCACGGATTTTCTCCGCCCGGATTACCGCTGGATCACGATCATCCCTGGCTTGCTCCGGCGCTTTGGTCTCTTTCTTCTTTTTGGGTTTTCGACTCATTGATTCTGAAAATTCGGGGGTCGGTCGCTTGGAAAAAATGAGGCTTAGGTGGATACCATCTTAGGGCGCATCTTAGCTCTTTTTTTTGCCAAGCGATACTTTGATTGGAAACCCATCATCCCATAAAACGTGTTTCACACCATGTTTGCCACCACACGGTGATATTGGCCAGACGTTCAGAAAACAGAACAATGTGCAGAGATTCTGCGGGATAGTGGCCGAACGGGCTGGAATCTATTTTCTCTAGGGATGACAATGAAGGCGTGAGGGCATGATGTGCGTTTTCCGGAATGTGAGCCCATTTTGTATTTCGATCCTGCAAGCCAGACAGATCCATGCGTCATTTAATCATCTTCACGATGCTCGTTGGCGGATTGTCATCAATAGCTGTCAGCCAAACTCCTGACAGCACAAAAACAACGACAACTCGAAAGCTGATCGAGCAACTGGCCGACAAGAGCTACGCAATGCGAGTTCGAGCGCAAAAGCAACTGCGCCGAATGGGCTTGGAAGCGTTTGATGAACTGCAAGCCGCCACAGATAGCGAAACCGTCGAGATCGCTGCCGCCGCCCGGTACCTAGTAAGTAGCCTGCTGGTTAGCTGGTCAAAAGAAACGGATGCTGCCGAAGTTCGCGAGATCCTGTTCGAGTACGGGGCGCAAAACGCAGAAGAAAGACAAAGCCGAATCATGTTACTGGCCGAACTGCCAGAGCGCAAAGGACTCGCTGCACTTGCCAGACTCGCGCGATTTGAAACCTCCGCCACGCTCAATCACCTCGCCGCCCTGGAGCTCATGCAGCAATCGATGAGTGATGATCAGGCAACCCGAAATCGGCATGCTGCGATGATCATGGAATTGGCTCAGGATAGCCGGCGCAAGTCAATTCAATGGCTGAAGGTTTATGCGGGCGATCTGGAGTCGGGTGACTACGCCGCAGAAAAGTGGGAAAAACTTGTTCAACAACAACGCACCGAACTCGACGCCCTGAAGGCTCAATCAAGTTCCGGTAAGTCCGTCTTGGATTTGGTTCGTGTTTGCGCCAAACGGGCGAACTTGCAAGGCCACCGTGACGCAGCTCTCAAGTTGGCCGGCGCGAACATTGACTTGATCCCCCCAACCACCCGCGACTTGAATGACGCTTGCAACTGGGCCATCGACAATCGGCTTCATGAGTTTGTGCTTGAATTGCAATCGCAGCATCAGAATCTGTTCAGCAAACATGCGGGCCTAATTTACGCCGTCGCTGAATCACGAAAAGTTGCTCTCGAGCTTGAAGAGGCAGAAAAACTCGCAAAGAAAGCACTGGCCATTCGGCCTTTCCCAGCTACCGAAGAGGAATTGGCCAAGATTCCCCCAAGTGCACTGGATGAAATTGCTCAAGCTCACCGTGAGATCGGCCAAGAACTGGAAGCCCGCGGTTTGTTTGAATGGGCAGAATCAGAATACCGCGTGATCATTGACAATATGAAAGTGGAATCATTGGTGGGCGTTAGCGCACGTCAGCACCTGGGCCGGATGCTTGGCGAACTTCACCAACATGACCGAGTCGTCGAATTGTACTCGCCAATCATCGAGCGATCTGAGCAAGACTCTGCCTTCAAGGATCGTTTGCGGTACAGCAGTTACAACTTGGACTTCTTTCGCAGTGAGACCGAATACCATCGATCGATGAAACTGCTTAAAGCAGAAAAGCTGGCTGAAGCACGCCCAATGCTTATGCGGTCCTACAACCTAAACGATCGCAACATTGACATCTTGATTCAAATGTATCGAACCAAGGGCGACAAGGAATGGACAGAATTAGTCAACAACACCCTTTCCAGAGCAATTCGCGAATCCGAGTCTAAAATCAAAAGTGCCGAGCTCCGAGCACAGGGCGGTATTCAAGGGGTTGATCACAATCGCTCCCTCGCATTGGCTCTCAATCAATATGCTTGGCTGGTATCCAATACTGAAGGGGATTTAAAGCGAGCCTTGCGAGAGAGTCTCCGTTCTTTGAAGCTGACGCCAAACAATGCCGCCCAGCTCGACACAGCAGCACGTTGCTATCTTGCACTTGGGCAATTTGAGGAAGCGAGAAAAATGCAACTCAAAGCCCTTCGTATCGAACCCAATTCACCTCCGATGGTTCGCCAGCTGAAGGAAATTGAAAAAGCAACGATTGACGCCAAGAACAAGTAGTGTCGATTCGCCCAACACCTGCCAGCCTTTTGGGCATCATCGATGCCTGTGATGTCTAAAGGTGCAAACTTCTGTTTTCCTGTTTGCCTGAATTCGCTAGCCTTTCGACGCGTCCTACATATTTCACTTAAAAGAAGCGAACGGAATGATTAAACGTATTTTGGTGACTGGCGGAGCCGGTTTTCTTGGGTCTCATCTTTGCGAAAAATTGACACAGCAAGGACATGACGTTATTTGCCTGGATAACTTCTTTACTAGCCAAAAGACAAACGTTGCCCATCTATTGGACCTCCCTAATTTCGAATTGATCCGTCACGACATAACCTTGCCAATCTTTTTGGAAGTCGACGAGGTCTACAACATGGCCTGTCCAGCGGCACCCGGGCACTACCAATACAATCCAATCAAAACCATCAAGACCAGTGCTCTGGGTTCCATCAATATGCTGGGTGTTGCAAAAAGGTGTAACGCAAAGATCTTGCAGGCCAGCACGAGCGAAGTCTACGGCGACCCCGAAGTCCACCCGCAAGTCGAATCGTATCGTGGTAGCGTGAATCCAATTGGAATCCGAGCGTGCTATGACGAAGGCAAACGTGTCGCCGAAACGCTGTTCATGGATTATCACCGCAGCAACAATGTTGACATTCGAATCGTACGGATCTTCAATACCTATGGACCGCGGATGCACCCTTATGACGGGCGCGTCGTATCGAACTTCATCCGTCAGGCGCTGGCAGGTGAAGACATCACGATATTTGGTGATGGTTCACAAACCCGATCATTCTGCTATCGCGACGACTTGGTCGATGTGATCATTGGCATGATGAATAACGAAGAAGGCTTCATTGGACCGGTCAACATTGGAAATCCAGACGAGTTCACCATTCGTGAATTGGCCGAACTGATCATCGGCATTTCGGGTTCGTCCAGCAAACTGGTTCAGCACCCGTTGCCCTCGGATGACCCAACTCGTCGTCGCCCAGATATCAGCCTAGCCAAAGAAAAACTGGGCTGGGAACCAAAGATCAAGCTGGAAAATGGACTCAAGCACACGATCGATTGGTTTAAATCGATTCAACTTTCGGACTACCGACCACCAACGCCAAACTATTCGTAGCTCAGGCTAGACCATGTAAAACCGCTTGGGGCCAGGCGATCAACGCAGCTTTGAAATGCCAGCGTTGGGCTGCATTTTTCGCCAAACCTTCTTCAGCGACTCTTTCATTGGCATTTTCTTGATGGCAGAAATCGCCATCGATTCGGCGCGTCGATACGCTTGGTGAATACTGGACCGTGAAATGGTTCCAAAGGCGACCGCGCCAGTAGCATCGGTTTGCCGTGTTTTATACGGCTGTTCGCCGTAGCCCATGTCAATGCAATTCACTCCATTGTCCGTCGCATCACGAATCATTTCGACGAACAATCCCGTACCCGGTGAATAGATCCTGTACTGCGGATCGTAGGTGGGAAACCAATAGTGCAAGAATTGGTTTTCCAAGATTCCGAAATGACATGCGACAATGTTCTCGCCTGCACGCAACACAGAAAGCACCCCACGAGCTTCATCAGCACCTGACTTTCGGTGAAACAAATGGTCGACCATATCGCGGGTCCACTCTGGCGTGAACAAATCCAAAATGTGAGTCCGCCGATATTGCTCTCGCTTCCAAGCAAGCGTTTGATGCAAGATTTTTTCGTCGCGACAATCGAATTCAAAACTAACAGGGCCGATTTCTCGCCCCATCTTGCGCGTCTTCTGACCCTGCCGCCCAACTGTTTTATGAGCCTTGCCCAGCTTGCTCAAGAATGCGTGGGAGTCGTCACCAATGTTTGCATGAAAAGACTGGATGGTCCGGTAGCCAAAAGCGCCGAGTTCCGATTTACTGAGCCCAGCCATGGCATGAAAGTCGAATGCTTTACAATCGATTTCGCGCAGTAACCACTGCCAATCAATTTTCGTGTTGGGATGCCGAATAACGTTGTGGGCATCGTTGAAAAAACGTCCCGCTGGAAGAGCCACACCTCGGTAACTGTGAAACGGCAGGAATCCAGTAATCTGATCGGCGTCGTGAATCACTGCTACCGATACGTCCCCGCGCGATTGATGAACTGCTTCGGAGAATACCGGCGAAAAGAATGGTGGGATGTACCCATCTGTGCTCTGGCGCAATTCGCGCCAACGCTCTAGCTCCACAGCCGTTAACTGATCAAAGCTGCGCACGTCCACGAACTTGCCAACACGCGTGACTTGCGAAACGCGTTCTTTCGCAAATTCGTCGATTTCACTGGTTAGCATTGGCACCAAGTCGCCTGGCGATTCGAATAAGTGGCTTGAACTGGCAATTATGAGGCTCAACAATCGCTGTAGCGTGGGAAAAATCTACAAATGCCAACCTAATTTAGAAATGGCACGACAGAATCTGAAACCGCCAATTCAGGATAGAAATCCAGATATATGTCCAAAAAACCACTACAAGCGCCCCTCGCCGACCGTTGACGGTATGCGTAAAATCTCCCGTCCACCATGCTTGGAGCGTTCGCAAATGGATCAGATTTCCTGATCACGCTAGGCAAGGACCACATTTTACTAGTTCTGGCATGTCATCCAACGACCAAGACATCTACGAAGAACACGTTTTAGATCACTACGAGGACCCCTATCACAGAGGGTCCTGCGAGGGGGCAACGCATGCCGACGAGGGGAATAATCCACTGTGCGGCGATGTTGTTCAAATCGAACTCAAACTGTCGTCGGACGACAAAATCGTCGAAGCCTGGTTCGATGGCGAGGGCTGTGTGATTAGCCAGTCGTCTGCATCCATGTTGATGGAAGCGATTGAAGGCAAGACTGTCGAAGAAGCCAAGGAATTCGCAGCCCAAAAAATGCTGGATCTGTTCGGACCAAAATTGACTCCGAACCGCCAAAAGTGCTGTCTACTGCCGTGGCGAGTCTTGCAAAGCGCCGTTCATGCACCGGTCGATGAAATGGCCGACGATCTGGACGAAGGCCCCAACTTTGGCGGGCCAAGTTTGAGCGAAGAATCTTGAGTAACTTAACTGCTGATGACGTCGATCGCTTGCGAGCCGATTTTCCGATCCTGAACCGACAAGTCGCTAGTGGTGCTCGGCTAGCCTTTCTGGATAACGCTGCCAGTACACAGCGGCCAACCGCTGTCATCGAAGCCATCAGCGAACTGTATCGCAATCGATACGCAAATGTGCATCGCGGAATTCACACGCTTAGCGAAGAAGCCACCGCTGACTACGAAGCCGCTCGAGTGAAGACAGCGGATTTTGTTTCGGCGAATTCACATCGCGAAGTCGTGTTCTGTTCAGGCACAACAGCCGCCATCAATACGGTGGCACGAAGCTGGGGCAGCGAGAATCTTACCGCGCAAGATACCGTGTTGCTGACAATCGCTGAACACCATGCCAACATTGTGCCTTGGCAACAACTGGCGCAGCAGATCGGTTTCAAAATAGAATTCCTACCACTTCAAGACGACTTTACGATTAGCGAAACCCAAGTCGCTGAAGCGCTGGAGGCATTTCAACCAAAGCTATTTGCATTCACCGCTGCCAGCAATGTGCTGGGAACCGAAACACCGGTCAAGCAATGGACCACGATGGCTCATGAAGCCGGCGCCACAGTCCTAGTTGACGCTGCCCAGGCGGCTCCACATTCGGTAGTCGATGTAAAAGATTGGGACGCGGAGTTCGTCACTTTCAGCGGACATAAACTCTGCGGCCCAACCGGCATCGGAGTCTTGTACGGCAAAGAAGCGATCCTCGATTCGATGGCTCCGTTCATGGGCGGCGGTGCGATGATCAGCGAGGTCACGACATCAGGATTCAAGCCTGCTGGACTGCCAGAAAAGTTTGAAGCGGGCACGCCCCCAATCGCGGAAGCTGTCGGCCTAGCTGCTGCAATCGACTACATCCAAGCGGTGGGCCTCGATCGAATTCACGAGTACGAAAAATCACTCTGCGTCCAAGCTGACCGCAAGCTCCGCGATATCGAAGGCGTCCGCATCCTGGGACCGACCGAAAAAACCAATGGAATCCTGAGCTTTACGATCGATCGCGTTCATGCCCACGATGTTGCTCAATGGCTAGACACAAAAGGGATCGCTGTTCGCGCCGGACACCACTGCACGATGCCGCTTCACAAGGCATTGAAGGTGAATTCGTCCAACCGCGCCAGCTTTTACTTCTACAACACGGATGACGAAGTTGAACGATTCGTCAACGCCGTTGAAGAAGTGCGGAACAAATTCGCTTCCACGGGCCGACGACGCCGCTCCCGCCTGACTCAGTAGATGGCGGACGATTGCTGCCCAGAATTCGCACTGCTAACTTTCTGGGACTCAATTCGGATCTTGGACTGACCCGGTGTGAATCAGCTGGCGCAAATCGATCGTGATTTGTTCTTGAGTATGGTCTGTTTCCAACAACTGCCTTGCAACTTTGGCGACGACTTCACGTTCGATCGCTCGCTGTAGCGGTCTCGCTCCCAGCAACGGATCAAACCCGATTGATGCAAGCGATTGGACAACCGATTCGTCCCACGTCAATTTCACTCGTCGCATTCGCAGCGTCTCGCGCTGGGCCAATGCTTTCAGTTCTTTCTCTACGATCAACTGAATGTGTTCTTCGGACAACGGATCGAAGGTTACGATTTCGTCCAAACGATTCAAGAACTCGGGGCGAAACTCTTGCTCAATCGCTCGATTCAGAGCCCGGCGATCGTCAACCTGAAACCCGACTTGCGCATTGCTTTTGGAACCAACGTTGCTAGTCAAAATAACGATCGCGCCACACAGCGTCGTCGTTCGTCCAAAACGATCGGTGATTCGACCTTCGTCCAGGCCTGACAAAAGACAATCGTGAACTTCTGATGACCCTTTCTCGAATTCGTCGAACAGAACAACGGACATTGGACGCTCGCGCAATCGAGCAATCCACGTAGCCACTTCGCCGTCGGCGCCGATCATGAATCGATCCACGGAATCCCAGCTCGCGTATTCGCTCATGTCCAATCGAATCAGCGTCTTTTCCTCGCGCACGGCTTGACCAAAAAGAAAGTCACCTAGCGTTCGGGCCAACTGCGTTTTTCCCACGCCCGTTGGTCCACAAAACAACATCGTTGAAATTGGGCGTTTCGAATCGCACAGCCCCGCCTTCAATCGAAGCACAACATTCGATGCTGAACGGACCGCTGATTCTTGTCCAATGACATCGCGCTGCAATTGACCACGAACCTCATCGCCAGACATCGTCAGAGAGTCTTTCAAGATTGATTCTGGCAAACCAGTCAAACGCGTGAACTGATTCACAACCATTGATGTACCAATTTTTGATTGCTCAGATTCCGAACTTGTATTGGGAATCTGTCTTGCTTGCCCAATCACGTCGCTGACCAACTGCACAACTCCTTTGGGTGGTGATTGGTAGGGCATGAATTGAGCGAATAATCGCGTGGCTGTTTCACCTGCTGCTTCGTCAACCTCAAGACGATGATTGCGCGCCGCTTCGTTCAGCATGGTGTCAGCGATATCACGAGTCTGTTCATGATTCAATTTGGGCACGTTGATGACACGAAAACACTCAATCCACCCAGGCAACAGCCGTCTGGCGGCATCCAATTCTTCTGGCGTGGTTTCGGTGACTAGCTTCAGTTCGCCGCGCTGCATGTAGGGCATCAGAAAAGCGGCCAGCGAGTTCGTTGGCAAAGATCCACCCAGACGCACGAGATCAATCTGCGACGTAACAAACAAGATGCCGCCAATCGACTCCAAGTTTGAAATGACTTCTTCAAGACGCTGTTCCCATTCGCCCAAATATTGCATTCCCGCAATCAAATTCTCAGCGGAACTCTCCCAGACCAACGGAGGCGGAGGCGGCTTGCGTTGCTCTAAGTGCTCTGCCAGAGCCCTGTCACGATGCAAAGTCGCGGCTTTCTTTACGATCGACGTCTTGCCGCAGCCAGCATCACCAACCAGCAACACGCTTGAATCGGCAATCGCTGCCGCGAGCGCAATGCTCTCTTTGTCACGATGCCGGATTGGAACAGACGACTTGCGTTTTCGGTTTGGTTTGTCGATCGGATCCGCGACGATTGCCAGCGTTTCCGTATCGTCGGCGTTCGACCTGTGCTTCCGTTTCTTTAGTCGTAGACGCACGATCCGCAATTCCGATTTCGGGGGCGGCGTGCTGGCTGCTAGAAAACGAGAATCAACTCTTGCAGCAGCACCGCGCACAGCCTCGTCAATCAATTGCGGTAACTCGCGAATCGCTGGGCAGTGAAAAACAATGTCAAAATCGGTCAAGAAGCATTCGACGCTATTATCGACGTACTCGCCGACAACGTAGCGGATCGGAATCTTCATCTCGCGACTCGCTGGAAATTGGCGTTTGCCGTCGCGATAGAACAACCGCACTTTCGCAGTTCCCGTTCTCAAATCGTACTTGTCGATTTTGGGCCAGTATTGATACGGCTCGCGTTTCGCCTGTTGTTTCAAGTGACGTTGCACCAGCGCATAAGCCTCCGATGCGGTCGGCGCACTTACGTCCGCACCTGGACCATCGACTACTTTCGCGACGAACAAATCGGTAGCGTACTGTGTGATCAGTACTGGAACTTTGATGGCTGTCATTGCAGAGCCTCCGACGAATCACTGTTTTGCAACGGAGCAACGCGCCTACTTAAGTTCAATAGTTTGGTAATCGACTCGATTCCCATGTCATCTTTGACAGCGTGACCTGTTCGCAAATCAACTTGCGATTGATTGCGCTGGATGACACGCCGCACCGGCGCGATTGCTTCGCGGATAATTTCGGCTTGCCACCCTTGGACCGCATTTTCAATACTCTGTCCGTGGGTGACGGGGCGAATTCGGACATCCGACATGCTCATTCTGCCACCGGAAATGACCATCCACCCGCCCGCAAGTTCCTCAACAGATGCCAGCCCCAATGCGCCAGAAACTTTAAACAGATTTCCTTCCTGGGCGTCCACCGGTTCAACCAACAAATCCTCTTCCGTGACCAACCAATGCTCGAACGCGGCTCTCAGGCGCGCCGAAAAAATGGCGTTGCTTACGGGCATCTCCGTCGCCAATTCTTCACCGAACCAACGCAGCCACACCAACCAAGTCGATGAACTACCCTGTGCCTTTAGCTGACCTTTCAATCGACTAAGATCATCGATCAAACGGTCGCGGTGGTCGTCCAGTTCGCCCGGTTTCCTTTCGATCAACGTCTCACGCATGTAGTCTTCGATATCCGAGATCGCACGAACATCTCTCATGTCAATCGTTACACCGTATTCACATTTGGCCCTCGGCTGTGGCACTGGGCTTGGTTGCGCTCGATCCATTCGCGGCCGTGACTTCGCATCCTCTAGAACGCGTAGCGATTCGTAGCATTGCTGAAGCGAATCTCTGAGCGTCATCGTTTCTAGCGAATGGGTATCAACACCACTAACTCCAACCTCAAAACTCAGCGGACCACCATCGACTTTCTCGGCAACGTCATCCAGCCAGCCTCGGGCATAGCCACACAACTCTTCAATTGACAACTCAGGCTGCGGCGCCGGTTTCTTTTCATAATCAATCGGCTGCCATTTGGTGCGTACGGTTTTTCCGTCCAGGTAAAGACGCAACATCGTTGGCTGATCAGTTTTGGTGGCAGCCAAAACTTCTGCAGCCGGTTGAACCAAGTCTTGTTCGATCTGTCGTTTCAAAGCGCGAGCGCCCATCGCAGGATCGTACCCGCGCGCGGCGGTCTCGCGAATCGCGTTGGGGTCAACATCGATCAAAACGCTCCTGCGCTGCAGCCCGTCTCGCGAAAGGACATCGCGGAATTGCATCAATGCAATGGACTGCATGACTTCGGGACTCAGTCGATGAAAACTCAGCACGTCATCGATTCGGTTGAAAAACTCGGGGCGAAAGAAATCGCGAGCAGCACGTAAATGTGATTCCGCAATCGTGTCTTCGGTAGTGCCACCAAAGCCTCTCCCACGGCCAGATTCTCGAGAGCCAAGGTTACTGGTCATCAATATCAGCAGCCCACTCATGTCAACGGTACGCCCTCTGGCATCGCTCAACCTTGCCTCACCCAGAGCTTGTAACAACACATCCAAAACGGATGGATGCGCCTTTTCGATCTCATCCAGCAACAGCACTGCGTTGGGCCGGCGCCTAACCGCGCTGGTCAAAAGCCCATCCGGCGCATCGAATGTGCCCACCAACCGCGATGTCGCCGAGGGCGAGGCAAGTTCATTCATGTCCAATCGAATCAGCCCCTCTTCGTCAAACAGACAGGACGCAACCGCTTTTGCCAACTGAGTCTTGCCGACTCCCGTTGGCCCAACCAACAGATACGTGCCGAGCGGTCGATTTGGATCATTCATTCGAGCCGCAGCAACCAAGATTCGATCGATCAAGCTTTCAACGGCTTGGTCCTGTCCAACGACTTGCCGACGAATCGTGCTGCGAATCAGATCGCGATCAATTTTTGCGTGCCGATCAATGATGGCTGGCTCAAGTCCACTGCGTGATTGAAACTCATTGAGTGCATCTTGGCGAACAACGTCCTTTTCGCGTGCACGGCTCGCCAAGCGTTCAATGGCTGCAACCGCCTTGCCCGGCAGCACACTGGAGCGCTCGAATCGATCGTACAACGAAATAACCTCTGGCAGCACACCAAGATCGAAACGACAACGATGCTTTGCTTCCAACCGATTTTTGACGCCGATCATGATCTCGAGCGATTGATCCGCATCCATCGCCTTGGTTGGCATAACGACGAATCGGTCGGCCAGCGCACGATCTTTCTCTCGCAAGATCGCCCAAGCTTCCGGAGTCATTTCGGCGAGCACACGAAACGGATAGACGTCCAGTTGGGCCCGCAGCGTGTCGGCAACGCACATCGCGCTGTCGCGAGTTTTACCGGCCTCGAAAAGCCCCAGTAGGTCCTCGAAATACAGTACATGATCGTATCGATGCGCGTGCCTAAAGATCGACAAAACGCGTTCTTGCCATTGACCCAAATAGGACATGCCGCTGATCAAACGCGCGGGCGAGAGATTCCAAACTTGCCCGTAGACGGATGATTTTTGCTCGCCGCGTCGCCGCCGAACAGCGCCTTCGATGCGCGCTGTTTTGCCGCTTCCAGCGGGGCCCACCAACACAACACCGCGTCGATCACCAACCTCCAGCAGCTTGCAAAGCCCTTTGACGTCGGTCCCCACGCCAATGGGCGACGCAAGCTGATCGATATCAATCCAATTCAAGCATCGTCCCGTCTTTCGTAATTCGCCAGCACCATCCGACACGTCTTGGCCACCCAAGAAAGCGCGCAGCGGATCCACTTTCTTTGGTGGACGAACGCTCGGAAGCACATCGATCGTCACATAATCGATCCACGCCTTTCCCTTGATGCCAGACGCGTCGACCTTGTACTGCGGTTCTTCTTTCCTGATCGCTCGAAAATATTCTTCGTAGACTTCTGTCGCACGCCTATCGATGTCTTCGTCACCTCGCACGTCGAACCATAGATCTGGAATGCTTGGTGAAAAAACCCACCGCGTTTTGTTTTCACGACGAATCACCACCATCAGCAAACGCAACTTGGCGGTACTATCGCTCAAATCTAAGTGAAGTTTCGTCGTGTGGTATTCCAGCGTTTCCGGGCAGTGCCATCGCATCAACGGTTTGTGGTTTGGTTCCCGCGCCAACCCAGCCAGCAACACTCGGAGCCTGTCCGTGATCCCCGCAATCACTCGGCCTAAATCACTACCGCTCTTGTCGGGCGCAGCAAAGAACAATGGTTGTGCATTGATCGGCGCAGAGCCTTTGTCTCGTCGCTGTTGTACATAAATGGGAACCGTAATTCGCATCGCTCAGTTCTCCTCCAACTCTGCCCAGATACGACGTTCCATCTCTTGCTCAATCAATCTCTGCAACCACTGGCCGTTGCGGTCGATCTTGCTCGTGGTCTCCTTTTCCACCATGTCCTTGACCAATTTTTCATCCACATCGTAGAACCGTCGCGGTGAACCAGCAGCCAGCTGGAATTGTCGTTTCACCAACCATTCGGGTGCTTCGTAATTCACAGTCGCCCCATGGTGCTTTGCGATCAGCACCGAATTCGCACCAGACTTGGGCGATTTAAGCTGCCCGAAGGTGTGGATCCCGCACTCGCCCTCCATCAATAGCTCGGCTGCTTCACCCTGAAATGTCATCATGATTGCCAAGGTCCGCGGCGGCAGTTCGGTCAACCGCTCAGCGTCCAACAAACCGTAGGCACCAAGCTTCGGCGGCTCTTGTGGATCCTGCACTTGGTCGGTCGACATTGAATTTGAAATCAGGTCTTTTAAATCCGGCACGCGTCGCTGATTCTTGACTTTGAATGAAAGATGCTGGTTCCACCCGTCGGTATCAATTTCGTCGTTACCAGACTCCTCCAGTGGCACAATCGCATGAGCTTGAAAGGTCCATTCTTTTTCGCTTACCAATTTTTGATAGCCAAGCAACAACAGATTCGCGGCGTTCAATTTGTGTCCGGACATAAGCAGCGTCAAAGACTGTCGATCCAGCGGGCCACCACTGCGAATTTCGCAAAGCGTTCGCCACAGTCGATCATAAAGCTCCGCCAATCGCTCGCCGGTTGCTGCGTGATCGATCGTTTGGCTACGGTAGTGCTTTGCCAATAATTTGGATTCCGCCCGCTCCAGTTCGCGGCACAAACGACCGACGGCATTCAGTTGTTCGCGTATCTGAGTGCAAGCGGCTGCTTCGGCACCGTAGCGGATTCGCGATTTCTTCTCTGCTGTCTTCGCACGTTTGTACTTGGCCTTCAGTCGCCGGTTGGATTGCGTGTATTCGTTTCGCAACCGACGAACAGCTGAACAGCAATCCAACAATTGTCCTCGCCGCCGAAGCAAAGTCGCTCTTTCCAACAAGACTTGGTTGGATTGACTTTCATTCTGCGAGTCGCGTGCCGATTCCGTCTTTATGCGGATGCGTTGGTCATCGCCAGCGAATAGATCAACATTCGCATTCAATCGAATTTGACGCCCCGAATCGCAGATGGCTTCGGCGATCGGTGTGACCACCTGCCGGTCCAATTCGCGGGCCAGCGGCCGAGCACCGTATTGTGGCTGGTATCCGTTCGCCGCCAGTCTCGACATTGCTTCAGGCGAGACGTTGATTTCGTTTCCGTAGCTATGCCAACCGTCACGTTTTTTCAATTCCGTCACACGCAATTCAGCGATCTTGCGGACGGTTTCTTGCTCCAGCGGATCGTATGACAAAACCCGATCGATTCGGTTAAAGAGTTCGGGGCGAAGGAATTCGCGGACCTGCCGTTCAAAATGGTTGCGATAGCGTTCTTGTTTTTGTGTCTCCGCCAAACCCAGCGGATTGGCGCGAAACGTATCCACGCCCAGGTTGCTGGTCATCAACACGATCGAATTCCGGAAATCCGCAAGCCGACCCTGGCCGTCCGTCAATCGACCTTCTCCCAAAACCTGCAACAACAAGTCAAAAACCGAAGGATGAGCTTTTTCGAATTCATCCAGCAGCACGAGCGAAAATGGTTGAGCACGAACTGCTGATGTCAGCATCCCTTCGGGGTGAATCGCGTCGCCAATCAACCTGCCCACCGCAGTTCCCGATGAAAGTTCTGACATATCGATCCGCACCAAACGTGAAACGTCGCTGTAGATCAAACGCGAAAGTGCTTTGGCCGTTTCCGTTTTGCCAACACCGGTGGGGCCGATCAACATCATGGATGCCAGCGGGCGATCGCCGCGCGACAGGTCAGCCGCCAACGTCGCAACCACATCGACCAACGACTCGATCACTTGGTCTTGCCCCAAAACCTGAGAACGCAGTTGCTCGCGAATATCGTCCAAGTCTGGCCGAACGTCTTCATCGATCAAAAAATTTGGCAAACCAGTTTGCCGACCAAACGCTTCGATGACCTTCTTTTCATCCAAAGTCTCATCGGCTCGCAATTGACTGATCAACGCGTGAAAAAATGCAAGAGGTCGGCCAGGTGCCGCTGCATCGGTGCGAAACCGTCGATGAAGACGGTCAAGGATTTCTAAGGCTACCGGTTCGACCACGGGCACCGGCATCGACTGGTCGGCTGTGGACTTTGATCGCGAACGCTTTTTTTTGTTTTTACGCTGACGCTTGCGCCGCAATTCGGCACTAATATCCACGGGCTTCCACGATGTAGCCGCGTCCAGCAAAATCGAACGCGTCTGTTCGTGCGTGGGTTCTTCGATTCGCAGCTGCGTCAGCGCGGCGATCAAACGCGGTTCCAACCGCGCGACTCGCGATAACTGCTCGGGAGTGCATTCGATGATCGCTTGAAAACGCCCGTCCGCTAACTTGGGTGCCAACAACGAACCGCAACCACCGCTCCCGCGCAGGCGACCGGATTCACACAATTCGACAAGGTTCCCAAGATGAATGATTGCTGGGTATCGCCCGGCGTCTTCAGCCATGGCAAGGCACTGTTGCTGCCACATTCCAAAGCCAGTTTGGCCGGAAATCAAACGCGAGCCATCAGTTGCCCAGCAAGCTACATTTTTCATCGAAAACTGCGCTGCACTACGCACCCATTGATGAAAGACAGCCGTCTTGCCGACTCCCGATGGGCCTACCAGCAGAACGCTCCGAGCATCTTTTGTGGCAAGCAATCTCGCCAACTGCTGAACTTCTTGCTCGCGATGAAATGCCGGTCGCAATGACTTTCGCCGCAAACGTGTCGCGACTTTTGACAACGTCGGTGTTTTGCTCTTGGGTTTATCTTGATCAGCTCGAGCTATTTCGCGTGGCGTTGGAACCTGCAGCGTAAGGTTTGAAGTTTTTTTGAGTGACAGTTCACCATGGCCCAGAGCCATCAATTCGGGCAGCGCCCATTGTTCGCCGCGACGCAGGGCACTGCGAATCTGTTCCTTTAGCAATTGATCGACGTCTGTGTCGGGGCTGGCCAGGATCGTCAGCTCCAGTGCCGGAATGTAATTGATGATAAGCGAATCGTCTTGCTGCCACCGGATCGCATCAACATTCAAATTCACAGCGTCTCGCCAAGCCGCATTGCGCTTTGGCGGCTTGATTTCTACTGGGATCGTCAGATGCTGTGGCTCACCGCGGACCAGATTCGCCACCAACTCGGTCCCCAACACCATTCGGCAGGACTTGATGATTTGCCGGCGCACCGATCGAACGACACTCGGTTCGTTGCTGGAAGCCAGCGCGAATTCGGGAAACCCAACCGGTTGCACCAGCGAACAGGATCCGTAAGTGGTGATGATCAACGGTAATTCGATCGAAACAGATTGTGGCATAACTGAAATCAAAAGGCTTTGCTTTAGAACTCCCTCTCAAGACCATTCAGACACCATTTGTCACCGGAGGTTCTGCAGCCAAAATGGTTTTCAAATACGAATGATCGTAAGCGATTCATCGACGGTCATGTGCCGGTGCACTCGGATACCGATATCCGAACCGCAGATGTAACACAACATCTTGGTCCTGAAGCTACCGTTTTGCCATGAAAGCCCTATGAAACGTAGCGTTACCGAAGCGTCGCACTCAAAATAGAACCAGCATCAAACACGTGAAAGCGTCGCCAGGCGTGACGGCGCCTTGTCGATTCGCCCGGTTCTAATCTTGCTTAGGGATGAGTGCTTC
Source organism: uncultured Pirellulaceae bacterium (assembly GCA_964398215.1). GTDB lineage: Bacteria > Planctomycetota > Planctomycetia > Pirellulales > Pirellulaceae > CAYNNP01. Next base: position 23,147 of record CAYNNP010000028.1, on the reverse strand, counting down.
TGCTTCCTCCAGCATGGCTTTGATACGCTGCGTTCGGCGGTTTTCGTTTCCAAACGCCAAGGTGCTCCGTTGCAAGATTTTTCCCAAGATCTCCTTAGCTTGTAAACACGTGGCAGGCGTGAGCATATAGTTTGAAGCAAGGCATTCACTGGCACTAAGTGTCGTTGGGTGCTGTTCCCCCAACGTCGCCAGAGAATCTTTAACTATCATTTGCAGCATCCCGCGAGCATCTGCAGGACCGTCTAGCCGCTCAATGACACGCGCGAGATTAATACGGAATGCCAACGTCGTTGGGTGCAACCTGCCAAACGTTTTTTCCTGGATCTCAACCCCAGACTGCAGCAGTTTTTTTGCAGCGCCTAATTTTCCTTGATCAGTAAGCGACGTCGCAAGATTGTTCATGCTACTCAGAGTGAAGGGATGTGCTTTTCCAAGTACCTTCTGGCGAAGCCGCAAGACTTTCTGATTGAGCTCAGTGGACCTATCCAGTTCCCCCAAATCGAGCAACACACTGGCAAGGTTATTTAAGCTCACCAACGTGCGGGGATGTTCTTCTCCCAACACCATCTGTCGTCGTTGGACAACTTCGTTAAAGAGCGTACGCGCCTTTTCGAGCTCCCCCATATTTTGGTAGCTGTTTGCGAGATTATGAATACTGGTAAGCGTCGATGGATGATCTTTACCCAGTTTTTCAAGGCTCAATTCGTAGCTCGTTAGAAATCCTTCATGAGCTTCTTCGTAGGCGCCGTTTTGCGCAAGAGCGAGCGCAAGGTTATCCAAAGCGACGATCGTATGCGGATTTTTGGCGCCCAGCTTTTCTTTGCGCGCTTGGTAGACTTGCCGCATGAGTTCGACTGCCTCTGAAAACCTTCCAAGTTCTCGGTAACAGTTCGCAAGATTCTGTCGCGTGGATGTTACGTTTTTGTGTGAATCCTCAAACTTCTCGACTAATCGCTCGAGCACCAATTCAAAAGACTCTGCAGCAGCGTGCAGGTCGCCCGCCTGCAGTTTGGCCGCTGCTAGATTGTTGATTGCCGTAAGCGTATCCTGATGCGATTTGCCCAGTGTTTTTTGCCGTAAGACCAGCAGTTTTTCGTTAAGCTCGATGCATCGAGATGACTCTCCCAAATGGTGGTAGGCCACTGCCAAATTGTTTTGGCTGATGAGAGTCACATTGTCTTCTTCTCCCAGTTCTTTCGATTGAATTTCAAAAGCTATTTCAAGACACTCTGCTGCCGCCTCGTAGTCACCCAAAGATACAAATGAATCTCCTAAAGCTTTCAAAAGAGTTGCTTTTGCAAGTGGATCGCGCTGAAGCTGCTTTTTTCCGTCGAAGCGTCGGCGGGCTCGGTTCAAGACTTCCTTCGCTGTCATCTCGTGCGTAACACCTTTGTTTTCCGGGTCTGCACTTCGGAACGCATTCACAAAGAAATCAACCACGTCCTGGTTCCGCTCGGCCAACTCTGCAGCTTCCTCCTTTGCTTTTCTTTCTGAAACCGCCAAACGGTCAGCCTTTTCTCTGGCAATGCGTTCCGACGACGCCAATGACTCCGCCTTTTGTTGAGCTCTCTGAGCGACCAACCGCTGATCTTTCTCAGCCACTGCAGAGTCGTTGGCAAGGCCTCGTTGACGGTCTACTTCAACAAGAGCAATCGAAGAAACGAGCGAAATTGTGACCAAGGCGATCGTTCCTGCCACCGTAGCGGCGCGATGTTTTCGTGCGAATCGGCCAAGTTTTTCGATCAACGTCTCGTTTCGGGCTTCGACTGGCTGATCGGCTTTCCACCGTTCCAGTTCATCGATCAGCTGACTGGCATTCGAATAACGCTCGCTTGGTTCTCGCTCAAGAGACTTCATGCATATCGCCGCCAGCGATTTTGGAACCCCTGAGGCAACCGCACCTGGAGGTTCGATTCGCCCTCGCAGCGTCGCTTCAACTGCCGCCTTTAAACCCATGCCCTTGGTTTGCACCGGCGCTTTGCCAGTCAATATCTGATAGAGGATCGCCCCAAGTCCGTAGACGTCGCTATATGGTCCGATCCTATCGACGCTTCCATCGAGTTGTTCCGGGGGTGCGTACCCGACTGTCCCCATGATGGAGCCTTGTGCCGTATGCGGCAGGTCGCGTGTGTGAGAACCAGATAGAACCAATGGTTCGTCTTCCGCAGCGTTCTCAACTAATGGTCCCCCATTCGCATCGGCAAAGTCGTCTTGATCTGGAAGTCGAGCCAACCCCCAATCGATAACGAGCGTCTCGCCATACTTGCCGACCATGACGTTGTTAGGTTTCAGATCTCGGTGCAAGACACCGCGACTGTGCGCATAGCTGATCGCCTGTGCAACGTCGATCAATTGGTCAATCAAAGCACGAAACTCTATCGTTTCAAACGACGTACTGCCCTGCTCACGGTCGGCATGAAACTTTTCGATGGCCATCCCGAGATCATTTCCACGAATCCATCGCATCGCATAATACGGGCGTCCACTAGCATCCGAGCCCAACCCATAAATTGGCACTATGCTTGGATGCTCTAGGTTGCCGGTTATCTCTGCTTCTCTACGAAAGCGATCTCGACTCGCCTGCTTGTCGGCTTGCTCCGGCCGAATTTTCTTGAGAGCGACATGACGCCCGAGTTCTGCATCCTCTGCGACGTCAATTTCCCCCATCCCTCCCTTTCCGCTTTCTAGAGGGCGAATCACCTTAAAACGATTGTCCGAAACATGCGTATTAGCCTGCCTCGCCCCACCAACGTTGAGTTCATTGCGTTCGGTGTCGCCAATTCCCTGGCCAGTTTGAGCAGAGGTTTTTAATTGCTGCAGCGTTTCTTGGATATCAGATGCTCCCTGGCGCTCCGATTTCCCAATCGCATCGGAGACCTCGAAACTTGCCAAGGTCTCTAGCGAATGATCAAGCTCTTCACAATCGCCGCTTGCAACATGAAGTGCAAAAACATTTTCAACGGCCCTTGCTTGCTCCGAAGTTAGGAGCGAACGCTCGACAAAGAACTCGGACGGTAGCAAATCATCGTCCGCAGATTTCAGATTCCAAGCACTGAGGGTTTCAACCAGTTGATCTACGTTGACGAAACCGATTTTCAGCGCGAGCAAGCCGTACAGGAGTCCGCGTTTTTCGACTGGGTCCATACGACAGCCTTCCTTGTGATGGCATTTGCATTGAGGCCAACTGAACGATGAATGAACACATCGGAGCTACAGCAAAAAACACGATTTCCGTAAGTTGCTACGCAAGCAGTGCTTGGACTGGATCGCCGTCGCCGCCGATCTTGAACGGACGACCGTTGGGCGCGAATTGTTCTTGGTTTAGCGGCAAACCAGCTGCTGCTGCAATCGTGCGATTGAAGTCCGAAACACTGACAGCGTCTTTGTCGACCGAGAATCCCTTCTTGTCGGAAGATCCGTATACTTGGCCGCCTTTGATTCCCGCCCCGATCAGCAAGCTGCAGAATGCACCAGGGTGATGATCCCGACCGCCGTTGACGTTCATTTTTGGTTTGCGCCCAAACTCAGTTGTCAGTACGATCAAGGTTTCGTCCAACAGACCTTTACTGTGCAAGTCACGCATCAGATTGCCAAGTGCGTTGTCCAATTGAGCTGCTTTGTCGTCCAGACGGTTGTATATGTCTTGGTGCATGTCCCAGCCACCGTAGCTGATTTCGACAAATCGAGCACCACTTTGCACCAGACGCCGGGATAGCAAACATGCTTGGCCAATCTGGTTCTTGCCGTATGCGTCACGAATTTTTTCGTCTTCCTCATTGATATTGAAGACCTTCAGGTGATCGCTGCCCATCAATCTTTTGGCTTCGGAGTAAAGCTGGTTGTAGGCTTCGACGTTCAGATTCTTGTGCTGACCTTGAAAAGCCTTATCGAATTTTGATGCCAACATCAGTCGCCGATCAAACAACTCTGGCGGCAAATACTTGGGCAGTTTCGTATTCTGCAAACCAGCGGCCGCATTTGCGATTGGGACAGGTGAAAGCGATGGCTCCAAGAATCCAGCCCCCGGGTGTCCGTTGCCTGACCCTAGAATGTAGTTACCTGGCAGTTCTTTGTTCAGTCGTCCAGCCTTGGAAACCATCCAGGCGCCCATCGCTGGGTGCTGGATACTATTGAGTTTCTTGTACGCCGTACGCATCAGGTACTTGCCCTTATCGTGGGCGCCTGTTTCAGTGCTAAGCGAACGCACGACAGCAATGGCGCCGGACAGATAAGCGAGCTTTGGAAAGCGGTCACCGAAATGGATTCCAGGCACACGAGTCTGAATCGGCTTGGTCTCGCCGGCTTCTTCGACACCGACTTTCGGGTCAAATGTGTCCAGGTGAGTCATCGCTCCGTCCATGAACATATAAATGATGTGCTTGGCCTTGCCACTGGGCGTCTGCGCTGCGATGGCTTCTTCGCCAAAGAATCCTTGCGATCCTACGGCGCCGGCAAAGCTGACTCCCAAACATTGCGAAGCCGCGGATTTCATGAACGCTCGGCGATCTTCGAGACGAAACTCTGGACGTGTCATGTTGGATACTCCAAAACAAAGATGATGAATTTGTTGTGCCGCCGTAGCGGCAAGGCATTGATTTTCAGGTAGCGGTTTACTGAATGAACAAAAATTCGCGAGTGTTCAGTAACGCCCAGATGATGTTGCCGTAACCGACGTTGTCATTGGCTTCACGGCTCAGTTCTCTTGCCACGGTGACTCGGTCCACCGAATTTGGGGGACGCGTCAAGACGCTGACAAAAATCGCATCGACACGGTCTTTGGTGCCTTCGATTTCTAAAACGTTGTCAACAATCGCCGAACCGGCTTCCAGCATCACGTGAGTAATCGGCCCGTTGAACATGGCCAAGATCTGTGGCACCGTTGCGGCTTGCTGTCCGCCGTCAATGGTTTCGCGATCACCCTGCCCAAATTGTCTTAGGAAGTGATCGGCGGCCACTGGAGCTGGCAACTCACTGGCGCGGCAAAGAATATTGCCCTGATACGCGTGTTTGTTCAGCCCACGTTTGTACGCGCCCAAGAAATAGGTTTTGGCGAACTCCTCACTCTGAGCTTTCACCGAAGCAAAATTCGCACTGGTAAAGTCCAAGTCGACATAGGGGCCAATGTCTTCTGCGGTTGGTCGCTGGAACGGCCAAGGATTGCTGACTGCCAACGTTAGCAGCGAATCCCAAACCTGCTCGGCTGTCATTCGCCGGACAGCTGGACCAGGAAAGAAATATGGCTCTCCGCTCGTGATTGAGTAATCGCTAGCCTGTCGCTGGTAGCTCTGGCTATACAGAATCATGCGAATGAATTTCTTGAGGTTGAAATCACCCTGGATCATTTCTTGCGCCAGAAACTCCATCAACGGTTCGTTAACACAAGGATGCTCGTCACGGAAATCATCCAACGGCTCGACCAGTGCAACGCCATAGAAACGTTTCCACAAACGATTGACAATCATCTTGCTGAATTGCGGATTCTCGGAACTGGTCAGCCAAGCAGCGAATTGCTCGCGCGGGCTACTCTTCTTTGCCGAAGTTGGGATCTCGCCCCACAGCACAGCTGGTTTAACGACCGATTTCGGTTTCGCGTCTTCGTAGGCGTAATCGTTTGGTAGCCGCAGAGACGCTTTGATTTCACTGACTTGGTATGTATTGGCGCGGACCAAACGCTGGAACTGACCAGGCACGCGGCCTTTGTCGTAGTGCTTGCGTGCTTCGGCAATCAGCGCGCTGGCAGGGTTCGTTTTTTCGTACCCAGGGTCACCGCGTCTGATTCGCGTCCGAGCTCCCGCATTGAAAGCAGCCAACTCGTAAAACTGATACTGGGACCACTGATCAAACGGATGATCGTGGCACTGAGCGCATCCGATCTGTGTGCCCAAGAATACACGCACGGTGTTGTCAATGTACGGCAGTGCCATCCCATCATCACGAAGCTGAAAACCGACTGCTGGGTTGTCCCAGACTTTGCCCGTTGCGGTCAACATTTCGTAAACCCATTTGTTGTACCGTTTATTGGTACGAATGGAATCTTTGACGTAGGCAAGGTACGGGTCAGAAATCAGGTTGCTCTGCGGCCGTTCTCTCAGACGCAGCGTGTCGGCCCACATGTTGTACATGTTGCTAACGTAGCCGGGGCTGCCAAGCAATTTGTCGATCAAGTTCATCCGTTTGTCAGGATCAGATGAACCCAAAAACTCATTCGCTTCTTTCAGCGTCGGGATTCTGCCGGCAACGTCCAGATAAATGCGGCGCAAAAATACTGGGTCGGTCGTCAATTCGTTAGGACGCATGTCCGACGAATAAAGCTTGTCATCGACCAGAGAGTCAAGCCGTGCTGCCGCTGACATGATCGCGTTGCGCGTGCCACCCTGAACAGGAGTGACTTTCATATCGACTTTTGTCTTCTCCCGAACGCTCTCGGGCAACCGAATCTTGGGTGGCTTCTTGGCCTTGGATTTCGTGCTTGTGTTTTTGGAGCGATTTTGCGCCATCACGGTACTGGGGGCACAGAACCAACTAAGCAGCAATCCAACAATCAATATGCGGAGTGCTTTGATGGAAAAGATACGCTGGAGCGTCATGTTTTTTTCCGACAAAGAAGAATGTTGTTGACAAGAAGGTGCGATGCGTCCAACACCTACGCGTTCCTGCCATTTATGATACTCGAATACGGAAAGAGAAATCGACAGATATGCCGCCTCAAAGCGTCAATTTTTGCCCCTAAGCGAATTTTGGAACGGTAGTAGCGGTCCTGCCTGCATTTTCAAGCATGAATTTACTGTCTATTTTCTTTGGGAATTTGCTAACAACTACCGAAAGTTTTGATGATGAAACACAGATCCATACGCCTTTGCTGCACCCTTGGGGCCGTAGTTTTTTGCGTGATTGGCGTCCGCGAAAACGTATCAGCCCAACATCCTAAATCGACCAAATCGCTATCGGTCGAAAAGGTCAACGAGCCTGCTGGCTGGAATGTCATGGTCGGCGACAAACTGTTCGTTGGCTATCGAACCAATGTCAGCGGCACACCGGTTTTGTATCCCGTGCATGGACCGAATGCTGTTGCCATGACAAGGAACTTTCCCATGAAGAAAGGTGTCGCTGGCGAGAAACCTGATCACGACCATCACCGATCGATGTGGCTGACGCATGGTGATGTGAACGGAGTCGATTTTTGGATCGACGATAAAGGCAGCGGACGAATTGTTCAAACAAGTGGCAAAGCAACCGTCGATGAAAAAACCGGCAACGTGGTGATCGTTACTAACAACGATTGGATTGGTCCCGATGACAAAAAGCTGCTTTCGGATACACGCCGGTTTGAATTCGTTGTCCAGGATGATGTCCGATTGATCGATTGTGATTGTCTGCTGAAGGCAAGTTACGGGGACGTTCGTTTCGGCGATACAAAAGAAGGATCGTTTGGTGTTCGTCTTGCCAGCACGATCAAAGTGGACGCGAAAAAGGGTGGCAAGATCACCAATGACTCTGGCCAAAACAACAAAGGCGCGTGGGGAAAAAAATCGGCTTGGGTGGACTACTCGGGTCCCGTCGGCGATCAAACCGTTGGGATGACGATTCACTGTCACCCCAGCAGCTTTGGTTATCCGACGCGATGGCATGTTCGGACCTACGGCCTGTTCGCAGCGAACCCGTTCGGCGTCCATCACTTTGAAGGCGGCGAAGCACATCGTGGAATCGTTCTAAAAGAAGATTCAAAGATGCGTTTGAACTATCGTGTCGTGCTGCACTCAGGGGACTTTGACAAAGACTCCACAGCGGCAGCGTCCAAAGCGTACGAAAACGACCCGCGACCAGAATTGGAATAGGTCGCTTAAAACTTCAACTGCAAGTTGGCTAAACGAGCCATCAGTTACGGTGATGGACAAAGCGTCCATCATCGATCCGTTTTTCATGCGAGGCTTTTGTGTCAGAATTTGGTTCACAGATGTTTGGATTACAAGGCAAGCATGCTCTTGTCACTGGTGGAACTCAAGGCGTTGGTGCAGCGATCGCAAAGGGAATTGCTGCAGCAGGTGCCGACCTAGTCCTTGTCGGATTGGCTGACGATGACGCAGCCCGGCAAACGAAACGTGAATGCGAGGAGTTTGGAGTTCAGTGTCATGTGCTGTGTTGTGATCTTTCACAGTGCCCTGATGACTACGTTGATCAGTTGGTTGCCGATGCAACTGGCTTGTTGCCCAAGATCAGTCTGTTGGTCAACAACGCCGGGACTTACATCGACAAACCATATTTGGAAATGGATTATGCGACGTACCAAAAAACCATGCAGCTGAACGTGGCTGCTGGCTATTTTTTGACACAGGCGTTCGCCAAGCGGTGGGTAGAATCGTCGGTTGATGGCCGCGTTGTGTTTACGGGTTCAATCAACGGCATGTTGGCTGAACCAGATCACAGTGCTTATGACACCAGCAAGGGCGCTGTAGCCGCGATGGTCAAATCACTCTGCGTTTCGCTCGCGCCAAAGGGAATTCGCGTCAATGCGATGGCACCGGGGTTGGTGCGAACGCCACTAACAGACGTGCTGAATCAAGACGCAAGACTCGATCAGTGGATGAAACTGCATACCCCCAACGGCCAGGTTCCGGGCCCCGATGTCTGCGCGGGAGCAGCCGTGTTCTTGTTGTCCGACGCCGCTGCGCATGTCCACGGCCAAACAATCCTGGTCGATGGCGGCATGAGTTCATGGCAGCAGCCAGATCCGCCAGCCGATTGGATGCAAGGCTAATACCATCACAACGACCCATAGTAGCTCGACTCTCCGAGTCGAGGATTCACGGCTGGGACAGCCGTGCCACGAAAGGCGACAACCCAACTTGTAGTTGAAACAGCTGGCACCGATCAACGTGTTGGCGGTGCGATATCGTGCAGCGTTGCTCCCTTTTCGTCACTCAAGACCAGGATCGCGAATCGGCTTGCTCCCTTGGCATCGCTTGCGCTGATGCTCGAATAGTCAAACCGACCACGCGAATCGGTGTATCCGTCCTTGTAGAATCGGACAGATCCGTTCGCGTAGCGAGCGTAGACTTTCACATACGCCGTGCTAATCGGCCGCTGCGTTTTGGTGTCCGTCGTTTGCAACTGCCCAAAGCTCTCTGACACATAGGTCGTCATTTGGCCGCCATAATACAACGCAGTCGATCTCGCGGCACCCGCAACAACTTCGACCAACAACGTTTGACGATTCAGATCATCTCCAAGATCAAAAGTCGCGGTCCCGGTCGCTTCGTCAAACTCAAGTGTTTCAGTTTTACTGGGGCGAACCATCGCCATTCGCTGCAAGTCCTCGCGAACAAACGGAGCCTTGCTGAACAACAACTCGAGATCGACGCCGTACAAATTCAGCTTAACTTCTTTGGCCCGGCGATGATCAATCCGCAGTGAATTACCTTCGACGCGAACGATGACTTCGGGTTGCAAGTCCGCAGCGGCTGCTTGACGTTTCTGGCGATCCATCAAGGCCAAGTCACCACTGCCTTCTTTGATCGAATCGGGCTTTTTGTCTTCATCATCTTCAACTGAAACCAAATGTTGTACTTTCAACAATTGTTGACGCTGACGCAGTTGATTTCCCAGTTCGGCGAATCGGTTGGCCCAACGTGGAATCGGATGTTTGGCGTGCTTGGACGCAATTTTTTCAGCCATGCCATAGTCTTCGCGGTGCATCGCAAAATACGCACTCGCATAATCAAACTGCAGTTTCGCTTGCACCTTATCGCGTTGAACCAATCCAAAATGTTTAATCGCGTCACCGATTCGATTTTGCAACAGCAGGTAGTACGCCAACGTCAGGTGATCCGACGCGCCGATTTCCTGACTGTAACTCAGCACACGCATAAAGTTTCGGTACTGCGACAGGAACGTAGGATTCAGGATCTCGTGCTCTTGACCCAGTTGATGAATACGAGCACGAACCAGCGGCGCGTACTCCAAGAATTCATAGCTGCGTTGTTCGATCGGTTGAACGTCCAACAATTCGCTATTCAGGACCGGGCCCACACGATCAACCAAATCCGATCGAACCGACAAATAGCTGCTGATGGCTGGTTCATCTCGGTGCTTCAATGAATAAGCCCACAATTCAGGGACAACCAAATTGGCATCCGAAAGTGTTTTGATGATGACCTTATAGACCTCTTGGTCTTTCATTCGGTGGGCCACCAGCAGCCAATTCAATTCACGAAGATTGGCACTGCCTAAAAACTCACGAATCTGGTCGGGCGTTCCGCTGCGAGCCATCTTGCTCCACGTCACCCGGTCGTCTTCTGTTAAAGTTTCAACAACCTCAAACTGCTTCTTGCCGCCCCTGGCGATCAAATCTCCATCGCTAGAAACCGTTGCCGGATAGTGTGCGAATTCGCCAGCCTTTGGAAAGTAGAACTGGTATTCGATGGCCTGAACCGCAAAGGGCTGCAGTGTGATCGTGCGACTATCGGTGAACTGGCTGCCGCCTAGCGGAATGCTACCGGCAGGGATTTGCCAAAAGACATCGACGACCAATCGATCAGCCGTTGGGTTACTGACAACCGTTTGCCCTTTGTAACCGACGCCAATCAGAAACTCATTTGGCTCGGCGGCTGCTTTCTTTTGGTTGCTAGGCTGATCCAAACGTGCGAAGCGTTGCCCGATCAAAATGCTACTTTTTTCATCGCTCGTTTCTAGTTCTGTCAAGCGTTTGGTGACCACTGCCACCGCATGCTCGGGACTGTAAGCCTTGCCGGGCTCGGTGGGCAACCCTATCTCACCTGCGTCCAGTGGCAACCCACAAAAGGCGAGCCCAACAAGGGCAGCGTGCCGGTTTTCGACAGGCTCCAACAAGTGCGACGAGACGGCTATCGATTGATCCAAGTCGTTGCTCGCCAAGTCAGCCCAGAATCCATTTGCAACAATCAAATCGGATGCAACTGGGCCACCTTGTGTGCGAATTCGATCCCAATGACTTTCGGCCCACTGCTTGGTGCTATCGAGTTCACGATAGAAAACTGCGCGGCCACCGAAACCGCCGCCGCCACCGCCCATTCCCATACCACCGCGACCAGCGATGATGCTCAATTTGGCTCGGTCCATCGATTCGTTTTCTGCATTCAATTCTCGCGACGCCTGTTGCCGCATTTCGCCGCCGGATCTGTCAGGGCCCGACCAGTCGCTCTTACCCTTTTTCCTCAAGCTACGAAATTTCTTGTGATCCATTTCGTCATCTCCGAACAGATCATCCAGCATCAAAGCGCCTTCGATACGCAGGCGTGTGGTGTCCTGCAAACCATCGCTCCTGATTGCGACGGTTTCATCCAGATCTCGAAGGACCATGGTACGTGACTCTGGGTGCCGCATCCCCAGCAGCGCCCGTTCGGCAGACGAAAGCTGGTTATATCGCCACAGATCCGTATAGGGCTGCAGTTCATCCTCCAACAACCAATGGTCAATGAACTGCTTCTCCTTCTTGTTGGCCAAGTACGGGCGAATCATTGAATCAAAGAATTCGCGATCATGCGTCCACAAAAACAAATGCAATTCGTGACAAGCCAGACGCGAGTAGGCATCCAGTTTCGCAGCTTTGCCCAACGTGTGCCAAATGGCAAGTTCATCAAACGCATCCAGCCGTTGGTCACTCACAAAGGTTTTGTAAAGCCGCATCAACGCGCCGACACTACCGTAAACCTGCAGCTGCGCTGAACCCAGACTCTCCAAATCCAGCGGCTGATCTTTACTGACCACTGACACACCCCGTTGAAAGGACATCGGTTTATCGATCTCCAACGTTTTGGCCAATCGTAAATCAACCAATTTTGGTTCTGGAAGTGGCGCCGACACAACTCGTTGCAGCAAATTTACCGGATCACTCACAACCACATGAATCAGCGGCATCCCCGCAACCAAATCCTTGGGCACCGAAACCAAACCATTTTTGTCTGGACGCAAATTCGGTAACAACACACCCGCGTCCGCCAAGAAATCAAAATCAGATGACCCCGTCGACACCGATGCACTGCCGGGTACAGCTGAATTGCGAGCGCTTTTTGACATCGGAGCGTTAGGCGAAGGATGCGGGGCGTCTCCAGCTCTAGCGGACTGAGTCGAATTGCTTGTTTCTTCCGTTTCCCAAGGATTCAAAATCAAACCTGGTTGCGGCAGCATCACCCCCGGATACTTTGCCGCATAACGACGCCGCAATACATACTGATATTCGTCGCCCAAACGCAAGTCGCTGATGTACCCGCAGCGCTGCAAGCCAAACTGGCGGCTATGCAACGACGGGTGCCCCATGTTCAATTGGTCGATTGGCGCCTTGTCAAAGTACCGAGACACATACAAGTGAACTCGTGCGAGTTTCGTGTCCCCCGAAAGCTGCACTTTCAATCCATCTGCATCATTCTTGACCGACTGAATTCCAAGCGGTTCGCTTGGCGATACCGACAAGTGCCGAATTTTCCCAGCTGCAACCAAACCATGCATCGGGCCTTCGACCACAACCAACTGAGTCGCACGCGCCGTTTCTCGATCAACCAACTGGTAATCGCCAGCCGAAAGCTTCCCGGTCGACAACAACCCATTCTCAATGCGCAGATTCTTGGAATGGTCGACATGAAATCCACCACCACGAATTTCCAGCAAGCGATATTTTTCACGGACATCGTCCAAATCCGATGCCAGTGCCAATCGTGTATCACTTTCCGTCGTCGCGTGGATCAAATTTGGCCAAACTGCAACATCCAGCTCCAAATCATGATCGTGCTGCTGCGAACCAGCCGCTGAATACCGAATCCGTGACACATGATTCAGCGGACCCAAGTTCACTTGACCACGCTCGTCGGATTGCAATGTCTGGTTGATCGCCCCTGTGTAAACATCCGTATCAACCGAAATACTGACGGTCGCGTTTGGAACCGCTTCACCGCTGCGCCCACGAACTTCGACCACATAGTCCTTGCCATTGCGAGTCAGAAACGCGTCGTAGGTATGCGCCGACTTGCGAATACTAGCGACCGCGATCGCCCCCGAAGCACGCAACGTTTTTTGCTGCGCCGTTGCAATGCTGGTCACCGTTCCTTGGACAGTCACGTTCAAGTTAGCCAAGCGTGCTGGCACTCGAAACGGAACCACTAGCTCACCGGTTTGCGAAAGCGCAATGTCCTCAATCTCGCTTGTCGTTTTCAAGTTATCGATATCAGTGGCTTGAATCGTCACCGAAACATCTTTCAGTTCGCTAGGCGCGATCAGCTGACCCGACATTAACAATCGAGGCCGAATCAACAATTGTGCTTCACTACCACTCTGCGTTAACGTGCGATCAAGATGCATCCCAACTGACAACTCATAACTTTCATGCAAATGATCAAAGCTAACTTGCGCCGCCAAAACACCATCGGTAATGATCGCGCGGCGGCGAATTTGGTCGACCACCGGCGGCAGAACGATATGCCCCTCTTTGTCGGCGGTGAATTCACGTGAACCAACGATCATTTTTGCACTTGGGATCGGCTTGCGATCTTCGTCGATGATGGTAAAGACCATTCCATCGGCAGTCGTCTGATCGACATGATTGATTTGACCACGCCGGACGAGCGCTCTTGCTCGCAAGCCCTTGCCCACCAGGTCAACAATCCATACACCGCGACCAGAAATCGAATCGAGCTTCAAGGTTTCGCGATGGCGTTGGATGGCGGGTTGATTGAACTTCAACTTCTGCTCGTCCGTCGCAACCAAACCATCCAAGTCGATATCAGTGTTCAATGGACGAGTGTGCGTCCGATGATATGCAAGCGTATTGATCTCGTAGACACGCACGACAAGTTCATCAATGTTCTTTACATCAACAATCAACTCGGTATCGTCGCCCGAGGCATAGCGAATCTTGTTCTGCGAAGCCAATCTTAGCTCGGAACGGTCTCGCAGCGATTGACGCAGTTCCGGCGACAACAACTTGTACCACTGCTCGGGGGCGCCAACGCCTGCCAGTAACTTACTTTCTGCGAACACGTGACGCAGAAAAACAGGTTGCACGTATTCAGCAAACATTTTGGTATCAGGCGCATCGCGCAGGAAATGTTCGAGATACGCCCGCACGAGTGGACGTTCGTCTCCGATTCGCGGCAACAACGCCAGTGCCATGAAATCGTCGCCCAAGTTTGCTTTGCGAACCGCGCGGCGCGCCCACTCGGGATGCACAATGGGACTGTTGCGAGGTAGCTTCAGGTATTCCAGAAAGAGTTTTTGATCGTAGTTGCCTGCCACCAACTCGGCTTCCAACAAACGATAAAGCGACGAACCTTTCAGCGAGTTGTAACTAGTGGGCAAAGTCCGAACGTAGACCGCGACTTGGCGAAGATACTCCAACTGCACCTCTGGTTGTTGGCTCGGGTCGCTATCGGCACTGGGACGCATGCGTTGCAGAATCGCCTGGACAAACGCATTGTCATCAGCAATCGATGGAACTTGGCGTGCAACTTTTTGCAGTTCAGCAAGCGTCAAGAAGCGATGCGCCGCCACATCACCAAAACGGCGACTACGCTCAGCGCGAGAAAGCAACTCTTTGACCACCAACTGGTCCAAGTTCTCCAGATACGGACCGTTCACCCGTTTTAGGAAATCGACAAGCGAAATCCGCACGCCTGCCGTCTTGTTTTTCAGAAACAATTTTGCCAAGTGCTGCATTCCGATCGGATGCAACTGGCTGTTTTGGTTCATCGCGTCTTTTACAAGCCGATCCAATTTGAACCGCGCGTTATCCAGTTCACTCGGATATCGCCTTTCACCCTTCACCGCTGGCGGAGCGTGATTGAGTTCAACACCAAGCCGGCGGATCAGATGTTCGATGGCACGGTCCGGAGAATCACGATAGGTCAAAAGTCTTTGGCGATCGATCATCGCTCGGATCGCAGGCGTCTCTCTGCCCTTGTGAATCGCCAACCAATCCTTGATGGTTGCCTCCGCCTTTTCCAACTGGCCGGTCGTTTGAAAATGCAGGATGTGATAGAAATAAAAATCTTCGCTGCCAGGGATCAGTTCGCCCAACATCTTGGCACGGTCAGCAGCAAGAGCATATTTTTCCATCAGGCCTATCGGTTCAGCCATCGTGGTTTTGGCACCTGCCGCGAGAGTTAAAACGAACAACAGAATCAAGTGAATTCGATTCACAGGAAGCATGACACGATTCCAGATGTAGGGTAGGTGGATAAGCCCGTCAAGTTTTCGCTTGCCAAGACAATCTGCTTTTTTGCAGACATCTCACAGCGGCGACAACGACTTCAAATGACAACGAATAGCATGCCAGTTTCTTAGGCACTTTGCGAAAATCTCCAAAAACAACTCGACCGTACTATGATCGCAGATATTCACCCGTTGGGCTGAATAGTCGGTTTAGGGCGCTTTTTGCGGATCCAATTGGATCGGACCACAGATCCGCGGCCTTTGGAAAAGTGGTGATTCACCTGATTCACTGCAATCCACCAGTCGCTTGCCAGAACGATTCACCCCGCCTGGATAGCATTGCCGATTGCGCTGCTGAGTTCTTCGCATCGATATGGTTTTGGCAATTGGGTGGTCATCCCCAGTCGCGCCATTTCCTGTAAGTGATCTTGGGAATAGTATCCCGAAGTGGAAACGACACGCACATCTGGATTGATTCGCTGAAGTTCAACGAAACAGTCTCGACCGCTCATCTTTGGCATGACCATGTCCAGCAGCACCACTCCAATTCGCTTTTGTTCTCGCCGATAGATTTCAACGGCTTCAAGACCGTTGCTTGCGGTAAGCACTTCGTATCCGATCCCCTCAAGTGTTCTTCTAGCGATTCTGCGAACCGAGACTTCATCCTCGACAACCAGCACAACCCCAGTGCCCCCAGCGACAACGTTGTCTGATTCCCTGGGACTGCTTGTTGGCTGCTTCGTTATGGGAAGCCGAATATCAAAACTTGTACCGATGCCCAACTTGCTCCGTACCGCAACACTGCCAGCATGCTGCTGCACAGTGCCGAAGACTGCCGCCAATCCCAGCCCCGTTCCTTTTCCTTGCTCCTTGGTGGTAAAGAATGGCTCGAAAATTCGTTCGATGATATCGGGAGCAATCCCACCACCAGTGTCCTGGACGCGGACCTCGATATAGCATCCCGGTTCAAGATCGAACGAGTTATCTTCGCTATCGCTTGCTGTCATGCGAATGTCACGAGTTGCAAAGACCAGCTTCCCGCCAGATGGCATCGCATGCGAAGCATTGACCCCCAAGTTCAGCAGGCAACTTTGCAGCAACGCTCGGTCACCTTCCACAATATCCATCTCCGCTTCTGTTTGGACATCGATTTCAATTCGCGGATCGATCGTCCGCTTTAAGACGTCTACGGTATCGTTGATGATTCGGTGGATTCCAACAGGCTCTTTGCTAACCGGTTGCTCCCTCGCAAAAGAAAGCAACTGCTTCGTCAGCCCAGCGGCGCAGTTGGCCGAATTCAGGATCAGGTTCGGGAACTCGCTCAGCTGATCCCCCTCCAGTTCAACGCTAAGTATCTCGGCGGCGCCCATGATCCCACCCAACATGTTATTGAAGTCGTGCGCCACCCCTCCCGCCAATTGCCCAAGTGCATCCAGTCTGCGTACTTGCTGCAGTTCTTGCTGCAACTCGTTCTCGCGAGTCATGTCACGAAAGACAATGACAGATCCACTCGCACTCTCCTGGGGCAACGAGATGGGAGCCGCCGTCAGCACGATCGGCAAACTTTTTCCGTGCGCGGTCAGCAGTTGCCCCGAGCCCGTCGAAGGAAAATCACCATTCGGATTCAGTTCGATCACCGCGTCAGTGGAACTATCCTTCAGCTGAAAGACCTCGTCGACAGAGCGGCCCCGGACCTGTTCAATCGGCAATCCTATCCACTGCTCTGCGACCGAGTTGAACTGATCGACCTTGCCATGCGTGTTGGTCGTGACCACACCTTCACCGATTGACTGAAGTGTGGCTCGCAACTTTTGCTGCTCTCGAAACAAAGCGTCTGCGTAACGCTTTCGCTGAACACTGAGCGCGGCAAAGAACACGGCGAACCCAAAAAGAACAAGAAAAGTCACCCCAAGACCGGCTGTTAGCCGAGGATGCCGAACCCAAAAAGAAGGTTCGTCAAAACGAAGCACGGCGTTCGGTGGCAGTTGACTCAAATCAGCCCCCGTGCGCAGCAACTGCCGTTTGTCAAAAACAGGGATGTTCGGACTTTGGTCGACAACCGCGATCTGGTCTGGATCTTCACCTGCAAGTATCCGCTCCAACATACCGGCCACCACCTTGCCCTGCGATTCACCAGTGACGACATATCCGCCCTCGTAACCTAACCCAATCCCCTCGTCCCAGAAGTCGAAAACTGGCAAGCCCGCCTGTGTGATCAGCTTGGCCTGTTCATCAACACGAAAAGACTTGCCGTCTGCGTCACGAAAAAACGAGAATCGCAAAACAACAGTTCGCGGTGGCAGTTCTTTCATACGCTTCAACAGGTCGGCAGTCGTCAAACCCACAAGCTCTACAATCTGAAGCGACTTGGGAAGCTGATCGGCAAATCGATGAAACTCGCCCAACAATTCGCGTCCGGTTGGCGTCGTATCAGATACAACCGCCAGATGCGTGGTCCCTGGGTGCAGCGCCAAAGCAACTTTCACGGTCGCGTCAAGCTCAACAGCCTCGGCTACTCCCGTCACTCCTTCGACGCCATCAAGAACCGAATGCTGAAAACCATTGACGCCGCAGAAGACGATGGGCACACCAGGAAACAACTGCTGTCTGTACTCCATCGCAAAGTCGAATGCATTGTTGTCGACCGTGACCACCGCACTCAGATCAGCGCCACTGTATTTCTCTGTGTAAAATTTCAATAAACAGGGAAGAAGATCGGCGATCGAGTTCCGCTTCGTATCCATGTCCTCGATCAAGAACCTCAATTCGGGGTGCTGAGACTGTAGCTGTGTGATAATGGTGTCAATCGTATCGTCCGAAAGAGCCTTTTCCCGATGATACGAATTGAGAATGAACACGTTGTCGCCAGCGCGGACCCAACCAGGCAAAAGAAAAACGCTGATGGTCGCAACGAATCCGACAAATCGAGACCACCGCATTCGTTCATTCAGTAACACAACCCCAAAACTCCCCATGAATTGCTCCCCATGAATTCCCTACGCGGCGTTCCGGCAAAGACCATCGACCACCCAGCACGTCAGTTACAGTTAGCGAATCGTTCACCAGCTCTGCACAGAAAATAACAATACAGCATTGCATGTGATTCGGAAGCAGGGCGAACTCCAGGTTTCGCCGTCTTGCGCAAGTCGGCATCTCGACATGCAACGTAACGCAGTGACAGTCACCAACAGTCTACCGATTCAATCGGTTCAACGCATTGCAGCGTCGCTCTAATGCTACGAGCCAGAGCGGTACCGCTGAAAGGTTTGGCGAGCACCCGATACCCATCGTTTCGTACTCGCGCACGAACTCCGTCGTCAATGTAGCCAGAAACCAACAGCGCTGACACATTCGGATTCGTTTTCTTTAGTTCCTTTACCAGACTGCAACCATCACCATCTGGTAATCGAACGTCGACCAGAAGCATATCGTAGTTTGCTTCAGCAACCGCCTGTCGGGCGGCCTGTCCACAATCGACTCCACAAACCTCGTACCCGAACGACTCCAATATCCGCACGGTCGTTCGCCTCACGTCGTCATCGTCATCTACAACCAAAATGCGTTCCGTGCCTCCCAGCGTAAAATTGGCGACCGGCGTCGTTTTTTCGCGGACTGGTTTATTGACGGTTGGCAAGTGAATCGAAAACGTCGTTCCATGCCCCAATTCACTTTTCACATGAATCGCTCCACCAGCGCGATCAATGATCTGCCAACAGGTTGCCAGCCCGATACCACAACCTTCGCCAGCCGACTTGGTAGTAAAAAAGGGGTCAAATACACGGGCAATATTCTCTTCCGTGATACCGCAGCCAGAATCAGTGACTTCGAGCAACACGGTTTTTTGCAAATTCATTTCGGGTAGATGGATCGCATCGGGATCGACTGCTGAAACTGAAAGCACCAATTCACCTTGATGGTTCATCGCAGCGCGACTGTTTCTGGCAAGATTCAAGAGAACGAGTTGAAGATGCCCTGGATCGATGTCTACGATATCATTCACTTCGCTTGAAAAATCCATGCGAACTTCAATTTGCTCGCCGACCGCCCGCCGCAAAATCCCACTCGTCTCGCGAACGGTATCAGAAAGTCGCACGGTTTGAGTTTGCGGCAGATCCTTGCGTGTGAACGCAAGCAGCTTTCGAGTCAGCTCGACCGCCCTGTCGCAAGCAATGAGATTGTCAGCCTTCAGCTCCTCGAATTCATCAGCATCGCCGTCCTGGGTCATCAGTTCTGTCGAAGCCATCACGACAACCAATAAGTTGTTAAAATCGTGCGCAACGGCGCTCACCAAGTGTGCCATCGCCTCGTGCTTTTGAGCCTGCAAGAGTTGGTCGCGCAGTGCCTTCGTTTCGGTGATGTCCTTGACGCCGCCAATGATCTGGACCAGTTCACCGTCTTGCAAGACAGGACAAGCATGATCGCATAGCCAGCGCACTTCGCCATCTTTATTGGTGATCCGGTATTCATGTATCGTCGATACTCCGGCGTGCAGTTGCTTGCTGACTTCCTGTCCAGCAACGAGATCCTCGGAGTGCATGATCCCCGTCCAACCACCCTTTTCGGCCAACTCGGATTCGTTGTAGCCAACGACTCGTTGATACGATCCCACAACGACATTGGGAACCAAAGGCAGCGTCCGCATGTCAACTTCGTAGATATAGTCCGACGTCAGTTCAGAAAATCGGCGGAATTGATCTTCCCGCGTTTGCAGCGAAAGCTCGGCTTGCTTTTGCTCAGTAATATCCAACGCAACAGCACCGATCCTTGACGGGTTTCGATTCTCATCGAATTCAACACAGCCAGAGTTCTGAATCCAGCCAACGCTGCCATCGGGGCGAATGATCGAGTGTTCAAATTCGAATCGTCCGCTTTCTTGATCCATCGACGAAAATATTTTTGCTTGAAGATTTTCGTCGTCTGGTGGTAATAAAGCCTCGAATGCCGCAAAGTTTTCTGGAAAGTCGCTTGGCTTCACTCCATAGATTTCACCAACCTGTGATGCCCAGCAGACTTCATCCGCCTGTACGTTCCAGATCCACAAGCCAAAACGGGCGCCACCAACCAACCAGCGCAAGTCACCATCGGAAAATCGATCGAGCATGTTTTCTTTTCATCCGCTTTGGAGGGCATTCGTTCGGTGAAAAGAACGTGCAAAGGATTGTATCCGTGGACAGCAGTCTATCCTAGCCTTTGCAGGGCTACGCGATCACTGAGTTGGCGCTTGATTTCTTTCTACGTAGCGGTTTATCACCGGAACTACGTTCTGGTCGCGTAAAACTTCGATTCAATTACTAGGTAGTCTGGCACCAAATCCGATGCCAAATCCAAGCCACGAGAAAAAAATCCCATAACATAGGGTAACCCCTAGTGCTTTGTTTCCGGCCATGCGTCACTATCCCGATGCGAGTTGGGTTGGGGCAGCCTAACTCGCAAGGCCGCTCGTAAATTTACTGCCGTAGTGAAACTCGACGAGAGCTCCGGCAGCCCTCGAACGGTCGAAAGTCGTGATGACTTGTTAATTTAGTTGCGTGGCCTGTTTTTGTGAGCCGCTGGCGCTAGCCACGGGCCTCGAAGGGTTGCGTTGTCACCACAAGGCCCGCGGCTAGCGCCGTCGGCTCAGTAAATCAACAAGCCCGTGATGACTTCCGCTACGGTAAACCACTGCGTCCTCTCGCACTTTCGCTCAGTGCTTGCACTGAGGGGCTCGAGATTGTCGAGAGGGCGTTTGTGGAACTACCAGAATGAGAGATGCCCATGAATCGCCTTAGCTGGCCGTTGTCTTCGGCGTACCTAAGTGTATTTTTCCTACTGATTCACACAGTCGGGATCAATGCTGATGAACCATTGCGCAATCCTGGTGGCTACCAGGCTGAACCCTCTGCGACTGCGGCCGTTCCCAACCACACTCAGATCATTAACCAACCGCCAGTCATTTCGGTCAGCCAGTTTCTCATCGCGGCTGGAATTACATCGCTGGTAATCGCTGCACTTCTGGTTTGGATCTACATTCTGCGGCGGCAGGTTGCCAGACAAGCATTGCAGTTGAATGTGATGCGGTCTCTGAAAACAAATGCCGTCAGACGCCTGGCAGGAGAAATCGCGCATGACTTCAATAACTTCCTTACGGTCATCAGTTGCAACCTTCCGGCGATCTCTAACCACACCAGTGCAGACTACCGCGAGAGTATTGACGCAATTGCTTCAGCCACGACTCGGGCTACAAAACGAACCAAGAAACTTTTGCAATTTGCAAATGGCCCTTGCCTGGATCAAAAACTTGTTTCTGTACATCAACTGCTCAGAAACACCAAAGCGAAAATCAGCAGCAGCATTGATAGCCCGGTTACGTTTCATTTTGGGGATTGCGAGCCAAACGATTTTTTCGTGAACGTCGACGAAGGTCAAATGCAGCAGGCGTTGATCAATCTGTGTCAAAACGCATACGTTCAAGCCAATGAAAAAATCGCTGAAGTTTCGCTCTCGGTAACGCACTGCCATCGTGAACTTGGCGATTGCATTTGCATCAGCATCAAAGGCAATGGTTCTGGGCTCAGTGAACAAGAGCGACTTCAGATCTTCGATCCGTTCTTTACATCCAAACAGAGCGGTGAAAGTACTGGTCTTGGGTTGGCAATCGCCCAAGGTGTTGTTGAGCAACATGGTGGTGTGGTCAACGTTGAATCGGATGACGAGAATTTCATCGATTTTCAGGTCATTCTTCCCAAGTGCGATGAGCCCTCTACGAAGCTTGGCGACAAACGTAAAGGATCCGATGTCGATCCACGTTCGCAACGAATCCTAGTTGTCGACGACGAAGCACAAATCCGTGAGACACATGCGCTACTTTTAGAGAGCCTTGATCACACAGTGTTACTTGCGGAAAACGGGATGCAAGCCATCAGTATGCTCGCCACTGAACCACCATTCGATCTAGTCCTACTGGACTTAACGATGCCAGAAATGTCGGGGCTGGAAACCTACCAAGAGATTCGATCGGTTTGGCCCGAGCAGCAAGTGGTTTTTTGTAGCGAACACTCGAAAGACTGCTCTAGCCTTGAAGTCAACGGTGAAAAAATGCCAAAGGTGCTCTCCAAACCCGTTGATATCGATGCGATCCAAGTACTGTTTTGTGAATTGTTTTCGACAGCATGACTTCGCGCGAAAATAGGATTTTGGGCGAACACAAACTTTCAGCCAAAGTATCGCACAGTCATTTTTTCTGGATTTCGATCTCGTCGGCGTAGTGGATGTCATTTTGAGTGTGGTATTCCACGTCGACTACCATGCCCAACTTGAACGTATCAGGACGGACCTTTTTGTCGGGAAAGATCATTCGCGATTCACGTTCCAGCGATGTCTTGCGACTAACAACAAAAGCTCGACCACCGATCAACCATATACCGTACGTATCTTCCGGGATCAACTCGATGCGAGCGCCGCGTAGTTCCGAATAGACAGCGTTCCCCGAATCCTGGGACTTCGCAATCAACTCCTCGACGCGGCGAGCAACCACCTGCTGCCGAACACTGGCCCGGGCTTGAATCCGCTGCTCGATTGCGTCAAGCCGCGCGCGTCCGCTGGCAACCTGAGCAAGTTGTAGTTTCTGTCGGAGATCAAACGCTTGCTGTACCAACTTGGCAAGTTCGCCATGTTTGCCGGGGTCGGCCACTATTTCCTGGGCCAACTTGGTGACGTTTCGTTCGGCAACCTCGTACTGATCACGCAGTTCTTTCAACTGCTGCTGCGAAATCGCTTGCGTTTGCTTTGTCGCAACATCTGGCTGGACTGACGCGACGTCCGCTTTGTGTTTTGCAAGAAGTTGTGTATCGCGTAAATACTGTTGGGATTCTCTCATCTTCAAAACAATTTTTTTGATTGTTTCTTCATCCTCGTCGGACAACCACCAATAGTAAATTTCCCCCGTCGAATTGCTTCCTGTGAACGTTAGCCCATTAACCCCAAATAGGCTGGTC
>CAYNNP010000027.1:42884-44066 GCA_964398215.1 uncultured Pirellulaceae bacterium | reverse complement strand
AAGCGAATTCGTCCCAAGTGGGCGCAAAGCAAGAGTCGCCGAGATCGGTTTTTTCGCGAAGCCGTCATTACCGGTCAACTGCAACACCCTGGGATTGTCCCGGTCTATCGACTGACTGATGCAGATGGCCAGCCGCACTACACCATGCCTCTGGTACAAGGCAATACGTTGTCGGCGGAAATCAAAGAAGTCCACGCGAAGATGGGAGACGAGTTGATCCACAAGACGGTTTGGATGCAGAATATCCGCCCGCTTTTGAATCGATTCGTTACCGTCTGCAATACGATGGACTTTGCGCATGAAAAAGGAGTTTTGCATCGCGACTTGAAACCATCCAACATCATGGTAGCCGACAAAGGACGAACGCTGGTTCTGGACTGGGGTTGCGCAAAACGCATCGGCCAGGGCGACGATCTCTCCGCCGACAGCGTCGAGACGGGGACTCTGAATCTTGATGACACCAGAGACGGAGTTGTGCTGGGGACACCTGCATTCATGAGCCCTGAACAGGCTGCTGGCAAAATCCGCGAACTGAGTCCAGCGAGCGATGTTTTTAGCCTGGGAGCATGTCTGTTTCGCATACTGACAAACAAGGTAGCCTTGGAGAACACGTCGACATCCCCGGACGAATTAACAGAGGTACTCTCTGGGATCCAAGCTGGCAACTTCCATAAAGTCAACGACGTTGATTTACGCGTTCCCAAGCCGCTCGCCGCGATTTGTCACAAAGCGATGGAGCTGGAACCAAAGAATCGCTATGCGTCCGCAGGAGATCTTGCACGCGATCTGGAATCTTTCTTGGCGGGCGAAACCGTTGACGCCTATCCAGAGCCTTTTTTCGATCGAGCAAAACGGTTTATCAAGAATCATCAAGCAGCCGTCACAACCGTAATGGGAATGATGATTGTCGGACTCATTTCATTGATGATTTCCACATTCATGCTTGGAAAAAAACGGGCCGCGTTAGCAGATTCCAATCAACGACTCCAACAGAGAGAGTCAGTGATTGTGAACAACCTTTACAACACAGAAATGCTGTTGGCCAGCGAAACTGCTACGGCTGGCGGTCTTGGGCGCATTCGCGAACTAACGCAAAAGTGGGACGACCCAAAGTACGCCGACATAACAGGCTGGGAATGGCGGTACCTGAATCAGCTCGGACATCAGGAACAAGCCCGTCTG
>CAYNNP010000027.1:14461-42784 GCA_964398215.1 uncultured Pirellulaceae bacterium | reverse complement strand
AGGCTGGGAATGGCGGTACCTGAATCAGCTCGGACATCAGGAACAAGCCCGTCTGAAAGTAGACGAAATTGTCGAAGACATTCAATTCGTTCGTGATGAACCACTCGCAAAAGTACTCTTGCTGGCACAATCAAAGGTCTTGACCGTCGACCCCGTGACAGGAAAATCGTCAGGCTCTGTGACGATTGAGCCAGGCGTCAGCGCCGCCGATTTTGGTCCGAATCATAAACTGTTGGCCCTGGGATTTGGTGATGGTCGAGTCCGAGTCATTGAACCCGGAAACCCAGGTTTTGAAACCGTCGAATTCGACAAACATGATTCTGCGATAACGGACATTCGTTGGAACATTGGCGGCGATCAACTGGCGGTGTGCGACCAATCCGGAAAACTGAATGTCTGGGCTTGGTATGAACGGAAGATTGTCGGTGAAGGCAACGGTGTACATGGGCAACTAGGAAAACGGCACCTCGCGTGGTCCTACGATGGATTTTCGGTCGCCTGGACCACAAGCAAAGAGCTATTTCAGTTTGATACTCGCAGCAAAAAGACAACCAAGATCCTGCGAGACGACTGGATCGCCAATCCCTGCTGGAGCCACGAAGGAAAATTGATTGCCTACATCGGGCCAGAGAACACCATCGTTGTCCACGACACGACAAACAACCGCACGGTCAAAATGTCAGGCCATCGACTCTTTATCGAATCTCTTGCTTGGCACCCAAACAAGCATTTTTTGACCAGCGCAAGTGCCGACGGGTCGATACGCGTTTGGAACGCAGATTCATTCAAAGAAGTTCGACGGTTCATCGGTCATACAGGACCAGTGTATGCCGCATCGTGGAGCGCCAATGGCAATCAAATTGTCTCTGCCGGATTGCCCGAGGACGAAATGCGATTTTGGAACATCGCGGACTTGGGCGAAAAAGCCATCGACCGAGAACTAAGTGATCGGCCGGCTATTTCGTGGCATCCCGATGCAAACCAGCTTGCCGTCGGCGAAGGTTACGACATCTTGATCCAAGACAATCAAGGAAAAACTCGATTGATTCCTGGCAGTGATGGTAGTCAACTCATTTTCTCGCTACAGTTTTCGCCCGACGGCAAAAAGATCGCTTGTGTGTCCAACAAGGGACGTGTTTGGGTTCTGGACGCACAAAACCAAGAACACAATATCCTATTTGACGCTGGTGGCGATGTTGATTTGTCACCCGAGGTTTCCGCTAAAGCAGTTGGTTGGTCACCCGACGGCACACAACTGGCCGCGGTTAGCAGTGGCGGCAAACTACGAGTATGGAACGTTCAAACAAAGGAAACAATCTACACTCAAGAAGATGGCAGCGTTACAACCGTCCTGGCCTGGGCACCGGCACAGCCTGGGACACCTGATCGCATTGCATTTGCCGGTACGAACGATGACATCCGCGTCATCCAAGTCGATACGGGAACCGAAGTTTGCTCGATCACTCAATATGGATGGAAAACGGCTTTGCAATGGTCGCCCGATGGCAGCCAAATCGCGGTGGGAAATCTACGACGCGTAAGTGTATATGACGTTGCGTCTCAATCACTTGTAAACACCGCAGATGGCCCCAATGCCACGGTCAAAGATTTGTCTTGGAATGCGTCCCAAAGACGGGTGGTTGGTTTCTGCGAAGAAGGCAAATTGCACCTATGGAATACAGACACCTGGCAATACTGCGCCAGTTTCGCCAGCCACTCGCGGACACCCTACGCCGTTGCATGGAGCCCCGACGGAAAACGAATGGTATCGACATCGCGCCACGGCCGCATCATTTTCAAAGGTACGGCGGATAGCAAGTAACCAGAGAAAAACCGAGTCTAGCTGTAAACCCCGGCCAAACAAGACCCCCGTCCCCTTTGTTTCCTCGCACGCTGGCGCGTTTGTCGTTTGTTTTTTGGCTTAAAAGTCACCAATCCTTCTTGGCATCTCGAGGTTTTTATGATCACGCCCTTGGCGACTGGCACGACGATATTGGCATTGGTAACCATCGCACTATACGTGCGCGCCAATAGAATCGAATCCTCAAAGAGTATTGGTTATTCGCTTTTAGCAACTGTGTTTTTCGTTGCGACGGCGACATGTATTTCAGTTCTGATCTCAATGCTTGCTGGTGCAACTGCAGGTAGTGGATTAGTTACTGGGTTAATTATTTCCATCGGACTGCAGTTCTCGACGTTACGATCCAAGTGGAGGATATATGCAGAAACCAAAGAATCTACAAGCGAATAAAGGGTGCGATCCGCGCTATGCGCATGATTTTGCTGGGAGAGACAAGGTGGAGGAAATAAAGGGGACGGAGGCCCCTCGTCCCCTTTGTTCCGCCTCCAGACTGGAAGAACTACCAGACGATTAAAAAAGAGCTGCAAAAAGTTCTCCCGGTGAATTGATCGGCTAACCAAGCTGATTGCAAAAAGCTGGAAACGATTTCGATCAAAGCACGAATTGATCGGACTGTCGCACCAGGGAAAGCTCGGCGTGTACTTTGCTCCAAACCTTGCGTTCGCAGAGCAATCGCCTCGGTATGTAACGGGTTCGCACCTGATTCACACGTTTGAGTTTGAGGCGACTGCTAGAGAGTTTTGCGGTGACAATTATCTGGACTACTCTGAGTCGTTTCCAGGTGGACAACTGGGAGAATTCTGCCAATTGAACTTGTACATGTTCGAGGGCGATTTGCAGATCGTTAAGGAGACAAAGGATCTGGTTGATCAAATGCCGAATCTTAAAGAAGTAGAACTCCACTCCAACGCGAAATTGGACATCGATTACATCAGTAAAAATGTCTTTCCGGGTAAAACATTAAGCTATAGCAAGGACACTGAGTAAGTTTGTTAGTCCATCCGAGAATGAAAGAACGTGAGCGTTCATGTTCAACTAGATTTTCCTGGAAGCGTTGAAAGCAATTCAACAACACCACCGTGTCCCTTTTTTCGAGCCCATTCGATCGGTGCTGCCCACGGAGCGCCGCAAAGATTTGGATCAGCGCCATGGTCAATGTAAAGTTGCACCAGTTTTTCCTTGCCCCATCGCGCCGCCCATCCCAACGGCGTGGACAGCAAGTGTAAATCGAGCACGTCCAATCTTGCTCCGTACTTCAATAACAGTTTGGCGAATCTTACGGCATCTTCCTCTGGCTCTTTTCGGCCAAGTGAATGTAGCTCAAGGTAGGTTTCTGGTTTCGAGTGTAAACCCTCCGCCTTTGCAAACTCATTCAGGTCCTTTACGCCATGTTTCAGTAAGATCTCGTAGATGTGAAAATAGTTTTCACGGTCGATGTGAGGTGCGTGGCTGTGCTTGTGCCGCCAGAAACGGGCAGCCTGACCTAACAGACCGGTACTGACTTTCTGGGGAAAGTGTTTCAGGCAGTGTAGTACGGTCTCCGGAATCCCACCATGTACTGCTCGCATTAACAAATGCTCATCGATCTTTGGATTTTGATTCTCGAATAGCTCGGCGAATTCTTGATAAGAAAGAAACTTGGCTGCACTTTCAACGCCAACAATGCCTCCATACGATTTGACAAGTTCGATTAGCTCTTGATTGCCTGTCGAAAACGCACCGGCCATTGGTGTGCCAGTTCCCAGAACCTGCAAGTTTGGGTCGGCGCCAGCTTCGAGTAATAACCGAGTCATCTCGTGCTGTTGGGTGATCGTGGCCCGATACAATGGGTCGCCTCCCACAACGTAAGGCGCACTTTCGCTGACGTATCGTAGATGGGTTCCGTCTGGATCGACTCCAAGCGACATCATTCGTCGCACGATTTCTGTTTGATGAGAGTCCACTGCGGACTGCAAAAAGCTTCCGATCTCATCAACTGTGATTCCTTTGGCAACCAACTCGACAAATGTTTCAATATCGCCATCGCAGATCGCCTGACGGAGTTGTCCCAACAACAAGGTTCGACCCTCGGGCGGCTGTGAACTTTCAGACTCGCCCGGATCCGATTCGATAGCGTTTGATTCGATCGACTGTTTTTCGCGGCGGTCATATTCTTCGTTGATGATCTCAACAATCTCATCGTATCCACGGTCGGTGGCCATTCCGATTGGTGATGTGGCTTTTGTGAACGGGTAGATTCCTGAGTTCTTGTTGACGCCGCAACTCATCAACAAACGTACCATTTCTGGCTGTCGATGCATGACGGCAAAGTGAATCGCCATGGCGGAGTCATCTTTCAGATAAAGCAAAGCCAAATTGGGTTGTTCATCAAGAATCGCCTTCGCCTTTTTGACGTCACCAACGATTGCTGCATCACACAGATCTTGCACGGAGTATTTGGGAGCAGGCGTCTTGAGCACTTCCTGTTTCAATCGCGCCCAACTGGCGAAACCGTAGGCGCGAGCAAGGATTCGCTGAGCGTCTGCTAATCGAAACGAATGCGGATCGGGATTTCGTTCGTAACGGTGAACCTCAGCGATCGCCTGTGACTGTCCGCTCAGGTAAGACTTTAACAATGTCTTGGCCTGTTTCTGCAAATGCTCCCAATTGGGCCCTTCAGGAAGGGCGCGGTGAGCTCGAGGGTTAGAATATCTTTTCATGACGAACCTTTCTTTCTGCGGAAATGCCGCGAGGTTCATTGCTCGCGTGGTGAACCGAAAGAAGGTAAGGTCAAACAATTTGAATTGTAGAGGTTGGGCTAAGCCCTTTCCGCGAGCACGGTAGCGTCCCTTAACGCAACGATCATCTTAAGTTCTAAGTTGCAGTGAGTCAAATTCCGGTCAAACTCGTTTTTCTGAGCCGACTGCGCTAGCCGCGGGCCTTGTAGTGATAACGCAGCGCTTCGAGGCCCGTGGCTAGCGCCCATCGGCTCACAAAAATATGCCGCGCAAATAAATCAACAAACCGTTAACGACTTTTCGCGATTCACAATTTCGTTTAAACGGTAGGCCTTGGGCTGAAATAGCCGAAAGTCTTGACGACGATCCATCCAACTCACGCCTCGATCTATCTTGCATTTGGATTCGGGATCATTGGTACAGGGCTGTTGCGCCAAGTTCCTAACGATTACTCGCTACTTTACATCGTTTTCGGCATGTACGCATTTGGGCTCGCAATGCTGTACGCGTTCAAGAGGATGTCGAACCGTGCGGCTACTGCAATCATCTTCAGAGACCACCTGGCACTGCTCGTTGGAGCGAAACGCGTTGAAATTCCTTGGGCCATGCTCGACAAGCTATTGATCCTTAATTGCCCAAGTGCTGGAAAAAGAGCAACGCCTTCACGAAGAATGATCTCTTGCTCGAAAAAAATTCCGAGCCTGCGAGCTCCCCGATATCTATTCATTCAGCCCAACTCGCACGAACGAAAGCTCCTTGATTGGATTCGACAACGTGTCAATCGCGAGCGTGATATCAAAATATGTAGTCGCAGAAAATAAAGGCATCGCGTCTCCTTAAGGTTTGGCTGTGCTGCCCAGGCAATCAGCTAATCAGTATTCCAAGCTTTCTAACGGAAACGCATTTGCCATGACGCACGTCTCGCACCGCGTTGTTTGCCGGAATGTTGGATACACTGGAATCCGCTAAAGATAAATGAAAGTCAAGTGTCACTGAACGCGAGTTCTAAGCCAGGTCGGCTCGCCACAGGCCTAACGCTGGGTTGCGGATAAAGTAGAACTCGCTGCCGTCGGTATCTGTGTGCCAGCCGTCATCCAATTTGCCAACGTCGTAGCGCTGCATCAGTGCGTTGATGTTGCCGGGTGTGTAATTCACGGATGCGATTTCGTCTTGCGATAGTTTTCCGGCCGCCCAGATCACTTCGAATCGATTTTCATGCGATCCGTGAACTAAATGCGCGGCAGCGGAAGGGTTCGCTGCCAAGTCTTCGTTGTCCGCTACCAACTGCATGATTTCTGATTTGGTTTGATAACCGTACTTTCGGATCAAGCGATCGATCTCTTTGTCTTCGCCGAACTCTTCAACGGCAGGCCCAAGAACAGTCAACTTGCCGCCAGTCTGGATTGCGAGCCGCGTCCGATAGATCGCTTTGTTGCCTAGCCAAGTACTTTTGAATTCGGCTGGGTCTAGGTAGGCAACGATGTGCTTGGGCGCTTTTTCCAAGTGTGTGATATTGACCTTGTACGCGAGTTCGGCGGCTTGAAAAAATGTGTCGTGATCGTCGCCAATGAATAAACCTCGCGTGTGCAACGTTCCGTCAGCCATCTGTTGGATCACGGTCAGCGCGTACAGCAAAGGCATGTCTTGACAAAAACTGTCCTGGGCATGGTTCAAGATCTTTCGCAGCGGCGTGTTGGCTTGGCCCAACGTTTGCTCGATGCCATAAACCGCACTCAGATAGTGGCTTTCGTTGATGCCTTCTGCACCACCCGTTCCAACAAAGACATTCTTGTTGTAGTTGGCCATGCCAATGACCTCGTGAGGCACGACCTGGCCGAGCGAAAAGATCAAGTCATGACCACCGTCACAGAGCAGCTTGTTGACTTGGGCTTTCCAAGGCCGATCGTACAACCCGCCGGTGACATCAGAGACAAATTCTGCTGAAACCTCGCCCAGTGTGACAACATCATCACGCCAGCGATGTGGCCGAAACAAGTCGTGAGGCACACCAGGGAACATGTGATCCAGCTGATCAGGTTTCATCGCTGAGTGCGTGCCCAGTGCTGGCATGATGTCGGTGATCTTGTCGCCTAGCAATTCACGGCACAAAACTGTCAGTTCACCTGCGCGACTAAACAAACGTGTTGCGTCAGGCGGTAACAGCAATACCTTTTTGCGTTCACCAATGGCCTGGAAGACTTCTGACAAAGCGTCTCGCAGGTCTTGGGTTGTCAGTGACGTGGTCGGGGAACCGTTGGCGTAGTAGATCGTCATGGCAGCGGATTGGGAAAGTGCTTTCAATTGTCAAACTGGATGATACCCTGCGGACCGGATCGCCGGGACGGGGTAGAACAATACCGCAGCTTGGTTGCCGTTGCTCTTTGGCATGGCGGGCCCAGAGACCCACAAGGGCTACGCGGGTTTTTGTGGTTTTGGCACAAGAAAACCGACCGCGGCCAATCCGATCAAGCTCATTAAGACTGAGAACAATAGAAAATTCGAGAACACGGCAATGCTGGTTAGCAGCACGACGCCAACAAGGGCTGCCCATTTCGCGGGCAATAACCACAAGCCCACACCAGCGATCGTTTCGGTCAGCACGACCTGACGACTGTACCAAGTCGCGATGTTTCGCAAGGCTTGCGGTTCATAACTATCGCGTAGGAAATTGAATACCCAAAAGTCGCGATCCACAAAGTAAATATCATAGAGTACGTCTCCCGACCAATATTCGCTTGTCCATTTGCCCGCCGCGCCACCAAGCAAAATCATGGAAATGATAATCCGGCTCAGAAAGGCGGCGCGTTTCATGAGCGAATGCGTATCTGCGTCGTCCATTCTAAAGACGTACCACATTGTCCATAACGCGGTCCACCATGCGGTCACAAATGTCATGTCGTTGTAACTGCCCTGGTGCCAACACAGAATCGTGCAGCCAACCAGCGAGATCACCGCACACACAATCCTGATCGTTCGCATTGCAAAGATGCTAAGCACAATCGCGGCAACGGTGCCCATGAACACGACGCGCAGTACCCAAACTGACTGCAGCCAAGCTGGGAAGAATGAATCTGAGAGTGGCAACTCACCATAGACTGAACTCGCCCAGCGAAAGAACTCCCACTTCCACATCAATGCCACAGCGAGGCCAAATTGAACGACCCGATGCGCAATCAATGCGTGGTCCAATCGATATGCCAAAGAGTCAAAATTGGGAAGGTTCTCTTCGCTCACGGTTGTTCCTGAACAGGTTGTTTAGAAAGCTTGAGTCCAGATCCATTCTCGTTGGGATTGGCGATCAACAATGTTTTGAGAGTTTGGCCTCGGTAGTTGCTGGTGATCGTTAGCCAGCGCGGAGTGCCGTGGCGAAGGTGTTGGTATCGCTTGCCCGCGAATGTAAACACACGCGCAGGATAGTGGTTCACGAAACGGGTTTTGGTTTCATCGCGACCAAATATCGGGTCGGCCAATCCAGGTGGGATTTTGTCGACGGAATAAGTGTTGGCAAAGTTGTACATCGACGGAATCGGCGTCTGGATTGCGAACCACGTGAATGATGAAGAGCGAAGATGAAATCGGTGCATCGTTGTTGACGCAATGCTGGAAACCCATGGCATTAGCAAAAGCCACGCAGCAATCACCACGACCAAGCCGACAATGGCCGTGAATCCAATATCAAGCGATCCATTTTCTTTTCTGAACATGATTGGCTTCGCCGAAAATTCTTGAGGGCTTGTTGATTTACTGAGCCGACGGCGCTAGCCGCGGGCCTTGTAGTGACAACGCAACCCTTCGAGGCCCGTGGCTAGCGCCAGCGGCTCACAAAAATAGGCCACGCAAATAAATCAACAAGCCGTTGACGATTTCCGCTACGCTGCGGACACTCAGTTTCCTTTGATCAATTTTAGGACAGTATCACGGACGACTTTCGGGTTGGCGTTCGGATTCTTGCTTCTAGCTTGTCCAATCAAGGATCCAACGGCCTTGTCATTTCCGGACAAAACGTCTTCGACTACTTTTGGATTAGCGTCAATCAGTTCTTGGCAAAGCGAATCGATTTCGCCGCTATCGACGGCTTCGATTCCCAAGGCACTGATGGCTTGAGCGACCGGGACATCATTTTCGACCAAATGGTTGAAAACATCGCGAGCACGGTTGTTGTCGAGTTCGCCGGCAGAAACCTTGCCCAGCAGTTCGCCCAATTTCTGAGCGGAGAGGGTGAATTTTTCGATTGAAACATCACGCTCTTTCATCGTCCGCATCACATCTTGTTGGACCCAACTGCTGGTTCGTTTCCCATCGCCAGATGTTTGCGCGGTCGTTTCATAAAACTCAATCATCGCCTTGCCTTGATTGACGATCACATCAGCATCATACGGTTTGATGCCATACTGTCCTTGAAGTCGATCGCGAGTTTTAGCGGGCAGTTCACCAAGCGAAGCGCGAGCAGCTTCGACCCGTTCGCGCGGCAGTCGCAGCGGCAACAAATCGGGATCGGGAAAGTACCGATAGTCAGCGGAAAGTTCTTTTTCTCGCTGCAAGAATGTTTTTTCACTCGAATCATCCCAGCCACGAGTCGTTTTGGGTTCGTTCTCGATTGTCAGCCCAGTGTCTTCCCATGATTCGTATTGGCGACCGACTTCATACTGAATCGCTCGTTCGACAGCACGAAAGCTGTTCATGTTTTTGATTTCAACGATTGGCGTGACAACTTTTTTGCCTTCGACATCAAGATGCAAATTCACATTCGCATCGACTCGCAAGCTGCCTTCTTGCATTTCGCAGTCAGAAACATCCAGGTGTGTTAGCAACAACTTAAGCTGTGTCAGGTACTCACGAGCTTCTGCTGCCGAGCGCATTTCGGGTTGGCTGACGATCTCCAGAAGCGGCGTGCCACAGCGATTCAAGTCGATCCGCGAGTCGCCGGTGCCAGCGGTTTCGTCATGCATGCTTTTGCCGGCGTCTTCCTCTAAGTGCGCGCGGATGATGCCGATCTTACGAGTGCTACTTGGTTTGGCAGGATCGGTGATCTGCAAAAATCCATCAGCACAAATTGGCAGATCAAACTGACTGATCTGATATCCCTTTGGCAAGTCAGGATAAAAGTACTGTTTGCGATCCCACTTTGTCAGCGGCGGGATCGAGCAGTTCAGCGCGAGTCCCGTTCGCACCGAAAGATCGATCGCTTCTTCGTTCAGCACCGGCAAGGCGCCAGGGTGACCAAGACAAACGGGGCAAACTTGCGTGTTCGGAGGCGCACCAAATTCAATGCTGCAGCCACAAAACAGCTTGGTCTTGGTTCGCAGTTGAACGTGAACCTCAAGCCCGATGATAGTTTTGAAAGTGTATTCAGTCGTCATCGCCGTGGTTCTCTTACAACGATTCGGGGCGTTGCGTGTGATGGTCAGTAATGGATTGAAAAGCTGCGCCGGCAAAGATCATACGCGATTCTTGCAAGGCGGGTGCTTGAAGTTGGATGCCAACGGGCAGGCCTTGTGGGTCTCGTCCAGCTGGCAAGGACATCGCTGGCACTCCCGCTAGGTTGGCTCCCACTGTGAACAAGTCACACAAGTACATTTGGATGGGATCGTCAATTTTGTCGCCCAGCTTGAATGCAGGGGTCGGCGTGACAGGGCCAAGCAGCAAATCAACTTGGGAAAAGGCCGCATCGTAGTCTTCGCGAATCAGTCGGCGAACCTTCAAAGCCTGATTGTAATACTTGCTGACATATCCAGAACTCAGTGCATAAGTTCCGATCATGATCCGGCGTTTGACTTCCGCGCCAAAACCTTCGGCGCGGCTGCGACAGTAGGTTGTGACCAGTGGCCCAGCCCCGCGGTCGGCGTCGTTGGAATTGGACTTCGCTTGCAAAACTTCCTCCTGCAGGTCGCTAGTGCGGTGTCCGTAATGAGCGCCGTCGAATCGGGAAAGGTTGCTGCTGGCTTCGCAGGGTGCGATCACGTAATACGTTGGCACCCAGTAGTCGCGATGAGGCAAATCAATGTCCACGATATCGGCGCCTTGTCCGCGAAAGACTTCAATCGATTCGATCAACGCGTCGCGAACGGAATCTTGAACACCATCACTTTCTAAAGATGATCGGAGCACGCCGATACGAATTCCACGCAAGTCGTTCGAGCTGATGACTTCTGAGAACTGGGGAACTTCCCGGGCAAGTGAGGTCGAATCGCGCGGTTCGTATCCGGAGATGACTTGCAGTAGTCGTGCGCAGTCTTCGACTGACCATCCGATTGGGCCGACTTGGTCCAGGCTGCTGGCAAACGCTACCAAGCCGAAACGACTAACGCGTCCGTAGGTCGGCTTGATTCCTGTGACTCCGCAAAACGCAGATGGCTGACGAATCGACCCGCCTGTGTCCGTTCCCAAACTCAGAGGTACCGTTCCAGCAGCGACGCATGCCGCAGAGCCACCACTGCTGCCGCCAGGGGTGCAGCTGGTATCCCATGGATTGCGGGTCACGCCAAACGCGCTGGTTTCGGTGCTCGCGCCCATCGCGAATTCGTCCATGTTTGTTTTGCCAACAATGACAGCGTCCGCAGCGCGCAGCTTCTGGACGACAGTTGCATCGTAGGGTGGACGGAATTCACGAAGCATATTCGACGAGCATGTCGTGGGTGCATCTTTGGTGCAAAGCACGTCTTTGATTGCGATCGGTACTCCGGCCAGCGAACCCAGGTTCTCTCCAGCACCGCGGCGGCGGTCAATGTCTTCTGCTGCCTGCAATGCAGCTTCAGAATTGATATGTGTGTACGCATTGTGGGTCGGCTGGGAAGCTTGGATGCGCCGAATCGATTCTTGCGCTAGATCGACAGCGGTTAACTCACCCGACTCTTGCTTGTTTAAGAGATCTGTTACGGAATCAAGCATGGAAGAGGATTGATAATGAGTTTCGAGTGTGATGGAAGTCCCAGTATCAACGATTCGCTATGGATCGAATAGCGGCCGGATTGGACCGCTAGCTTTCGATATTCCCCACGAAATTACAAAGCACGTTTGCGATGTGTTCGTTTGTTCATATTTCTCTTGTTCGTTTTTGTCATTAAGTCGGCAATCCCATCTTAGTAGTGAATTGTACATACCCTTTTGTAGGGGGTCTCGACCGACCTGGATTTGCAGTATTGTGCAACCACAACGCCGTGTTGATACTCTGCACTGTGTTTGCCGGGGCGCAGGGCACATTAATTTCACCCGATAAGAAAGTAGCGTTACGCCCTGAGGAGTTGAGGTATGCCGAGAAAACCCAAGGGATACTCTCGCGTTGAGTCAGATACGCAGCAGGGTTGGCTTGTGCGTATCAAGCGTGGGGATTTGCGTCGCAGCAAATTCATTTCCGATGCTACGCATGGTGGCAAGAGAAAATCGCAGCAAGTTGCCCGTGCCACCTATCAGGAGTGGGAGAAGGAACTTCCGGCACCAGAAACCAGCCAGGGCAAATTAGGTAAGCGCAATACATCGGGAGTCGTCGGCGTCCATTACGCGAGTGATACGGACAGTCGATATACCGATTGCGTCTATGAGTATTACATCGCTTCGTGGAAAACGGACGATGGTCGACGTGCCAAGATTCGATTTGCTTTCAATAAATGGGGCAAGAAGGTGGCATTCGAGATGGCTTGCATCGCGCGGGAGAAACGCACGACAGATGTGAAGGCGATCGAACGTCTTCACAAGCGTCGCAAGGAAGCGACTAAGAAACCAAAGCGAGCGAAGGGCACACGAAGGACAAGTTCGGCTAGGCAAAGCAAGACCCGCCGGTAAAACAACCTTGAAAGGAAAATTACGGATTCAGGATTCATTCCTTTTCCGCATTCGTTTCTCGGCGTTTGAGTTTGATAGTGACTTCTTCGGGTTCAGTAGATTCGCACTTGAATGGTGATTTCTTTGGTCTGCCTGGGCGTTCAAATGGCATCACAAAATCATCATGGTAGGCTCCAACCTGGTAGTTCACACCCAGCGGAATTCCCTTGATGGTGAATTGTCCTTTCTCGTTCGTCTTTCCGAAGTAAACCGCTGCTTTCGCTGAAATGCGTTTGTAAGGTTCAGCATCTGTGCCGTCGATGCTGGCTTTCACATAGTCGATAGTGTCCGAAAAAGTTCCCAGGATATTGCTTCCGCCTAGCTCCATTGCTTGATTGGGATTTGTACCAACACGCGCGCCCGGCAGTGGCTTGCCATCAGCATCGTGAACGGTCACAACCAGACTGCCAGTTGGTTTCATTTCTAAAACGAAATCGTCGCAGTAGCCATCGGCAATATTCAGATCATCAACTTGGAAAATCTGTCCTCTGTGAAAATTGTGGCGTCCGTCGCTGTTGCTGGTAAGCCAGCCTTCGGCCAACGCAATGAACTGGATCCTTCCCGTTGCTGGTAACGAACGAAAATCAAATGTACCGTCGGGGCGAATTTTAGTGGTGGCGGACCACGTCACTGTTGGATCATCGTTGCCCCACTTCCGGCCAGCGGGTTTGGGTAGGCAATGGGCTAAGACGATTCCATCCTTTACAGGCAGCGACACATTCTCGGAAACACTGCCAGAGATATGGAGCCCTGGCTTCAAACGCAAGTTTCGAATCTTGACGTTTTGTTGATCCGCAAGCCGCACGGAGAGGACGCCGCTGAACAGATGGCGACCGTCCTCACGAGGGCTGACCAATAATGTTTGCCAGCGTCCATCGGGAATGGCTTGCGAACGAATCACCTTTTTGTCATCACGTAGCCAATTTACTGCCCGTCCGGGTCCCGCCATGACAGCACCAATATCAACGGGAGCACGATTGGAATCTAAGGCAGAGAACGTCAATTCGCAGCCAGCTTTGATGACCTTGTCTGACTTTCCGACCCTTGGGTCGATATGCAATTCGTCGTGCACATAATTCGTGTGCGCGATTATCAGAGACACTTCGGAGATCGTTTTCCAGTTGCTTGGTTCGCCAAACTTGACGGGATACAAGAGCGATACTTTGCCGTTTTCGTCAGAAACGAATTCAGTTTCGCAATCGGTATTGGCAGATGGCCATCCGTAATGGGAACCTGGATCTTCGATGCACCGGCATGCATACAGCTTGACCTTCGCACCTTTGACGGGTTTTTCGCCATCGGTAATTGTTAGTTCAAAAGACTTGGTTTCCACGGGATACTTGGGCGGTTTCTGATCGGCAAGCAGCGTTTGGCTGCAACACACGACGATCAGCATTAGAGCGACAAGAGTTTTCATGAATTCATTCCGCGAGTCGTTTGTGAACTGTTTCAGTATAAAGATCGAAGCTGTGAGGTTGTGGCGGAATCCTGCGATTTCAGCGGTCAATTCACTTGCAGAATTCACAGCATCAATCGATTTTGTTTAGGTCGGCGCGGCTTTCTTCGTAGGTTTCACAGAATGCCAATGCCGCAGCGTCAGGCTGTTTGTTCCATTGCCGGCAGGCTTGTTGGTAGATCTCTGGCCACCAATTTCGATGTTCGGTCAAACCGGTATCCTTATACTCTTTCCACTGGCTTAGAACTTTCGTCCAGCACTTGTCTCCGTACGCCATCGCCTCGTTGAGCGATTCAAATTTTGGCACGTACCAGCGGCGGCCAATCTGAGCATGCAAGACTTCGTCGGCCCAATCGAAATCTTGAAACATTGCCGACAGTGGATCGCCGCTTTCGGTTGCAACTTCCCATTCGTAGCGTTTTCCTGTTCGTGGCATCAGGCCCTGTTCGATAAAGAACAGAACGCCGTGTCGCTCACGTGGTTCCAGTTGCAAATTTAGGTTTCGCGACCATGTGAAGTTGATCGGTATCTTTGTCCAGTCGATGTCTTGTGAAACAAAACCGACTTCACCCATCATTGCGTGCCGAGCTTCATCCCAAAGTTGCCGGATCATTTCCATGTGAAATTCCCACGGTTCTTCATCGCCAAGTTCAACCAGGATGCTGGCCATCATCTCTGGCACATCCAGCTCGCGAATTCGTTTGTAGTACATCATCAACGTTTTGTCTTGCGCACTAAAACGCTCGTCATACAGAAATGCTTCTGGGTTCACGCCAGCGTTGAAGGGATCTTGGAAGCGCGAGTCTCGTTTGGGTTCTTTTTCGTATTCAAACGGCTGGCCGCTGTATCGCCGCTCCGGTAGTTCGCCTTGTGATTCGGCAGTACCATCCAAGTTCCCTGCGTACGAAAGGCAGGCATTTAGTTCGGCAGTCCACTGACTCATGGACTCACGATCGAACTCAGTGACGACTTGCGCAATCGCCAAGTCACCGAATTCTTTTAGCTCAGAAATTTCAAATGCAATTAGCTTGGCAGCTCGCACACTTGGCGCATCGGCAAGCGGGTGTGCATCGGCTTTGATTTGTTCGCAGGCGGATAAGATCGCGGGGACAACGACTTCATAGATTCCGGTTAACAGTTCGCCCGTCGTTGTTGAACACTGGACTTCATCCATCAGCTGCTCAAGGCCTTCGTGTGGAACCAGATCCAGCCCCAGAGGCGGTTGTCTCATTTCGCTGACACGACTGCGGATCAGACTGACTTGTTCGCCGCAAAGATAGGCGTGGTGGCTGTAGGCGGTTTTCAATTCATAGATGGGTTCGGACGTGATCCGCGAAACAAGGATTTGGTAGGTGCGTTTGAGGACGTAGTGCAATCGTTTCCATCGCGAAACGCTCTCTGCCACGCTCCAGTCCGCGTGAATTGCTCGCTCCATGGAGCAAAGCCCGGCCAGTTTTGGAATCTTGGGCAACTGGGTCGGTTTGATAGCCATGCTTCACCTGAAGTTTGCGGTTGTTGATTCGAAATCGAACGATACATTCAGTATCCATGAGCACGGCAGCAAAAACAATTCCGACCATCCGGCAGCTACCCCCGAACCTGATCAACCAGATTGCGGCGGGTGAAGTCATTGAACGCCCCGCATCGGTGGTCAAGGAACTCGTCGAAAACAGTATTGATGCGGGTTCGACGCGCATCGAAGTCACGATTTCTGGTGGTGGCAGCGAGTTGATTCGCATCAGCGACAACGGATGCGGGATGACAGCGGAGCAATTGCCGTTGGCCGTTGCCAGCCATGCGACCAGCAAGCTACCCGACGATGATTCGCTTTTTCATGTCGGCACGCTTGGTTTTCGCGGGGAAGCTCTGGCGTCGATTGGCAGCGTATCGCACTTGACGATTCGGACTCGCACCGAAGCCGATGATGCTGGGTCAGAGTTGAATGTGCGAGGCGGCGTTTTGGAATCGCCCGCACCTTGTGGCTGCCCGACAGGAACGGTCATCGAAGTTCGCAATTTGTTCTTCAATACACCGGTACGTCATCGCTTTTTGAAAACCGCCCAAACCGAACGCGGCCATATCGTTGAAGCGTTCACGCGTTTGGCCCTTGCAAATCCACAAATTCATTTTGTCCTGACCAACAACGATCGCCAAGTTCACGACTTGCCGCCGACAGAGCGTTGGTCGGATCGAATCGCTGCATTTTTTGGTGGCGAAATTGCCGAAGGATTGATTCCCATCCAAAGTGACGATAGCCAGATCAAAATCACTGGCTACGTTTGCGATCCGTCAGTTAGTCGCGGCAACACGCGGATGCAGTACCTGTTTTTGAATGGGCGACACATTCGCGACCGCTCGCTACAACATGCGCTCGGCGAAGCCTACCGTGGATTGTTGATGGTTGGCCGACATTCGGTTTGCTTTTTGCGGTTGGACATGCCGCCAGAGATGATCGATGTCAATGTTCATCCTACAAAACTAGAAGTCCGGTTCACCGATGGCGGTCGTGTTTACAGCCGATTGCTACAATCACTGCGACACCAATTCTTGTCGACCGACATGACGCAGCGCGTTGGCCCGCCGGCACCGCTGGGCGAAAACGAATCGATCGCTGGCCCCGTGCAAAGCGAGGTCGGCATGCCAGTTCGTGTTGAACAAGAGCATCGTCAATCCGTTATCGAATGGGCACGCACGGGTCATGCAAATCCGGCTGCTTCGGCAGTCAACCCAGTTGCCTCGTCGACGCAAGCAATGTCGCTGTCAACGACTCCTGAATTCAAACCGTTCCCTGGAGGACAGTCGGCGGGAACGCCATCAGGTTTAACGAATTCGTCTGCCGATGGATCCACTGCCAGCCCAGGTGCTGAGCCTGAAAATGTTGCTCCTTGGGATTTAGAGCCACAGGAAACACCTTCGGTTTGCTACTTAGGATTTCAAGTTCACAATCGTTACTTGGTCACGCAAGACGATTCGGGCATGGTTATTATTGACCAGCATGCATTGCACGAACGTGTGTTGTACGAGCGAATCAAAGCGCGAGTGCTTGGCGAAGAAAGCAGTCTGGAATCGCAGCGATTATTGGTTCCAGAACCGGTTTCGTTAACGCCAGCTGAGCGAACGGCTGCGATGGACGCCAAAGAAACTTTAGCTCGCATCGGTTTAGAAATCGATGACTTTGGTGGCGAAACGATCGTCATCCAGTCGTATCCTGCAATCCTAAAGAATGCGTCACCCGCCGAGATTTTGCGAACGCTGCTGGAGTCGTTGCTGGGAGCTGGCAAAGACCCTGAACCGCTTGAGATTTTGAATCACTTGTTGTCCACGATCGCGTGCAAGGCAGCGGTCAAAGCGGGCGACCGCTTGGGCGCCGAGGAAATCACGAGCTTGTTGGAGCAACGTGACCTCTACAACGATACCCATCATTGTCCTCATGGCCGGCCAACGGCGCTGTTCTTTAGCCGCGATGAACTTGACCGCATGTTTGGTCGCCTGGGACCCCGCGGCCGCGTTTGATACGCAAACCTCGTAGCGAAAGTCGTCAAGACTTTCGGCGATCAGGAGGTGCACTCATGATTCAGAAACCTTTGAGCCGTAGGGCGATAGATAGCCCCCGGTTTCGAGCACAAGCAGACCGTCAATAACCGGGGCTATCGCCCATCGGCTCACGAAAATATGCCAGCTGGTGATACGCTTGGCGTACAATATTCCTCCCGCCCAAATTCAAACGTGAGGAAAACCGATGACACAACAAAATCCATCTCGCCGTCAATTCTTGAAAGCTTCTGCTGCCGCGTCTGTTGGCACTTGTGCGATCATGACTTCCAAGCGCACCGCAGCGCAGGATTTGATTGGTTCTGGCGATCACCAATTTCATTGCAAACACATGTGGCCGCAGTTGCCCGCAAAGTACGATTGGCAGATCACGCACAACGTCGCGGTCGATCCCGAGAACAACTTGTATGTGATCCACGAAGGCAAGGAGAAGTTGAAGGATCATCCTTCGATTTTCGTTTTTGATCCGAATGGAAAATTCATCCGCGCTTTCGGCCAGCAATTCCAAGGCGGTGGTCATGGCATCGAAGTGCGTGTCGAAGACGGCACACCGTACTTGTACATCGCGG
Source organism: uncultured Pirellulaceae bacterium (assembly GCA_964398215.1). Taxonomy (GTDB): domain Bacteria; phylum Planctomycetota; class Planctomycetia; order Pirellulales; family Pirellulaceae; genus CAYNNP01. The sequence continues at coordinate 24,811 of CAYNNP010000027.1, read as the reverse complement.
CTTATCAGCAAGTAAAAACGATCAGCAAATTGACATTAACTGGCGAGAAAGTTTGGGAGAAGTTCGCGCCGATGAAGTCAGGCGTTTACGCGGACGGCGAGGACACCAATCCGCAGCGGTCGTGGGGTCGTGATCGATTCATGCCCACTAACTTTGCATTTTTGCCAAACGGAGATTTCTTGCTGGCCGATGGATACGGTGCATTTCAGATTCATCATTATGACAAAGATGGAAACTGGAAGTCTTGCTTTGGCGGGCCGGGTGCGGGCGAAGGAAAATTTGCGACGCCTCATGGAATCTGGATTGATGATCGAGCTGGCAAGGAAGCTGAGATCGTTGTAGCCGACCGAGCTCACGGGACTTTGCAGGTCTTTGACTTGAACAGTCAATACAAAAAGACCGTGACGGGTTTTGGTCTGCCAGCCAACGTTGACACATACAAAGACCTGATGCTGGTTCCCGAGTTAGTCGCGCGCGTCTCGATTCTGGATCAAAATTTCAAAACCATTGCTACGATTGGCGACGATCGAAAAAGACTCCAGAGTGACAAGAAAAAAGATATCCGGAAAGATTCGTCTCGTTGGCAAAACGGCAAATTTGTGCACCCACATGACGCTTGCTTTGACAAGAACGGAGACATTTTTGTAGCCGAATGGGTTTCGACGGGTCGGATTTCCAAACTGACCCGTGCGTAAATGATCGGCAGTGAAGAGCTCAAAAGAGTAAGCGGTTGGTTTTAGTTTTAAAAAACTCTGATAGAACCGCTTCTTTAGCTCGCTCTTAAATCCAAAAAATGGAATCGCATGAAAGAAAATCCCTTTGCCCCGCCCAAGTCAGTCGCCAAACCAGACGCTGTTGAGCCTACCAAAGCGATGTCGGAACGAGGCTTTGAGATCGGACACGGTGTATTTCGTTGTTTGTTTGCGTTCTTTTTTGTTGGCTGTCTGCCGTTTTTTATCATGCCAGAATTCGCAGCCATGTACGAAGAGTTCGGCATGGAAGTACCGCTGATGACGCAATATGTCGTTCGCTTTAGCGAGTTAGCCGCCAGCCTGTCATACGTGTTCTTACCGCTATGCTTTTTTATATTTGCAAGCGTTGAAATTTGCCTGTTCAAACTTCCCAAAGGCAGACTGAAAACCCTGCTCAATGCAGTGTATTGGCTATCGCTCATTCTGGTCGTTGGTACGGCATCCTTAAGCATATGGAATGTGTTTTCAGCATTGACGACTAGCCTAACTCTCTGACAAACCAATGACGCAGGCAACACGTTGTTGGCCGTCGAAATAGACGGCGATGCAGTGGGTGCTGGCAAAATACGGTTAAAACCATCAGTAGTTGCGATTTCGGCTCAGCATTCTGGTAGCTTTTCCTGGCCATTGGTCAACTGCAAAGGGAACCAGGAGGGCCTCAGCGGGTCAATGGCCTCCTAACCGCCGACGGATTTAGCTAAGCTACCGATTGACTGCTTTTTCCTCGCAAATTGAATTTGATATGCGCCGGCGTGTTGTCGTCACTGGAATCGGAATGATCAATCCACTGGGTCACGAAAGGGACTCAGTTTGGGCAGCGCTGCAAGAATCACAAAGTGGAGTTGCGAAAACGACACTCTTTGATGCTTCGGAGTTCCCAACCAAGATTGCGGCCGAGATTAAAAACTGGACTTTCGAATCCGACGATCCTGCACTAGCAAAGGTCAGTCGGCATACACAGTTTGCCATCGCGGCAGCCCGCCAAGCGATGGACGATAGCGGTGTGCTTTCATCGATCGATGATCCAACCCGGTTCGGTGTCTATTTGGGCAGCGGGGAAGGCGACCAGAACTTTGACAACTTGAGCGATATGTGTGCGCATGCCATGGCTGATGGCGAGTACAGTGGCGCCGGGTTCATGAAACGCGGGCAAGTGATCGTCGATGGCATTCGAGAGATGGAGTACGAGCCGAATGTTCCTGCCGCGCGATTAGCCGACCTGTTCAACGCGCAAGGTCCCAACATGAACTGTTTGACCGCGTGCGCCGCAAGCAGCCAAGCGGTCGGTGAAGCAACCGAAATTATCCGCCGCGGTGGCGCCGACGTCATGCTTTCGGGTGGATGTCACAGCATGATCCATCCACTGGGCGTGACCGGATTTAACAAGCTGACGGCTCTCAGTGAAAACAATGCAGACCCAACCAAAGCGAGTCGTCCGTTTGATCGTTTGCGCGACGGATTTGTGCTTGGCGAAGGCGCGGCAATGGTGATCTTGGAAGAACTGGAGTCAGCCAAGAAACGTGGTGCCCAAATTTATGGCGAAGTCCAGGGCTACGGAACTACGGCAGACGCATTCCGTGTGACCGACATTCCACCGGAAGGCTATGGTGGTATCGGCGCCATGCGGATGGCAATCGCAGATGCATGCTTGAATCCGAATGACATTCAGTACGTCAATGCGCATGGCACCAGTACGATTGTCAATGACAAAGTTGAAACACAAGCGTGCCGAGAAGTATTTGGTGATGATGCTGCCAAGATTCCCGTCAGCAGTACGAAGAGTATGATGGGACACTTGATTGCGGCTGCTGGCGTCACTGAAATGATCGTCTGTTTATTGGCAATTCGCGATGGAGTCCTTCCGCCAACGATCAATTACGAGAATCCAGATCCGCTTTGTGATTTGGATTACATTCCCAACGAAGCACGACAAGTCGACATTCAGTACGCACTTAACAACAGTTTCGGTTTTGGCGGCCAAAACATTTCACTGTGCCTGAGTCGATTTAGCGGATAGGACGCAAAATTGATGAGCGATTTTTCGGATGCCGAGCTAATTGCATTCTTGGACGAAGATCTTTCGCCTGAGCGATGCGCGGAATTGGAACAGCAGTTGCGCGACAACGATACGCTGCGTCAACGGTTGATCGAAGTGCGCGGACAAGAAACTGCGGGACTTCACAGTGTTGGAGCGATTTGGCGCCGCTCCAGACTATCCTGTCCCGACCGAGCGATCTTGGGACAGTTCGTTTTGGGGGCGCTGGACAGCGATCATGCCGACTACATCAAGTTTCATCTTGAAGAAGTGTCGTGTCGTCTTTGCCAAGCCAATTTGATCGACCTGCAAGTAGCCAACCAAGCCAGTGAGCAAGAAACCAAACGCCGACGAAGGTACTTTCAAACCAGCGCTGGCTATCTAAAGCAAGACGACAAAAAATAGCTGCTGTGCGTTGCGGCACAGCTCTACTTCTCTTAGCCCAGTAATTTTGCTTTGGCGGGCGACTGTTCTTTGACCATGCGTTTGATCAAGTCGTCGACTGTAATTCCATCGGCTTCGGCGGCGAATGTCGGCACGATTCGGTGCCGAAGAACTGGCAGAGCCAAAGTTTGCACATCTTCGATCGTGACATGTGGACGACCGTGCAACAGCGCACGAGCCTTGGAGGCAAGCACCAGTTGTTGGCTTGCACGCGGACCAGGTCCCCATTCGATCAAGTCCTTGCCCCACTCGCAGAAATTCTCGTCGCCAGGGCGAACCGCGCGGACAGCATCCAAAACCCAATCTTTGACATGCGGTGGCAAAGGAACGCGGCGAACAGTTTCTTGAAACTGAATGATCTCTTCGCCTGTGACAACCGCTTCGACCACAGCCTTGAACGTTGATGTCGTACGATCCACGATCTCCGCTTCTTGATCGCGAGAGGGATAATCAACCACCACATGAAACAGGAATCGGTCACGCTGCGCTTCGGGCAACGGATAAGTCCCTTCTTGTTCAATCGGATTCTGCGTCGCTAGAACAAAGAATGGTTCCTGAAGTTGATAGGTTTTGCCCGCAGCAGTGACTTCGTGCTCCTGCATGGCTTCTAGCAATGCGGCTTGAGTCTTCGGTGGTGTACGATTGATCTCATCGGCCAACAGCATCTGCGTAAAGATCGGACCACGCTCAAAGACCAACTTTCGCCGGCCTGTATCGGGATCCTCTTGAATGATGTCGGTTCCAGTAATATCGCCAGGCATCAAATCAGGCGTGAACTGGATTCGGCTGAAATCCAAATCCATCGATTCGGCCAAGGTCCGAATCATCAGCGTTTTAGCGAGACCCGGTACACCTTCCAGCAAGCAGTGGCCGCGGGCCAGGATCGCGATCAGCAGTTGTTCGACGACTTCATCTTGTCCAACAACGATGCGGCCAACTTGATCACGGATGGCTTGGCATGCCTTTACCAAGCGAGCTGCTTGAGCGGTATCGTTCTGAGGCGTTTGGGTGGGAGGCTGGTCCAATGTTCTGACCCGATCGAGGCAAATGTGGTGGGATGGATTCCTGACGCCCCACGATTCGAGGCGATCTCTTTACACTATGTTAATCGTTCAAGCCTCATTATCCGAACTTGGAAACACGAATTCACATCCAACGGCTAGTTTTTCGTACCTGTTGTGGCTGATTCCTGAGGGCTGATTTATGGTTTTCAGAGGGCGATCATCAAAAGATCCCCCGTTTGCTGTTACTAAATGGCATTTCGCACGTTCAAATTTTGACCTTTGGTTTTGATTCTCATGGCTTCGTTGTTCGTTGTTTCCGGCCAAGACCAAGGCAAGCACTTCAAGCTGAAAGAAGTTTGTCGGCTTGGTCGTGACGCAACCAATGACATCCAGTTGTTGGATTCGGAAACTTCGCGGACTCACTGCGAGCTGCGGCAGAAAGAAGGTGATGTTTGGGAGCTGACGGATCTTGACAGTAGCAATGGTACGAAGCTGAACGGCAGCGCAGTGACCTGTTCGCCGATCGCAAACGGCGACCGTATTCAGATCGGTACAACGATTTTGTTGTTCACCGGACCGGGTGAACCCGTTGGGATTGACGCTGCCCACCGTGTTGACATTGTTCGACAAGCCAATGATCTGGAAAAAAGCAGAATCATTTCGTCGATCTCGCAACCACGTTCGGACTCCAGCATTGCTGGCGATGCACCGGTCATGAGCGAATCGGATCGCTCGTTGGAAGTCATGTACCGAACATCGTTGGCGGTCGGTCGAACGGACGATCTGAACGAATTGCTGAATCGAATTTTGCGTTTGGTTTTTGATTGGGTCGAAGCCGACCGCGGTTGCATCATGTTGCGAGACTCTGGAAACGGACAGCTTCAACCTGCCGCTCGATGCGATCGAAATGAATCTTCATCATCTGTGCAAACGATCCTGATCAGTCGAACGATTTTGGATTACGTGATTGAAAATAAACAAGGTGTTCGCACAAGCGACGCTCGCGATGATGAACGATTTGACGCTGCTGCATCCATCGTCCAAGGTGGCATTCGCGAAGCAATCTGTGTTCCCCTGCAAGGTCGCTATGACATTGTTGGTGCGATGTACATCGACACGTATATTTCGCCAGGCGATCTAATGTCTGATGGTGTTCAGGAGCGATTCAACGATGAACATCTTCGTCTGATGACGGCGATCGGATACCAAGCCGCTTTGGCAATCGAAGACACAACGTATTACTCGGCGCTAGTACAAAGCGAACGTTTGGCAGCGATGGGGCAAACCATCGCGACATTGTCTCACCATGTGAAAAACATTTTGCAAGGCATCAGTGGTGGCAGCTATTTGATCGAAGCGGGTTTGGACCGGAACGATCAAGACGCTGTGCGACGCGGATGGGGTATTGTGGATCGAAACCAGCAACGCATTTCAAATCTCGTGATGGACATGCTGACGTTTTCCAAGGAACGGGAACCTGAGCGTGTTGAGACTAGCCTGAATACAACTGTCAACGATGTCTATGAACTGATGATCGCAAGGGCTGGAGATCTTGGCGTTGACCTGAAAATGGACTTGGACCCTGAAATGCCCGACGCGTACTTTGATCCCGACGGGATCCATCGGGCTGTGTTGAATCTTGTCACCAATGCACTGGACGCTGTCACTGATCAGGAAAAATCAGACGACGAAGACTTTCGCCCAAGCGTCGCGATTCAAACGCGCTTCGAAGCCGGGAACGGGTGGATGATCGATGTGGTTGATAATGGCCCTGGAATTACTGCTGAGCAACGCGACAAAATCTTTTCGCTATTCGAGTCCAGCAAGGGTTCGCGCGGCACCGGATTAGGCTTGCCAGTAAGTGCCAAGATCGTACGAGAACATGGTGGTGAGATCGAAGTTTTGGATGCAGATCCACCCAATGTGACATGTTTTCGCCTGACCTTGCCCAACGCTGCGACTGACATTCGGTCAACCATGCAGTAGACGCGATAAGCGCGGTTTCATTGCTGCCGGTTCTTCTTTTGGTCTCGCCAATCCCAGGGCGGTACTGGGTCCGGTGCACTCCATAGACCTACTCGCTGGTCTTGGGCTTTTCGCTCTAGGTTCGCAAACTCGGGGGATTTATCGTATCGCTTGAAGTGCCATGCGAGTCCGTTTCGCAAAAGTTCTTTGCTCAGGTTCAATTCACCTACGAACACGAAGGCAACGATCCGGCCATAGCGATCCGTGTCGGTTTGTTGAATTTGAATTTCGGCGTTCAAACATAGTTTGCTTGTGAATTCGGTCGCCTCGCGAGCAAATGCTTGGCCAAATTCAGGGCAATCGATTCCCGAGACGCGAACACTGATTTCTTCGCCTGCTAGGCGGACCGTCATTGAATCGCCATCGGAAATGGCAATCACTGTGGCCAGCTTTCTTTCTAAATCAACTGGCGAACCCGGTGGTGTTTTATCGTTTTGTGAATCACCGATTCGGATCATCACCGCGAGTGCTACCAGCACTGCCAATGCCATAACGAGGTTGAAAGAATCTGAAAGATAACGCAACAAACGACGCAAGAAAGACTCCTATTGGTTTACCACAAACACGGCGTTGTCCGCGCCGACGACTGGCCAACCTAAGTGTGCGCGGCGAACCGCCCTTAGTGGACTAACTCTTCGGCTTCCCATGGATCATGCCAGTCCGTCCAGCGCTCCAAGTAATCGGAATAAGCTTTGCATCCCTCGGCGCGCTCTTCGATCCATTTTTTTGAATCGGCAACGATTTCGATTTCTTGCTCAAGAGTTAGTTTGCCCACCAGGACCATGCCGCGCAGAAAAACAAAGTAAGTATCCAGCACATCGCATCGACAATAGTCGCTGATCGACTGCAAGTCGCCGTCATCGTACTGTTGCTGAACTTGGTCGCCCGTCATCGTCATCTTGCCAGGTTTCCCCAACATTTGTGCTGCCAAATTCAGTCCACCATTGAAACGCATCGCGCTATGGTTGGTCAGCAGTTCTTGAAGGTCCAAGTGCGCATCGGTGGAGAAACGATTTCTGGGCGATTTGTAACCATCGGACTTAAACCACTTTTCGAGAGTGATTCCATAGCGATAAGCTGCCAATTCCATCAGCGGAATGTCAAAGGTACGCCCGTTAAAGGTCACCCATGTTGGACGCCGATAGAGATCCCATCCTTTCCAAAAATGAGCCGTCATCACGTGGCTGCGAAATTCTGGCTCGTCCAGGGATACCAAGTCGATCAATCGAAAGTCCGTGCCGACTTTGGCAATCACAACGGATACAGGTATCTGAAAGGTACAGGGAATGAACGTCGAACCACGCTGCTCCAACAATTCGGCTTGGTACTTTGCAATCGCCTCTTTGGCCTGCAAGCCTTGCCCTGGATAGCGGACCTTTGCAATCAAATCCCCATCGGCGACACTTTCCGCATCGAAAACTAAGTGCGTGACTTTTTCGGACATCCGCGCCTCGGGTAGTCGATGGGTCTTGAGCTCTGATCTGTAATTGTTCACTTTACCATAACCAATCGAATTTAGCCTCCTGCCACAGAGAAACGCATGACACGCGTGCAAATCAATCGTCAACGTCTTTTGGATCGCTTTCTTCGTTACGTGAAAGTGGGAACGCCCGCCGATCCGTCCAGTGGTTCATATCCAAGCACCGAATCACAACGTGAGCTTGGCAAAATCCTGCGTGACGAACTGCTTGCGATGAGTATCACTGATGCCCATCAAGACGAAAATGCTTTGGTATGGGGAACCGTACCAGCAACCAACGACACGGATGGTCCGGTGGTTGCCTTGGTCGCTCACATGGATACTTCGCCAGAAGCCCCTGCCGTGAACGTCAAACCGCAGGTGATCCAAAAGTACGATGGCGGCGATATCAATTTGCCCGCAGGTAATCAGATCACTGTTGCAGAGAGCCCTGAACTGGAGTCGCTGGTCGGCAAGACTCTGATTACAACCGACGGCAGCACGTTGTTGGGCGGTGATGACAAAGCAGGTGTGGCGATCATCATGGAACTCGCACAGACCTTGATAGAAAATCCGCACTTAAGTCATGGCCCCATCAAAGTCCTGTTTACATGCGACGAAGAGATCGGATGCGGCACCGAGAAAATCGACTTGGAAAAGCTGAATGCTACTGTTGCATACACGCTTGATAGTGGATCGGCTGGGCTGATCGATGTTGAAACGTTTTCCGCAGATGGCGCGACGGTAACATTCACGGGACATAATATTCACCCCGCGATCGCGAAAGACCGGATGGTTAACGCGCTGCGTGGGGCCTGCGATTTCGTCGCTGCACTTCCTCGGGAAACGTGCACGCCTGAAACAACAAGTGACCGTGACGGGTTCATCCATCCCCACACGATTACTGGTGGTGTTGGCGAGGCCAAGGTGACGTTGATTTTGCGTTCATTTGAATCCGAGGACTTGGTCGAATTTGGCAAGCAAATCCAGCAGGTCGCGGATGATGTGGCAGCACAAACCGATGGATTGAATGTCGAAGTCGCACTCTATCAGCAATATCGGAATCTGCGCGAGGGTTTAGCGATGCTGCCTGAGTCGATTTCGTTTGCCGAACAGGCTTACGAGAATTTGGGTCTGCAGTGCAAAAAGACGATTGTTCGAGGCGGAACTGACGGCAGCCGGTTGACCGAAAAGGGGCTGCCGACGCCAAATCTTTCCAGCGGTCAGCACAATATCCATAGTGTGATGGAGTATGCCTGTCTGGACGAAATGATTCAGGCGGTCGAACACTTAGTGGAATTGTCATCACTTTGGGGAGAAATTCGGGCGTGAGTGGCCCCTGTGACTGATTCACAAGTTGCCCAAACACCAATTCTTTGGTGATAATTAATATTCCACGAACTTTACAGTGGATCAATCCGTACCTCAAAATCCGATACTAACCCGGTTCTTTTTATTGGAACCCAACCCGTCAAAAGTGACCCCATGAAGAAGCTATCCAGTTTGTTGCTTTCCGCTTTCGTTGTCTGTTGCCTGGCCAGTTTTGTTGGCTGCGACAACAAGCCTGATAGTGGTAAAAAGACCACCGAAAACCATAAAGATCACGACGGCCATGACGATGATGGTGACGACCACGATCATCATGATGGTGAAGGTCACCCAGAGACTTATAAAGACGCATTGGCTGAGTTGACGAAACTCTCCGATGAAATCAAATCAGCGTTCGAGAAGGAAAAGCCAGCTGAAGCGGATGGAGCTCTTCACAAAGTCGGCCACGCACTCACAGACCTGAAAGGCATTGCGCAAAAGAGCGATATGGCAGACGAAGCCAAAGTCGCGATCAACGGTGCGGTGGATTCTCTGTTCACGAGCTTCGAAGAGCTTCACGATCAAATGCATCCTGCTGAGGGTGAGGATGTTGAAGCCAAGAGTTACAGCGACGTGGCGGCGAACATCATGACCGCGCTCAAGACGCTGTCCGATAACGATAAATAGGAATGACAAGTTATGCACAAAAAAGCTTTCATCACAGCGCTTCTGTTGCTTCCGTTGGCGATTGGTTGCAATCAGGATTCCGGATCACAGGTTTCAACTGTGGACCAACAGTATCTTTTAGATGCACAGCCTGATGCCTCGTCAACGCCAACGGAAATCAAAGACGCTGTCAAAGGTGCTGAAGGACCAATCAGTGTTACTTTGGTAGGGCGCGTTGGTGCACCTGGTGGGATCGATCCGTTCATCCAAGGGCAAGCGAATTTTTTGGTTTCGGAAATGGCCGATGAGTCGCATGCCAATGGCGATCCCGATCACGAAAGCAAATGCCAATTTTGTGCAAACAAGTTAAAGAATGCACCTCGCGTTGTGGTGCAATTCAAAAATGATCAAGGCACTGTCGTAAAAACTGATTCGCGAAAGCTACTGGGCATCGAAAGCGGATCAGTTGTCTATATCGAAGGTCAAGCGACCTACGACGCTGTGTTGGATCGCGTGATGATCGACGGTGAATCGATTTTCATCAAAAGCTAAATGGGCAAGAACCCGGCGACGAAGTCCCGAGTTTGAACCTACGCAAAAGAGCCTAGAGCCGGAAACTTATTCTGGCTTTTCACGACGAAAGACCGCGACGATGTC
>CAYNNP010000027.1:0-14361 GCA_964398215.1 uncultured Pirellulaceae bacterium | reverse complement strand
GCCTAGAGCCGGAAACTTATTCTGGCTTTTCACGACGAAAGACCGCGACGATGTCGTCAACGGGAACCACATAAAGCTGGTTGTCGTGTTCCAGATCTACTGGGATTGCATTCTTGGGATGGAAGAGGATTTTGTCGTATTGGCGCAGCGGCAATTCTTCATCGTTTTCGACCACCGTACTGATCGTGACGATTCGCCCTGTGATGGTTGGGATCTCGGCCGCGTCGGGTAACGCAATGCCACCACGCGTCTCGCGTTTCGGCTCATCTTTGCGAACCAGGACACGGTCACCGATTGGCTCCACGTACTCGAAATTTCCTGTCGCACTCTTCTTTTTTGCCATTTCATCTCTGTGACGTTGGCGGATCAATTGTGCCGCAAAATGGTGGAATTCGCGGTCTGCCTATTGTCGTCACGAATCAAATTCGGGCAAGGCCGCAGGTTCGTGAAACTCGATTCCTTGCACATTCGGCCTGGATTTTGGAGCCCAGAATGGCGTAGATACGAATTCTCTTCTCATCTCATTCAGCCACGGAAGGTTGTGCCATGCTAAACATATTCAAGCGAGTTTGTCGCAAGCAAGTTGTCCGCCCCAGCCAAATTTCTTCTGGTCACTCTTTTGACGCAGGATCCGCCAACACACAACGCTGTAACCGGATCCAACGAATCATGAGCATGCGGCTTGAACACACCAAAATGGTACGCCCCCGGCATTGCAAGGAACTGGAATCTGCCGGTATCGCTACTTGTGGTGACATCGCTAAAGCTAAAGTTGAATCAATACAATTCGATCATGGGCAGCGGATGACTAGGCATGCGGTCAAGTACCAAGCTGCTGTGTTGTTGGCATTGTCGGTTGATGGTTTGAGCCCCAGAAATGCGTTGTTGCTGACCAGCATTCATCGTACGAATCTGCATTCAATTGCAAGTGATAGCCCCGCGAAACTGCGAAACGATATTGTGCGGTTCTCGCAGAGCACCCAGGGTCAAAAACTGCTCCGCGGTCGAAAACTTCCGAGTTCCCGTCGGATTCGCCTCTGGATCAATTACTGCCGCGAATCGACAGGTATGAATACGGTTTCAGAGAATGCGACATCGAAATCGCAAGTAAGTCGACTGCAAGCCTGCTAGCTGCGCGCTGCAAGGCGAAGCGATTATACTCATGGCTCGAGAGTTGCCCTTGCCTAAATTTTGACCATGCGTGTTGCACTTTTTGTTCCCTGTTACATCGATCAGTTTTATCCAGACGTTGCTGTGTCAACTCTGGAATTGCTGGAACGCGTTGGCTTGGATGTCGACTTCCCATCTGGACAAACCTGTTGTGGCCAGCCAATGGCAAACACTGGCTGCAATGCAGATACAGACCCCGTCGCGAAACGCTTTGTGCAGATTTTCCGCGACTATGACACGATTGTGTGCCCGTCCGGATCGTGCGTTGCCATGGTGCGGCATCATTACGCGGAATATTTTGCTCCTGACGACCAAGATTTCTTGCGTGTTCAGTCTCGTACATTTGAGTTATGCGAGTTTTTGCATGACGAAATGAAACTGGAAAGTCTGGATGCGCATTTCCCGCATCGAATTTCACTTCACCAAAGTTGTCATGGACTACGCGAGCTGCGGCTTGGTGAATCCAGTGAGTCGATGGTACCACGGGACAACAAAGTCCAGAAAATATTGAGTTTGGTTTCTGAGCTCGAAGTGTGCGAAATCTCTCGCAGGGACGAATGTTGTGGTTTTGGCGGTACGTTTTCCGTCAACGAAGCCGATGTGTCCGCAGCAATGGGTCGCGACCGGATCGCCGACCACACGGCAACCGAAAGCGAAGTCATCGTATCGGCTGACATGAGCTGCTTGATGCATTTGCAAGGATTGATTCGGCGTGAAAAGAATCCCATTGCTGTTATGCATGTCGCCCAAGTGCTAGCAGGCCGTCCGCTGCCTGTTTAGCGAATTGCAAATGTACCTGCTAATTCGCTCGCATGTCTTCAAGCTTTGCTGGTCTTTAATCGGCCATCTCTCGTAGCTTTCGCCGCATGACTTTGTTTGACGCGGTTCGCGGTAGTGCGTCGATGGGCACAACGCGGGCGATTCTGAACAGTGGATTGACTTCACTGCTAACCGTTTTTTGCATCAATGTCGTTAGTGCTTCAACATCAACCTGATCCTCGATCACCACAAAGACGACTAGTCGCGCAGGGCCGCCAGCCGAATCGTTGATGGCCACGCAAGCAGATTCCTTGATTTCAGCCAACCCGTTCAAGCAACGTTCCAATTCGATCGCACTGACTTTGATGCCACCCAAGTTCATTGCATCGTCGATACGTCCACACGCACGGTAGTAGTCGTTCTTGAGGCGAATCAATTCATCGCCATGCCGTCGCAACTCAGGATACGAATCGATTGTAGGTGTGTTTGCAAAGTAGATAGATTGGTGGTCAGCATTCAACAGTGTTTGCGAAAATCCTATCGATGGGCCAACCAAGAACACCTCGCCTTTGTCGGCTACTTGATCGTCGTCGACCAACACAAGGTCCACACCGAAAGCGGGAATCGAAAAGCACGCAGGACGATTTGGTTGTACAACGGTGCTGGAAATGTAGCCACCACCCAGTTCGGTGCCACCGCAGTACTCGATAACAGGTCGATAGCCAGCCTGTGACATCAAGAAAAGCATGTCGTCCGCATTGGAGCATTCACCAGTTGAACTGAACGATTCGATGGACGACCAATCGACCCCTTGTGTCATGTTTCCAGATCGCCACGCGCGAATCAGGCTTGGAATGACACCCAGCATCGTGATCTTTGCGTCTTGAACGAACTGACAGAATGATCGCGTATTGGGAGCACCGTCGAACAACGCCATCGTGCCACGGTTCAGCAGTGACGCATAGATCAACCAAGGTCCCATCATCCAACCAAGACTCGTTGGCCAGGCAACTACACTTTCGGTGTGAACATTCTGATGCAATCTAGCATCCGTCGCGCACTTGATAGGTGTGGTTTGTGTCCACGGAATCGCCTTGGGCTGGCCGGTTGTGCCAGACGAAAACAGAATGTTTGTTTCAGCCGTGTGCTCAGCAGCGATTGCGTCAAAGCACTCGTTATCGGACAAAAATTCGTTCCATAGAAACACGTTTGGTTCTGCGACAAACGCATGGTCTTGGCGAGTGGGAATCAAAATTACTTTCGCATTGGATTCCGCCTTGCGAAACTTTTCATAGCACGCAAGCTGCTTGCCAGCGCGATGAATATAGTCCGTTAAAAAGATTCCTTTCGCGGAAGACAACTGCATTCGCATGCTAATTTCGCGCGTCGCAAAGCTCTCGGCAATCGAAACGGGTACGCAACCTGCTTGAATGCATCCTAGATACGCGGCGACTGACTCGATTGTCATTGGCATCATGATTCCGACACGATCACCGGCAACAAAACCTGATTCAACAAGCCCATTTGCGACCCGGTTAACTAAGACTTGAAGTTCTTGATAGGTCGTCGTACGAATTTCGCCGTTTTCGTTTCCTTGGATGATCGCAGTTTTATCAGGACGCGCTAAAAAGCAACTCTGGGCGATATTGAATCGCTTTTGCGGCAGCCAAGCATTCGGTTTTGTGGGACAGGTTTCAACACATGCTTCGTTGCTAAACTGAATCCCGATCGATTCAACGATCGTCTGCCAAAACTTTGCCTGATTGTCGACGGACCAACGGTGCAATTCGCGGACGTTTTCCAAGCCAAGCGATTGCGCTAAATGAGTCACATTTGCGCGGGTTACCTCTTGTGGCGTGGGAGTCCAAACCGTGGGAGTGCCGCTGGCATCGTCATCGTGATCAATGTAGACACTGTGGAATAACCAGTGGTGCAGATCGAACGGCAACGTTGGGCTCAAGACTTCTTGTGTCAAGCGCAACCAGCGTGCTTGTGGTGTTGATTCGGCAAGACAACGAGCGATTGCGATTGAGAGTTCTTGTGCGCTTTCGCCGTCGATTCCAAACGCCAACAATTCATCGATGGAAACAGGGTTTGTACTTAAATTACGAGGCTTGTAGTTCACCAGTCACCTCACCAAATCCAATTCGATAACCATCTCCTTGCGCGAAACCGGTCATCGCCACGGTATCGCCAGCTTGCAACATCTTGCGAACTTCGCCATTTGGCAAAGTCAGCGGTTGTTCGCCTTTCCAGCTGATTTCCAGCATGCTGCCCCAAGAACCAGCGGACGGTCCACTGATCGTTCCTGATGCCAACAAGTCGCCCGGGCAAACATTGCATCCGTTGCATGTGTGGTGAGCAAGCTGTTGATTCATGCTCCAATACAAATGGCGAAAGTTGGAATCGCAGATCTTGTAAAACTCATTCGATTGGCTGGTCGAAAGGGCGACTTCGAGTTGAATATCAAACATCCGCTGCCCGTTGTTGCCTAGATAGGGCAACGGTTGCGGCGATTGTTCTGGGCCATCGCAGCGAAACGGTTCGAGCGCTTCGAGTGTGACCACCCATGGCGATACGGATGTGCCAAAGTTCTTGCCCAAGAACGGCCCCAGCGGAACATACTCCCAACGCTGAATGTCACGAGCGCTCCAGTCATTGACCAATACCATTCCAAAAATATGGTCTTCTGCGGTGTCCGCTCCGATCGTTTGGCCCATCTCGGTTCCTGGACCGACAAAGAAACCAACTTCCAATTCAAAATCCATCGCTTTAGATGGCCCGAATACAGGCGTGTCCGCGCCGGGTGGCATCTGTTGTCCTGATGGAACCTTGATCGGCTGGCCGCTAACAACAACCGAGCTTGCGCGGCCGTGATAGCCCACTGGCAAATGCAACCAGTTCGGCTGCAGCGCGTTGTCCGCACCACGGAACATGGTGCCAACGTTCGTCGCATGTTCTTTCGACGAGTAAAAGTCGGTGTAGTCACCAATCTGCATCGGCAACAACATGTTGACATCACTTTGCTGGTGAAAGACTTGCGACTGAAGCTCACTATCGTCTCGCAAAGTTGCTTGGTTGGCGTCCAGCAGATTGCTGAGCGCCGCGCGAGTTTTACTCCATTCCTGTTTGCCCAGCGCGGCAAAGCGGTTCAAAGAATCAGAATCAAAGACGCTTTCCTCACCAAGCTTTGGCAATAAATTCAGTCTTTCAAGGGCAGCCAAGTCAATGACTTGGTCACCAATCGCTGAACAGCATCGCGCCGGGCCACCGGACTTGGGGCGGCAAACGCCAAATGGCAAATTTTGAATTGGAAAGTGTGAGTCATCCGCAACATCGATGAATGATCGAAGATCTGGTTCGTTGGTCTTGTTTTGTGTCATGATGGTTTCAGGAAAGATTCTGCGGTCAGATGCCGCGTTGGCAGCAATGTGTTTTGGTGTTTGGTGTACGAGATGGCGATTCAAAGCCATCCGAGTTGTCGGAGGTCTTCGATCGGTTTTGTGAATGAACATGAACCAATTGAATGGAAATGTTCTCTTGTGTTCGCCAACGAAATCGAATCAACCTCATTGTTTGGGAACAAGGCGTCAGCGTTTTCTGCGCCAAGAACCTTTGCAACTTCAGCGACGCTTTCGCCTTCGCTAGCGCGTACGACCGCGGCGATTACATTGACGAATCCGTGCATTTTGGTTGTGAAAGTCTCTTCGTTCGATTTGACTTGCCGCGAAGCTCGCAACGCATGATGAAGTCCAGCGGTAGCCTTGAAAGCGACCTTGTGGCGGCAGCACGCAATCACAAACGCAGCAACCGATTCACAAGATGGAAACGCGTCAGGCGTCAGTCCACCCATGCGGATCTTGGCGTACGCGCCCTGGTCTTGCAGGGATTGAATCGTATCGTTGACATCGGGTCCAGGTGGCACTTCAACGTAGACCTGATCAACCTCTTTTCGGATAGCAGCAGCTTCAGTTGGCTGGCGCGTTTCCACGGAAACGATCGTAGCGATTTCTGAGTGCTCTGAACGAAAATCAAGTATCGATTTCACATCCGTTTCCCATGCACTGCTCAGCACACTGAGCTTCAATTTTGCGTTCGTTTCAGTTTGCTGTAAGTCAATCGCGGCAACAAACTCTTGCAAGCGGCTTGCTGGCAACACAAACGTGTTGAGGATTTCATGATCGGCACAAATTTGATAGTCCAGCACATTTGCGACGGCTTGGTCCATTGGCAAACCTGATGGCGGAAACAAACCCGCATAGTCCAGCAGTCCACGAAATGCTGCCGCATTTGATTCTATGTTTGGTTGATTGGAAACCATGATCTATACCTGCCAACTTTTGTAGTAATCCGTGTTCTCCAGCGACGCGGCTTGCTTCGTCATTTTTAGTGGCCGGAAGGTGTCGATCATCACAGCTAATTCATCTGTCGCATCCTTGCCGATGGACCCTTCGTAGGTTCCTGGATGCGGTCCATGTGGGATTCCATTGGGGTGAATCGTCAGCGCCGCCATGTCGATTCCTTTGCGAGACATGAAATCGCCTTCGACGTAATACAAAACTTCGTCCGAATCGACATTGGAATGGTTGTACGGAGCTGGGATTCCATCGGGGTGATAATCAAACAACCGTGGGACGAACGAACAAACAACGAAGCCCGGGCCGTCGAATGTTTGATGAACCGGCGGCGGTTGATGGACCCGACCCGTGATCGGTTCAAAGTCCTCGATGTTGAATGCGTACGGCCAAAGGTGTCCGTCCCAACCAATCACGTCCAACGGATGGTGATTGAATTGATACGCCGAAATCACTCCACGAGCTTTGACGCGTACTTCAAAGTTACCGGATTCATCCATCGTCACAAGCTCTTGCGGAGCTCGAATGTCGCGCTCGCAATACGGCGAGTGCTCCAGGAACTGTCCGTAGTTGTTCACATAGCGTTTGGGTGGCGCGATATGCCCCTGTGCTTCGGTGACTAACATTCGCTGCGGCACATCATCGGGAATGATTTTCCACATCACGCCCGTCGGAATCACCAAATAATCACCCGGCCGATAGTCAATCACACCAAACTGTGTTTCCAGTTTGCCTGTGCCCTGATGAACGAAATGCACTTCATCACCATGCGCGAATCGATACCAATAAGGCATCGTTTCGTTAGGGCGCACAATTGAAATCACACAATCTTGGTTACCCAGGAGCGGAATCCGGCCATCCACTGCGTTGCCGCCAGGAGGAACGTCCAACGTATTGACCAGTCGATGCTTCAATGCGCCCGGTTGCTCGAACTGCAAGTCCGTTGACCCGACGACGGTTACTTCTTGCACGCGAGTCGGAGGTCGAACGTGATAGAGCAACGACTGGATCCCCGCAAAACCGTGAATCCCCATCAATTCTTCGTGATAGAGATCACCATTTGGCGATCGAAATTGCGTGTGTCGTTTGTGCGGAATTTCGCCCAGTCGATGATAAAACGGCATTACAGATTTCCTCGCAATGCCTGCTCTTGCTCGATAGCCTCGAACAGTGCTTTGAAGTTCCCGACGCCGAATCCGCGCGAACCGTGGCGCTGTATGATCTCGAAAAAGATCGTGGGGATATCCTCAACAGGCTTGGTAAAGATCTGTAGTAAGTATCCTTCCTCGTCTCGGTCGACCAGGATATTCAGCTCTGCGATACGATCGATATCTTCTTTGATCGTACCGACACGCTCAGTCAAGTTTTCGTAGTATGTGTTGGGCACTTGTAGAAATTCGATCCCGCGCGCCCGCATCTCACTGACTGCTGTGATGATGTCGCCAGTGATCAGCGCAATGTGCTGAACACCAGGCCCACCGTAATAATCAAGATACTCTTGGATCTGCGATTTACGACGACCTTCGGCTGGCTCGTTGATCGGAAACTTGATCTTGCCAGTGCCGTCTTGAACGACTTTCGACATCAGTGCGGAATACTCCGTCGAAATGTCGTCATCATCAAAATGTGTTAGCAGCGAAAAGCCCATCACTTTTTCAAAGAACTTGACCCATTTGTCCATGCCGCCAAGTTCAACATTGCCAACGATGTGATCGACCGACGCCAGTCCGATTCCCTGATGCGTTTTCCCCTCGAAGGTTTCGCGTGCCTCATAGCCGGGCCAGAAGGGACCACTGTAGTCCGAGCGGTCGACGAATTTGAATCGTGTGTCCCCGTATCCCTTGATGATCGAAAAGCGAAGTTCGCCATGTTCATCCTTGACGCTGGTCACTGGTGTAACGCCGTCGGCACCGCGCGAGATCGCATGTTGGTAAGCGTAGTCAGCATCGGGAACTTCCAAAGCGACGACGGCAACACCATCACCGTGCTTGTGGGCATGCTGCGCGATCTCGTGGTCACGCACAGTTGCTGCCGATACAACGAAACGAACGTTGCCTTGTTCCAGTACATGAGAGGCGACTTCACGGTTGCCAGTTTCCATGCCGCTGTATGCCGTTCGCAAAAACCCGAACCCGTCGCGATAATACGCTGCGGATTGCTTGGCGTTGCCCACATAGAATTCGATGTGGTCAACACGCTTGATTGGAAAAGGGTCTTTGTTGTCAGTCATGTCTCGAAACCTTGAAGAGTGGGAGTTTGGGACAGTTGAAAATGGTTAAACGAAATGGGAATTGGGTAGATCGCGAAACGTACTGCGAAGATGAAACAGCATCGCGGTGCTGGCCATATCGGCATCACCGCGTTGGACGGCGTCTAGAATTTCCAAGTGTTCTTGATGCGATCTGTCGAGGCGCTCGGGCTGGTCATCGGGCACACGGTACGCGAATCGTTTGAAACTCATGCATTTGTCGACAATCGATCGGATCATCAAATTGCCAGACTCTTGCGCTATCGAAGTGTGTAGTGTGATATCCAATCGGAAGGCCGCTTCACGCCGCGATTCCCAGTTGGATTCTGACTCATAGCAACGCGCCAACGCATTCAAGTGCTGCAAACTATCGGGCGAGAGTTTGCCGGCGGCCATCGCAGCTGCAGGCGGCTCCAGCAAGACACGGACTTCGTGCAAGTTCACAAACCAGCGCTCGGCTCCCGCCGCTACGATTGCTCGGTGGTTCAGTTCTTGTGTCAAGACACCTTCCGCCGTCAGCCGCGCGATCGCTTGGGCAACGGGAGTTCGGCTAACCCCAAGTTCCTTGGCGATTGTCGCACCTTTGATCGCAGTTCCCTCGCTCAATTCGCCTTCAACAATTCGCCGCAGTATTTCATCGTATACGCGATCGGTGCTGGAGCCCGAAAGCTCTGACGCCGTTTCTAGAATGTTGGGATCAGTTGTCATCACTACACCATCGCGGGCTTATAGGCTGATTGCGGCCTCAAGTTCCGCTCGACGCGGTGTGATGTACTCTAGTGTCCCTTCGCGAATCACTTCATCCGAATCTTGCAAATCGAACGGCAAGAACTCATCTGCTTTTTCGAGGCCTTCCAGACCTTTGAAGCTCGCATACATGGGGCTGAAGTCAGTATCAACCGCCTGGCGAAACAAGTCCTCGAAACTGTCGATCACGAAATAGCTAGGTTGCATGTCATTGATGTAAACCTTGGTCCGCATGCAACGTTCGAGATCAAACTGAATGTGGTGCGCGGATGCATCATCAAGGCAATATTTGGCTTCACTGAAACTAGAAAGCAAACCGGCGCCATAAATTTTCAGACCTTCGTCTGTACGGATCAAACCAAACTCAATCGTCCACCAATTGAGTCGCGCAAGATTTCGTGTCGTCTTGTATTTCAACGCACGTGCACCTCCCATGCCGTATTCGTGCATGTAGTTTGCGTAAGACGGTTCGGTCAGCAATGGAATGTGACCAAACAGATCGTGAAAGATATCGGGCTCTTCCAAGTAATCCAGTTGCTCGGGCGTTCGAATGAATCGGCCGGACGGAAATTTGCGATCAGTCAACATGTCGAAAAATGCTTTGGACTTGATCAGACCATCCGTTGCAACAACCTCCCAACCAGTGTGCGCGCGGAGCCGTTCATTGACACGATCAAAATCTGGGATCTGGTCTGCGGTGAACCCCAGTATGTCCAGCGCTCGCAAATACTGCGGACAAGCACGAGAGTTCAGCACCTTCATCTGCCGCTCAAACAATTGCTGCCAAGTCCCATGTTCGACCTTGGAATAATCACTCCAGCGCTGTGAAACCAATAGGTGCTCATAGCTAGTTGACTGAAATTCGTCGCTCATGGCTTACTCCAAACTCAGGGTTCAATCGATGTCAAAATATATCGTAAATGCATGCACTATTGGCCGGCAAGGGCCATTTGCAGGCAAATTGTTCACGAAACGGCTTTAAGTGAACGCATTATGGCACATTTGATCAGGCATTTCAGATTTTCCCGTAACACATCTGCGAATAAACAGTTAGCAGACCGAAACGTAACGATGAACTTTATTCCACGAATGCTGAGATGAAGTTCCAAAGGAACGCCTGATGGACTCAAGAAAACAGAATTTGCCCCACTATCCGTTTATCGAAGAACTGGTGCGTATCGAAGGTAGCTTGGGGTTCGGTTCAAAAGTTCACCCAGGGCTGCGTGAAATTCGAGAGCAGCTTCAGGATGTCGAACGATTGATTGGTGAAGCCCAGCCTCTTTTTCAGTCAAATGCCTTGGCCGATTCAAATCCTCAAGTCGAAGAACTGGTGAAGAGAGTTCAAAGCTTGGGCAAGCATCAGGCTAATCCTGATCTCCAAGACACGAAACGGGTCCAGGCGGATGAAGGTGAGATGGTCACGCTCGATAGTGACCCACCGAGTGATATAACGATTGACCAAGTCCAGGGCCCGGAAGACTCGCAGCAAAATGACGAAGCGGATCAACCCAAAGTTCCTAGCTACGAGGTGATCGAAAAACTTGGGCATGGGGGCATGGGCGTTGTCTGGAGAGCCGTCCAGCTATCGACCGGTCGAAACGTTGCTTTGAAAGTAATGAAAGCTGATCGGTTTGCATCCGCATCGCATCAGTATCGATTCCAACGAGAAATCGAACTCGCTTCGATGTTGGAACATCCCAACATCGCTCGAGTCTACGAGGCGGGTGTTATTGATGACGTCCGCTACTTTGCAATGGAACTTGTCGAAGGTGATTCTTTAGGAAAGTACGTCAAGCAATCAAAACTGAATCACAAAGCAATTCTACAACTATTCGTCCGAGTGTTGCGCGCTGTTCAATACGCACACCAGAAAGGAATCATTCATCGCGACTTGAAGCCGTCCAATATCATGGTTTCAACAGAAGGCGTACCTTATGTGTTGGATTTCGGGCTCGCTAAATCGCTCCGCGAAGAAACCCCAGGACTGCACGCGACCCAAGAAGGAGCGATCGCCGGGACGCCAGCTTACATGTCGCCCGAGCAGGCCTTGGGCAAGCACAGCAGTGGTGTCGATTCCCGTAGCGATATCTATTCGTTGGGAGTCATCCTGTACCGTCTATTGACCGGCGGCAAGCTTCCTCATGAACCATCCGGTTCCACGTTCGAATTGCTTCGCCAGATCGTTGAACAAGAAGCGGTTCGCCCACGGGTAGCCAGCCCCGACATCGATATCGACACCGAGGCAATCGTCTTAAAGTCGCTGTCAAAGAACATGGACAACCGGTATGCATCGGCTGGAGAATTCGCGGATGACATCGAACGTCTGCTTGCCGGCAGTCCGGTGCAGGCACGAGCGGCAACGACGGCATACTTGCTGCAAAAGTGGTTGGTCAAGCATAGCGGCAAAATCCTGATTGCTGTGTTGGCCCTGTTTAGCCTGTTTGGCTTGGCTGCGTTCGGATTCATTCGCGAACACAGGCTGCGCACAACGGCAGAAGCCGAGCACCGATCGGCAATTAAAATGAGAGCCAAAGCAGAATTGAGCCAAGTGGAAGCCCAGACGGCTCAGGAGAACGCCGAGGCTGTCTCCGACTTCTTGGTGGAAACTCTGGGAACGATCAATCCTAGCGTCAGTGGTCGCAGTGTGACGGTTGCCGAACAGCTAGACAAAGCGGCGGAAAATTTGACCGTTGCTTTTGCAGATCAGCCGCTCACAAAAGCAAGCATGGCTGCTGCGATCGGCAAATCCTATTTTGGACTTGGACTCTACGAAGAAGCACAAGCGATGCATCAGATTGCATACGATATTCGCTTGGTCGAATTGGGCGAACTGGATGTTAACTCACTTCACTCGCTTAACTATTTAGCGATCTCAGAGGAAGCAAATGGGCAAACCGGCGAGGGGCTTCGCCTGACAGAGCGCTCCTTTGAATTATGGAAGCAAGTCTTTGGTCCCCAAGAGAAAAATACAATCATAGTGATGGCCAACCTGACCGCTGCCTATCGTATTCGCGGCCTCTATGACAAGGCTGTTGAGAATCAAGAAGCTTTACTTGCGCAAGTTGAACAAGCGTTTGGTCCAGATTCAGACCAAGTCCTTTTCGGCAAACGAGGGCTTGCATATTGCTATAGCTTGATTGGCCGGACAAAGCAGGCGAAAGAACTGATTCAGCACGTTGTTTCCCATCTTGAGGAAACCAAAGGGCTTAGCGATGCAGAGACATTGAATGCCAAAGGTATCATGGCTTCAATCCTTTTTAATGCCCGCAATTATCAACAATCGCTTGATTTGATTCAGGAACAATTGCCATTACTAGTCGAACAATTTGGCGACGAACACCCGCAGTATTTGGGGCAACGATTGCTGCAAGCGAAGGTGCTGAACAGTTTAGGCAGGTACAAGGAAGCGGAACAGCTTGCCCAAGAAACGTACCAAGTTGCTTTGGCTGTACGCTCAGAATCTCGTGCACAGGTGCTAGAGTATCCGCGATTGATCGCTGACGCACTTCGAGGCCAGCAAAAATACCAGGAGTGTTTTGGGCTGCTTGTTTCGACTTACGAAAAGGCCCTAGAGATCGCGGGCCCAGGTCATTCATACACGCTTCGTATCCTTACCGATTTGACTGACATTTGTCGGCAACTTGGTCGTGGTGAGGACGCGGTCAAGTATTCGGGTCTCGCATTGGAGGGACGATTGCTCAATGCCAACAACGAGAATATTTATACGTTGCAAGCCAGGCGAAAACATGCATATCAGTTGCTACTTTCCAAACAGTACCAGCAAGCTGCCGAGATAGGAAAGGAATTGGTGCCCCTGCATCGAGCGCAGACCCCAAAAC
The DNA here is from genome assembly GCA_964398215.1 of uncultured Pirellulaceae bacterium. Classification (GTDB taxonomy): domain Bacteria; phylum Planctomycetota; class Planctomycetia; order Pirellulales; family Pirellulaceae; genus CAYNNP01. The sequence continues at coordinate 1,243 of CAYNNP010000027.1, read as the reverse complement.
GCTCACAATATCTTGCCACCGCGCAAGGTATTTATGCTAACGCGCTGTTGTTCACGGGAGAGCTGGAAGCGGCTGAAAAACTGTTGATCGAGTGCAATCAATGGAGGGCTAAGAATGCCGTCAGCAAGGGATTCGCACTTCCTTTCTCACGCAATCTGCTCGGGCAGGTATACTCCAAGCAAAAGCGTTATGAACTGGCAGAACCGCTGTTGATCAAGAGCGCAAACACAATCCTGGATCTGACCAACCAGAGTTATCATGTGACCGAACGAAAGCGAATAGTGGTCGAGGCAATGATCGACCACTATCAAGATCGAGAGATGCCAGAGAAAGCCAAAGCGTGGCAAGATCGTTTAGAGTCTATGAAGAAGCAGCACTAATACGCCCGTAGCGAAAGTCGTCAAGACTTTCGGCTGATTCAGTCTTGGTAGCGGCGTTGATGCGATCGAATCCGTCGCTGAGTACATCGCCCGAAACCCTGAACGCAAAGTACCAAAACAAAGCGTAGCGAAAGTCGTCAAGACGTCATGCTGACCCTTGCAGTCCATACGACCCGAATAACGCGTTGTTTGCCCTGCGTATTGGCAATGCGACTCTTTGGAAAAAGGAATCAAACTGATCTCTATCTTCAGCGGAGTTGCCTATAAACCCTTCTCTGGTGATTTTTCATGCCGTTTCGGGCGTTTTTGGAACGTAGGTTTTGCCAAGCGTTGCTGTTTCAAAAACTCATTACCCTCTTTCTCCGAACCGTGGTCTCGATCTCCAAATCCTGGTCTGACGAACGCGTGAAAACCATTTCACGATGGGGCGACTCCGTGTTTCCGCATGGCACGCAAAGTATTTTGCGGCGCCGCAACGATGAACTCGGCGGCTCTGAAGTCCCTGACAACAAAACCAAACGTCAACGCGAGTTCGATGCGGGTCGGTCGTGCACGTCAACGCTATTGAACCGTTGGGGCGTATCCGAAAAAGTTGGCGTCTCCGATGATCGTTCGCCGATTTGGCCTGCCGGTTTTGCTGGCTCGATTTCACACAGCGACAATTGGGTTTGGGCAGTGGTTGCTCAATCTCGTGACTGTCATTCGATTGGAGTGGATACCGAGATCGTTGTTTCATCGGAGACACTCCAGACGTTGCACGAAGAGGTCATCACCGTGCAAGAACTTTCTGTCATTGAATCGCTCGGACTGAGCCCACCGGTTGCTTTCACGTTGGCGTTTTCAGCCAAGGAAGCATTCTACAA
>CAYNNP010000026.1:20195-44413 GCA_964398215.1 uncultured Pirellulaceae bacterium | reverse complement strand
CTGGAACACCACTCAAAGAGAATGAAAATGAGCAATTTGAAGGGAAAGCGCGCTGTCGTCAGCGGGTCATCACGCGGCATCGGTCGTGGAATCGCTATCCAACTTGCCAAGGCGGGCGCGGATGTTGTTATCAACTACAACAGCAATGGCGATGAAGCCGATGAAGTGATTGCCGAATGCAAAAAACATGGCTCCCAGGCGTACAAAGTCCAAGCCAATTTGGCCGACCATGACGCGGCAAAATCATTGATCGATCAGTCCTGTGACTTGATGGGTGGACTGGACATCGTGGTCAGCAATGCCGCCTATAGCGATCGCCACTTGATGTTGGATTCTGATTTGAGTGAATTCAAAAAGACGATCGACATCAGTATGTGGGGCGCTTTTTATCTTGTCCGATACGGTAGCGAAAAGATGGTAGCCGCCGGCAATGGTGGCAACATTGTTGTGATCAGCAGCCCGCACGCGCACATGGCGATCCCCGGCGCGATGGCTTACAACATGGCCAAAGCCGCTAATGACCAAATGGCGCGGACTGCGGCCTGCGAATTGTTTCGACACAACATTCGCTGCAACATCATTCACCCAGGTTGGACCGATACACCAGGTGAACGCAAGTTCTTTACAGAAGAAACGCTGGCCCAAGAAGGTGCCAAGATCCCAATGGGACGTCTGGGCAAACCCGAAGAAATCGGCCGCGGCGTTGTATTCTTGTGCGACCCAGAAAGTGCTTACGTTACTGGCAGCACCATCACGATCGACGGTGGCATTCAGTTGCCTTGGCGTGAAATGTATCGGCTAGAGGAAGATGTCTAGCGATTCGTAATCGGTAACAGCGATTTTTTCGCAGCGTCACGTCCGGCTTGAATCAATGCTTCGGGTTCCGAAAAATCGAACCATGAATATCTGCCAACCTGAGGTCGAATCAGAATCTCGGCTTCTTTGATTACCTCGCGTCGAAGTAGCCGTTCGCCGATATCCTCCATCCGTATCAAGACATCCAACGCAGTTTTACATTCATCGATCGCCATATTCTGTTGCCCAACATCGACCGCGATCGTCAAGTCGGTTGCGTAAGATCGTGCGACAGCAATTGGAATCGAATCAAACACACCAATGTCACACAGCAGTTTGTCTTTCCATTTCACTGGTGGAAAAATACCAGGTATCGACATGGATGCTTGAACGGCTTTTCGCAGCGGTCCACTTTCCAAAACAACGCGCCGTCCGCTCAGCAGATCCGCCGTGACAACCGCCAACGGTGTAGGAAGATCCCGAAGGTCAATATCAGGAACCAGCCACTCAATAACTTCTTTCAGCAGTGCCCCGTCCAGCAAAGAAGGGCTGCTGACAACGCGCAAGAATGCTCGGTGCGCAGTCAGCATGGTCCGCAGCCGTGAGTACCACGAGGTCTCTCCCTTGTGAGGATTTTTTTGTGCCGACGTATTCGCCGCTGCCAAGGCTGCTTGTTTGTGTTGAAAGATCGGCGAGCGCAGGAGTTCGATCGCTTTGGTCTGCACAGATTTGATGTCCAGATCGGACGCACATAGTGCACCAATCAAACTGCCCATGCTGACACCCACGATCTGCTCGGTGTGAACTCCTGACTCGCCAATCATTTGCATCGCCCCCAAGTGCGCAACGCCTCGCGCGCCGCCTCCGCCCAGTGCGACGACGGCGCGACGTGAATCACAAGGACCTGTCAAAAAATCCTCGCGATTCAGATTAAAGAGTTCCATCAATCTCATCTTGCTACCTCAACGTAAACGCAAACTGCCCTTCCCAAGGACAGCCAAACCAACCCCCGCGCGCTTCGCCGTTCAATGAAACCTCCAGCCCGCCATTACTTGTAGGGCATCATGATCTTGCCCCTGGTCACACCACTAAGTTCGCTCCAACCGCCGGACGCAATGTTGGCGCCCAGTTCAACCATCTGGCGAAAATCGTTATCGCTGGGCGCGGCGCCAGTGATTTTTCCTCGTAGCTCGCGGCAAATCGTGTCGGCGGCAGCCTTGGTGATTGGATCTTCGCATTGATCGGCGTACAGCGCGGTGACCAACATCACAACCGCGTTCTGAATGGTTAGCGAAAGCGCAGACATTCGGCACTGACGATCGGCAAGCTTCAGTTGATACTTGCGCATCATGCCGCTTATCATGAACTCGCTCTTGCCCAGCAGTTTCTTTGCGTACCGAACATGACCCTGCAAGTCACGAGAACCGACGTGCGCCGAATCCCACTTCGTGCCAACCAATTTCCTACCCGCGAACCATGATGCATAGCCAAGCATTGGTTTCCGCAGCGCCCAAAGATGCATTGGGTTTGCCAAATTCGGACGCTTGATCCCAAGATCGTGTAGCGTTCGGCCAATGGGTTCAAAATACGTTTTGCCGTGATGTTTGACCAGCGATTTAAAGAACGCCATTGCCAACATCTCGCCTTCGCCCTCGTAGATACAAGGTGCCAGGAACTCGTGAACATTGTCACCAAACGGATGTCCGTGCAAAAAGGATCGCCCGCCATGTGTCTTCATGAACAGTTCAATCGCCGCTTCCTTCTGTGCCTCGCTGCCAAATATTTTGGCGATAATGCACTCCATTTCGCCACGGTACCCTTGGTCCAATAAACCAGAGCACCATGCGGTCAGCGCGTCACAGGCGACAATCATCCCGGCAAGTCGCCCGACCCGGCGCTGCACCAATTCACGGCGCTCGATGGCCTGCCCATAAGTCTCGCGGTACTGGGCCCAAGGCAATATTTCCGACATCATCCAACGCATCGTTCCGCCAGCATTCGCACACAACGCGACTCTACCGAGATTCAAGCCGTGATAGGCAATGGTCAGGCCATCACCATGAGTCGGTTTCAGAAGGTTGGACGCTGGAACACGAAAATCTTTGAAGATCAGACCGTTATTGCTTGCTCGTCGCAACGCGTACAAACCGTAACGATTCATCTGAAAGTTTTCCGTTTCCGTAGCGGGCAGATCCACGACCAGAACGGATGGTTTTCCATCGATTTTGCAAACCAAACCAATCGTCCGGCCAGGCACCGCGTTGGTGATGAACAGTTTCTCGCCGTTAACGATATAGTGATCACCATCCAGAACCGCAGTCGTCTTCAGCGCCGTCAGGTCACTGCCGGCTCCCGGTTCTGTCAACGCGAACGCTGACAACCTCTCGCCACTCGCAAGCTTTGGCAAAAAACGTTCTTTCTGCGATTCGTCTCCGAACGCGCGAACCGGATCGACTGCTCCGATGCAACCGTGAACCGATGCCAGACCTGCGACAGTGGGATCAATCGTGGCCATCAAAGTAATCATCTTTGAAAACTCGCGCATGCTCGCGCCCGATCCACCGTACTTGGGATCGACCAACAGACCCCAGTAGCCCGCTGAACCCAGGTCATCCAAGACTTGCTCAGCGATCTTGCCGTCGTCATCCAACAATGTTCCTTTGTCGCGATGAGAACGCACCACGTTCAGCGAACGATTGATTGCCAGTTGGACCGTTTCCTTGGCAATCGGTTGTGCCTGGACAAACAGATCTGTCGGAACATGTGAGCCCCAAACCGCGCGGTGCACAGGACTGTTGACGGTTTTGTACTCTTCGGCAAACAACGATTCGACTTGGTCATCTGCCGTGTCCAGAACGCCAGTCCTTTGGGCCTCTTCTGCCGAGGCGCCGCCCAATCGCAGGGCAACTTCTGCGAACGACTCGCCCTGAGCATTCTCAACACTAGAGGAAGCGTCCGTTGATGTGTGTTTGTGATTCGCATCAAGACTCATGGTTTAGACCTCGCTAAAAAGAAACGTATTTCGCTGTGTGTGCATGTGGAGTGCTAAGACTCCGTTGGCTCCACCGCACCGCCAAGTGCATCCGCTGCTTGAAAGAACGTGGCGCCGCTATTTGACATTTGCCTCAAACTTCTCGGAGGCGCAAATCTCTCTCCACAAACGGATTGCAAGAGCCTGCAATTGACCAGAAAGTTCTTGGTGCCAATGGTGTCCAAAACGTGCAACGGCCCGCCGGTGTGTGGCGCAAACCCTGTTCCCAGAACCATCGCCAAATCGACCATCCAAGCATGCTGAACCACTCGTTCATCCAGGCACCTGACGGATTCTGCAAGCATCGGATAGATCAGACGACGCTGCGTCGTGTTGAGTCCGTCATTGATGAAATCGCTGGGCAGACGCCGCTTCGAGGCAACGCTAGGAATTTCCATAGCGCGAGATTTTCGCTCTTTGTTGTAGTCGTAGAATCCGCGATTGGCTTTCTTGCCCAGGCGACCTTGTTCGACCATTTTCGACAAGAATTCCGCAACCTGCTCCGTATCTCCAAGCACAGATCGCAACGAATTGGCAACGTGCAATGCGACATCAATGCCAACTTGATCCAGCAGTTCCAGCGGCCCCATTGGCATTCCGAACTTCCTCAGATTCTTGTCAATCGCTGCAATGTCGTGTCCTTCGCGAACCATCAACACAGCTTCACCAAGGTACGGAAAGAGAACTCGATTGACCAAAAAACCTGGCGAGTCAGATGTAACGATGGGTGTCTTGCCCAAGGCGCGAACGAACGACACCAAACGGGCAACCGTTTCGTCGGATGTCGATTTACCACGCACGACTTCAACGAGTTCCATGCGGTGAACAGGATTGAAAAAGTGCAATCCACCAAAGCGACCTCTTCGCGAGAGATCCCCCGACATTTCATCGACCGACAATGACGAAGTGTTCGTGGCTAAAATGGCCGAATCGTCAACACGATGCTCCAAGTCGTCGAACAACATTTTCTTGACGTCCATTCGTTCAACAATGGCTTCGACAACTAGATCTGCCTTCGACATTTCCATCTGATCCGTAGTAACGAGAACTCGTTCGCGAATTTTGTCGTGTTGATCAGTCGTCCAGTTCTTTCTTGCCGCAACTTTGTTCAACAACGAATCAATGCGTTGCTGACCTGCGGCAACAGCGGAGTCGTCGATCTCTTGCACGATGACGTCGAATCCGCGCAACGCAGACAGCTGCGCGATACCAGCTCCCATCGTTCCAGCCCCCACAACGCCGACCGTCTGAATCGGTTCACCTAGTGCCGCGCGTATGCCACCAGATGACCATGTTGACAACGTTCTTGCTGATTCTCGTGAAAAGAACAGCTTCAGCAAACTACGGCACGTTGGAGTGGGCAGCAGCTTGGCAAACTCTTGACGCTCGCACTCGAAACCATTGACGCCACGTTTGAAACTATGCGAGATTGCTTTGATCGCGGCACCGAGCGCCGGATAATGGTTGACACTTTTTGCAATTCGCTTCTTGGTCGCTTTCAAAATCAAGGACCGGCCCAGTGAAGTACCTTCGACCAACCGACGTCGCAGCGATCGGCGTGATGATGGTGCTGTAACAGAGCCACCCGTTACAACAGTATCGATGAATGCGTCGACTTCGTTTGACCAATGCTCGGGCGCAACCGCCTTGTCGATCAAACCGATTGCCAGTGCTGACCGCGCGTCCTTGGTTTTACCCTGCAGGATCATGGAAAGGCTTTCAGTTAGCCCAACCAATTTTGGCAAACGCTGGGTTCCGCCCCATCCAGGAATCAAGCCAAGTTTTATCTCGGGCAATCCAATCGCCGTTGAACTGTTGTCGCGAGCGATCCGATAATTGCAAGCCAACGAAAGCTCCAGCCCACCACCCAAGCATGGGCCATGGATCACAGCGATCGTTGGAATCGTCAACCACTCGATCCGCTGAAACAAAAGTTGTCCCTTTTCGATCAAATGCAATGCTTGCTCGGGCGATTCGATGTTGGCGATGACACTGACGTCCGCGCCTGCCAAGAACCCGCTCTCTTTGCTGCTTTCAATCACCAACAATGCAGCGTCACTGTCTTCGACCTCGCTAACGATATGCTGAAGTTCATCCATCACAGATTCGTTCAACACATTGAGTGGCCGGTCGGGGACATTCAATGCGATACGTACGATTCGGCGGGCGTCAACGTTGACCTCCCAGTTTTCATAGTCAATGAATTTCATCATGAATGCTCCTGGTTTGTTTCAACTGCGATTGCAAAACCCTGTCCACCACCCACACATAAAGTCGCCAAGCCTCGGCGACCACCGGTTGCCTTCAATGCGCGCAACAGCGTCAATACGATTCGCGTTCCAGTCGTACCGACGGGATGCCCCAGTGCAATTGCGCCGCCATGAAGATTGATTTTGTCCGGTTCAAATCCGCCCATAGCGGACGACAACCCAAGCTCTGATTTACAAAACTCAGTCGACCCAGCAGCTTTTTGACACGCGATGACTTGGGCAGCAAACGCTTCGTTGATCTCGATTAGGTCAAAGTCATCCATCGTCCAACCGGTTTGTTTCAGCAGCTTTGACGTTGCGTAAACAGGCCCAAGCCCCATTCTGCGCGGATCGCATCCGGCGATCGCATAGTGCGTAATGAAGCCCAGCGGTGGTGCCTCGAATTTTTCAAGCTCACTGGGTCTGGCCAATACCAAAGCGGCAGCACCATCAGTGATGGGGCAGCTATTTCCGGCCGTTACGGATCCTTCTTTGTCAAAGATCGTTCGCAGCTTTTGCAACTGTTGGAGCGACTGGCCTTGTCGCGGCCCATTGTCTTTGTCGACTACTTTGTCGCCTATTTTCACAGCCGCAATCTCGCCGGACAGGAAACACTTCTCTTGAGCAGCAAGTGCTTTTTGGTGACTCAGTAACGCGTACTCGTCTTGCTCCTGTCGAGAAATCGAGAACTCGTTGGCAAGGATTTCGGCGGTCTGACCCATGTTCAATCCGCAAGTCGGATCAGTCAGTCCAAGTTGCAATCCGATGATCGGCTTGAAGTGTTTTGGGCGAAAGCTAGCCATCAGCTTTAGACGTCCAAGCATTTTCTTGGCCCGACCAAGCTTCATGAACTTTTCTGCCGTCCTCTTCTGGTACAGCAGCGGCACGTTCGACATCGACTCGGTTCCACCCGCAATTACGATGTTCGATCGTCGTTGTTGAAGCGAGTGCCATGCGCCGATGATCGATTCCATTCCTGACGCACAGTTTCGGTTGACCGTGTGCGCGATGCGGTCATTCGGAATGTTCGTTCCCAAAGCGATGACTCGAGCAAGGTTCGCTGCGTCTGGCTGACCCGACACGTTTCCCATGACCAATTCGTCGATGTCCGATGGCTGCAAATCGCATCGCCGAAGCGCATCGGTTACCGCTTGTATGCCTAAATCGACGGCAGACAAATCGCGCAGATCCGTGAATGCTTTTGCCAGTGGGGTGCGAGCACCGCTGACGATAGCGATCGGTTGTAGCTTTTCCATATTCAAAACTCCATGAAGCGGCGGACATCACCATGCGGTGCCTAGGGTTGAAGTAAAATAAGTTCAATAAATGAAATTCAATCTCGCAAATGACGCCGAACGATTTTGCCCAAAAAATTCCGAGGCAAATCACCGTCGCATTGCTCAAATACTTGTGGTCGTTTGTGCTTTGAAAGCCGCGCGTTGCAATGTGCAATCAGCAATGACTCGTTGCAAACCTTCCCGTTCTTCATCACGACAACCGCTTTTACGATTTCGCCGCGGCGCGTATCTGGTTCACCGATCACGGCTGCATCGACTACGTCTTCGTGTTCACGTAGAACGGCTTCCACTTCACTTGGATAAACATTGAAACCCGATGTGATGATCAGGTCTTTGCAGCGTCCAGCAATGCTGTAGTAACCATCAGAGTGGCGTATTGCCAAATCACCTGTATGCAACCAACCGTCTTTGATCGCCTCCGCAGTGCCAGCCGGATCTCTCCAGTAGCCCAGCATCACCTGGGGACCGCGAATTAGCATTTGTCCAACTGTGCCATCGGGCACATCGACCACGCCATTTTCCAGGTCCTGGTTAACGATCCGAACTTCTGTTTCAGGCAGCGGCAATCCAATCGCACCGTATCGTGGTTTCGTGAATAAGTTGCCAACATGCGTCACAGGCGAGGCCTCCGAGAGCCCAAATCCCTCTACCACTAACGCGCCACTGTGCTCCGTGAATTCTTCCGCAACCGCAGAATCCAAGGAAGCGCCGCCACTGATCACCCAGCGCAAGCTCCACAGATTCGCAGCATTGGTTCTCAGCCGGTCGTTGATCGCAACCAACATCGCAGGCACCGCATGAAAAACCGTTGGCCGATGCTTTTCAATCAAACGGATGACTTGTCGAGTATTGAATCGATGATGCAGAACGAGCGTCGCGCCCATCATCGCGCCACCCATCACGGTCGCTGAAATTCCATAGCTATGAAAGAATGGCAATACTGCCAACATCGTTTCCTTGCCAAATGACTTGTCGGTCCAGACGTACTGTTGCCATGCGTTTGCAACCATGTTTTCGTGGCTGAGCGTGACGGCTTTGGGCGAACCCGTCGTTCCGCCAGTGGGCAGTATGTACGCAGGGTCTTTCTGTGGATTGATAGAAATCGGACGCCAGCGGTTGTCTGTCTTTTGCATTTCGTCCCAGAACCAACCGCAACCAACGTTCGCTGGCATCGACCAATGCCCGGTTCGGCGGTGACGAATCCAAAAGTAGCCCAGTTGTTTATAGGCCGGTAAGTGTTCGCGAATCGAAACTAGCAGCAGCTTTTTTAGATCAGATCGAAAACCGTCAACCAAGTGAGATAGCATGTCCAAGCCAATGACGTACCGGCATCCTGTCTGTGAAAGTAGCTTTTTGACTTCGTCGGCAACCATCAAAGGGCTGATCGCAACAACAACGCCGCCAGCGCGCCAAATTCCGTTCGCCGCGATGATGTATTCGGGAACGTTGGGCAGTAGAAGGCCAACGCGATCACCTGGTTTGACGCCCATCTTTTGTAGCATCGCTGCGCAGCGAATCGCATCGCGGTTCAGTTCTTTGTAGTTCCAGGCTTTGGCCCCGTAGCGAATTGCATCGCGGTTGGGAATTTTCTCGGCGGCATGTTGCAAAACTGCGAACGCTGGCACCTTTCGGTAATACTCTAGCCCGCGTGGATTTGCAGGATGGCGCGACTTTGTGCGCGACAGGTGGTCGCCAGCTGAAACGCTTGACTTGCTATTTGATATTGATCCGCCGGATCTAACTGCGCCGGCGGTATTGATGTTTTGACCCATCACCGCTCTCCACCTGAAGGAATCGTCCTTGATGTCAGCGCACGCTCGACCACCGAGCGAACGCATAAAAATTTCCAGGGTTGGCAAGCTTGAAGCCAGCAGAAATGTGGCTACACAATCACCAACCGTTAGAGGCCGTCGGCTCGTGCAGCCAGCATGAAACAAGAGTCACAAACGCCACCAGAAAAGACCCCGTGTGCAACGGTGGCATAGCGGCCAAGAAGAGCGGAAACCGAGCCGAATCGCTCTTCTCCCCCACTGAACCCAATAATAGGTCGGTGTCGCCGCAAAGTCAAATAAATTTTCCTTAATCAAGATTAAGGGCGGTTGGTCCGTCGCTGAAGGGTTGTGTCTCGACGGCTCGCTCACGCGTTTTGGAGTTTGGTTGTAGGCCGGACCGAGGACGCGATACGTGCCGGAACAGCGCAAACGCGTCCATTGTGTCGCAGAGATCACGCTATCAACGACGTTTCTACTTGCGTCCGAAGTTCCGGCAATGGCAGCGTTTGCTCGGTCCGGCCTACACCAAGAGCCCAACTTCAAAACGCGTCAGCGAGGGACAATCAATCTTGACTCGGTCCCTCGCTCACGCTTCGGGTTACCAAAAACTCTCCAAAACTCACTCGTTGGGTTACCAATATCTGGGCTAATTCGATTCGTCATCACCGAGCGAAATTTTGGTGCGTTCTTGTCGCTTCATTTTGACCGCGTCATCTTCTTTTGAATTGCGGCGTGTCCAGATTGCCGTCGCTGCGATCCCAAGCACCATTGCGATCGCAGCGAAATAGCCGATGTACTCTACACCGCCGGATTCCTTGGGATCCGATTGGTTGTTACTGAACCTTGCCGCGACGATCAGCGGCCCGAATTGCTTACCAGCTTCTTGACGGTTCATGAAATCAGTGGAGTAGCTCCAGAGTCGAAAAAAGAACCCATCGACAACCACTGGATGGTCCAACATCGACGTCACCCAACCCGGACCATCTTGAATGCGAATCTTCTTTTCCAAGAATTCAGGTAGCTCTGCGGTGACCAATGAAACGGGGTAGTAGTTCGAGAACCGAATTGGATCACCCGTCTCTCCCTTTGCACGTTCCAATACGATTTCGGTTTTGCCAAGCTCTCCACGGCAATCAACTTGGTAGTAGTGGTCAGTACCAAGTTGCTGTTGTCGCAATGTGTTTTGAACGCGAATTCGAGTGATCCGGACTGTCGTCACTTGCATGCGAATCCATTCGCCTGTCAGTTTCTGTGGCGACTGCAAAAGGTTGGCTGGACTGACCGACTGAGGCTTTGATTTCGCGCCAGAACCAACTTCGCGTGCCGCAGCAAGCATCGGGTAAAACGCGTCGCCGTCTTCAGGTTTCAAAGACTGTCGGTTTCGACTTTTGACTTCGACCAACGCGCCCAGATCAACACCGTGAGAGCTAAGCATTCGAGCGCCAACGGATGTGCCTTTCGCGGGAAACCACTTGAGCCGCCGCACGCCCACGACGGCAGGCTGCGCGTTTCCTTGACGGATCAAGACCCCTGAACCGCTGACTCGATCATCTGCCGCAAGTGCACCTTTGAGTGCTGGAGCGATGACATAAATTCGCGTGTCTGGGTCAGCGTCATCTGGAAGAATTCCAATCTGATAGAACGTGTCGAACTCCAGAAACTCGACCAGACGTTTTGGAACATTCAGTCGCTTGATGGATTTGATCTTTCCGTCGACGGAAACGGCATCGCCAACAACTTGGTTTGCTGAAAGCGGGTTTACGCGACTTTGCAACACTTCCGCGTCCATTTTTTGAACGCGAAACATCAGCTTTGAAAGTTCTGAAACCGCTTCTTCATTGTCGGGTGGATAGCAGCTGGAGATTCGGCTTTCATCAAAACCGCTGATCAGATCGACCGCCGACTCTGCCAGCGCGGAGGATTCAGTGCAAAGCAAAGAAAACAGCGTAATCAATGCCAGACGAACAAAACGGCTCATGACGACTCTCGTTCGGTAGGTTTCGTAACTGCGTTTTCCAATCCATCGAACGACAACGAGGATTCTTGGCTCGCAAGGCGAATGGCGCGTGTGCGTTTTGCGCTGATCGACGTACGCCACATCACTAGGCATGCGATCGCGATGCCAGACACAATCGCGGCGCCAAGAATCATCAGAAAGCTGCGCGAGGACTCTTTTGCCAGCTTCGATTCTTGTTGAATTTGCTTCGCTGTTTTGGGTGGCTCGATCAACGCGGTGGCATCGATTCGGCCGATCACCAGCGGCGCTGCATCAGCTCCCTTTTGCGACCGATAGGGGAACCGCTTTAAAAATCGTCCAATCATGACGACGTTTGGATTGCGTTCTTTTTTGACCGCCTCGGCAACTTCCTCGGGCACCACAGGAACCGCAAACACGATCGGTCGATCTGCGCCGGTGTCGGGTTTGATCCAACACTTATAAAACTCTGTGATGCCAAATGGATTCGCGGCTGCTTCACGGGTTTGAATCAAAGCCAGCCGCCCTTCGACGCGAATCATTTTGCCGATGTAGGCCTCGGACTGTTGCATCAACGGTACCGCTGCGATTGCAGACGCATCACGACGATTCATAACGGGTGCCTGATCCAGCAATCGATAAAAGGCATCGAAGTCAGCAGCTTGCAAAGGTGCGCCATCGTATACACGATCGATTGCCAGCGTATCCAAAGCATCCAACACAGCGATCAACCGAACTTGATCGTCTTGGTCAAGTTCTGGTGGAGTCGTTTCTGTATCGCTGGATTCCGGTTCGTCGGTGGAGTCACTATTTTTGGCCAGTCGTTCGCCGCCCAGCAAAAGTTGGCCTTTCGCGAACAGCGACTCGAACTTCTCAAACGTCTGCACAAAATGCGCTTGTTGCTTCCCGTTCCAGTCTTCTTGTTTTTTCAAAATCGAGACCATTTCTGCTGCGACTGGCCGCATCAACGTAAACTGTTTGGACTGATTCCAACTGGACAGAATCGTGGTCCAGTTGCGTTGCTGTCTACGGTCAAGGCCTCGCGCGATTTTGGCCGCAGCCATCGCGGTAGGATCGTCTGCTGCCGGTATTGTCAACGAGAAACCATCCGCCTTTGGCGCCGCGTTTCCTTGAGCGGTACCCGCTGAATCGGGGACTTGGCCGGGGCCAAAGAACACGGCATACAAACCCGGTTGTGACGCTTGGTGCATGACAACGACGACTAGCATCAGCACGACGACCAAACGAATTAGCCGCCGGATGGAATTACCTGCCGCCACGGGTTGCTTGCTACGAGCCCTTCGATAAAGGTTATCTTCGGTAAATTGGGAAGGGATTCGCATCAGAATTGACCGGAAAAGACAGCAGAGCTTGAAGCGCGGGGGTTGCCGCTTTAATCTAGAGAGGCAGGAATCGGGGAATTTTCTCCTCTTTCCCCTTTATAGTACCACACTCAACGTAAGCGTCTCCGGCGGTTACTTCCTTTTCACTGTGTGAGGCACGCGCTCATGGTCCATGTGCAACGAGCTTATCGTTTTGGCATCTACGTACTGGTTGGTTGCTGCTGCTTGGCCGGTTGGTCTAGTGCGAGCTTTGGTAAAGGCGAACCAGCAGAGAATTTTATCAAACGGCTCCGCGCCGGGAAGTACTTTGACCTCGCGATTACCTATCTCGACCGCTTGGAAAAGTACCCGGGCGTCAACAAGAAGATTCTCAGCGCGATTGACCTCGAGAAAGCACAGACCTACATCGATGCTGCCATCAGCTCGGGAACTTCGAAAGACCGTGACGCGTATTTTTTGAAGGCGCAAGGCTCGCTGTCCGAGTTCTTAAAGAACAAGGACCACGAGCGGATCACCGAAGCACAAATGCAACTTGGCAAGTTGCAGATGGTTCGGTCCGCCCAGTTGTTGATTGGTGACCCCGATGAAGAGGCCAAGGCGGGCGCCCGCGCATCACTGACCTCTGCTTCCGATACGTTTGATTTGGTGATCACGGATTTGAAAGCCAAGCTGACCGAAATGCGTAAGGTTCAGATTGACAAGAAAAAGGAACCAGAAAAAGCGGCGCTGCGCGACCTCTACCAATTCCATTATCTGGAAGCTCAAGTCAATTCGGCCGAAACCCGATTGCAAGCCGCGATGACGTTTGACGATCCAGCTAAAGACGGAAAGGAACTGCTGCAAGAAGCGGAGACACGTTTCTCCGACCTGAGCAAGAAGTACTCCAAGTACCTTCATGGCGCCAAGGCGCTTTTACACTTGGGTGATATTTACACGCTGCTGGGCGAAAAGGACAAAGCACTGGACAGCTACTTGCGAATGTTGGAAGGAGCAGAAAATGATGATTTACGCGATGCCAAATACAAGGCGGCTGCTGGGTTGATCGATCTACGGATGTCCGCCGAACCACCTGAATTCCAAAAAGCGATCGATCGAACGGCAGGAATGGTCAAGACGCTTCGGTTAAACGAAAAACGTTTACCCAGTGTCCAACGACTGAGGGTTTCCCTCGCAAAAGCCTACCTGACAAAATCAAAGAACAAAGAGCTCAAGCCCACCGAGATCAAACGGGCCGAATCCGACGGTCGCCAGCTTTTGGTTGCTGCCAGCAAGATTGGTGGCGAACACCGCGCAGAAGCAAAAGAGTTGCTCTCTAGCATGGGAATTGAATCGGAGGAAACCGCCGCCTTACCAACAGCCGAACCGCCCAAAAGCATCGACGATGCACTTGAAAAAACCGGCAAGCTGCTGGAGGCAAGCGAGAACATTCGCCAGTCGTTGACACTGCTTCAACAGCAAGAGCAGACCCCGGCACTACAGCAACAGATCAAAGATCTAGAATCCGAAATTGACAAGACTCGTGTTGTTGGAATTCAGATACTGCGTGGAGGGCTTGCGATGGCAAACCTTCGATCAGATCGGAAAAAACTAAATCAACTTCGTCAGTACCTTGCCTTCTTGGTTTTCCAAAGAAAAGACTACCGTGATGCGGCTGTTGTTGGTGAATTCCTTGCCCGCAACGCACCTGGGACTGAACTGGGACTGCGTGGCGGTCTGATCTCGCTGAATTCACTGCAACTATTGCTGAACGAGGTTCCTGAATCAGACAATGAAGGTCTGATGGCAAAGCTGGATACACTTAGCAGCTACCTTGTCAGCACTTGGCCCAATGACCCTAAGGCTGCGGCTGGTGAAACGATGCGGATTCGCTTGTTGCTTCAGAAAGATCGGTTTGACGAAGCACGAGATTTGATCAACAAGCTAAAGGATGGTCCCGAGAAATCCTCGCTGCTACGTTTACTTGGCCAGCTACTTTGGAATCAATCAATTTCGCTACGACGATCCGAAGACGCGGCGGGCGCCAGCAAGGCGCTTAAAAATGGCCTTGATGATTTGAAACGTGGGCTCGATGGTATCGCAGGTGCGTTAGTCAACCCCGACGCGCTGCAAGCTGCTTTGGTGCTAACAAAGATGCATCGCAAGCTTGGCGACGAAACGAATGCTCTTGCAACATTGGACAATGAAAAATACGGACCGATTCCGTTGGTTGCGAAAATCGGTGCCCCAAATCCAAATTTCAAAGGTGACCTGTACGCCACCGAGTTAAAAGCGTTAGTGGGCGTGATGATCGCAAAAGAAGGTGACATCGATCCGCTGATGAAACGCACTGACGCGACAATGACGAACCTTCGAGCTGCGTTTCAGGGCCCAGACGCGGACAAGAAATTGACCGCAACCTACCGGTTGTTGGCGTCCGACGTTAAGAAAGAACTTGATGCGGCGGGTCCGGCAAAGAAGACCAAGCTGATCAGTGTCTTTCGATTGCTGCTAGAGCGAATCGCCGGTTCTACAAATGACAAATCGACGCTGCTTTGGGTTGCTCAAACATTAGTTGACATGGGCAAAGCTGCGATGCCAGCGAACGCCGTCAAAGCTTCTGTGGATCCTGCCAAGGCTTTGTTGACGACCGCCAAAAGCACGTTTGAACGCGTGCTAGCAGGCAGTACACTTGCCACACAATTTCAATACGCAAATTGCAATCGATTGTTAGGCAACTACACCGATGCACTCGATACCCTGGAAGACATTCTTTCCCAAAAACCAACCATGCTGGACGCACAGAAGGAAGGTGCTTTGTGCTATGAATATTATGCGGGTGAGTCGGAGCCCAAGCGGGCAGTCAAGATCTACCGCGCGGCAATCTCCGGCGGTCGTCCAAACGCAAAGAGGGAAAACACAATCTGGGGCTGGGGAAAAATCAGTCAACTGACCAGTAGCAAGGCTCAGTACCAAGATCAGTTCTTTGACGCCCGATATCACATTGCACTCTGCCGTTTCATGCAAGGTCAGAAATCGAAAGACAAAAAGATGACTGAACAAGCAATCAAGGATGTCCGCGACGTAGAAGTGCGTTATCCAACACTTGGTGGACCAAAAATGCGAACGAAGTTTGACTCACTACTAAAGGCAATCCAAAAAGAAGCTGGTCAACAGCAAACTGGATTGAAACCGCTGAAGTAAGACTTCACCCACTCAATTTGTCATTCAATCAAAAATTAACAACTAGAAATCGAATAGCTTCATGTCCAAGTTTTTTTCAGCCAAAATCTATTTCCTTTTCTCCATCCTGTTGTGCTTTAGTTCAACAAACTTGTTCGCGCAAAAAAACGATCGGCTGTACATCTTCGATACCAAGTCGCCCAAAAGCGGCACCGTGATGTCATCCAGCAAAGGTGGCATCACTTTCAAGTCAGGATCGAATCAAGCGAATTATGCTGCTGGCACCATCGAGAAAATCTTGTTCGCTGGTGATCCTGGACCGCTGACCAAAGCGCGCGAATCCGCCTTGGACGGCCAATACGAACAGGCACTGGACGAACTGAAGTCCGTTCAGATCGATAAACTGGGGCGTGAGGTGATCAAGCAGGAAGCTCTGTTCTTTCGCATCTACTGTGACGCAAAACTCGCGCTCCAGGGACGCGGGGACAAAGCCACGGCGGTCAAGAATGCCAGAACGTTTGTTTCCACCCAACCGAACACATGGCACTTTTACGAAGTCGCTGAATTGCTCGGTGATTTGGCGATTGCACTGGGCGACACCAAGAACGCACGCACGTTCTATGGCGCACTGCAGGGGGCACCGACTCCCGAAGCCAAGATCCGAGCGATGTATCTTCTGAGCATTGCTGACCTAAAAGACGATGATAATCCGTCAGCGCAGAGTGGATTCGAGAAAGTCATGGGCGTCAAAGCCGCAACTCCTGGAACCGTGCGACTGGTAACCTTAGCAACTGCTGGTAAAGCGGTTGCATTGGCCCGGTCTGGCAAAGGTGCCGAAGGGCTAAAGATTGTCGACAGTTTGGTTGCGGATCTGAATCCCAACGACGTAGAGCTAGCAGCCAGAATTTACAACGCACAAGGAGCTTGTTATTTGGCATCCGGCGACAAGGAAGGCGCAATCCTGGCCTTCTTGCACACGCATCTTTTGTTCTCAACACAGCCTGACGCGCACGCCGAATGCCTGACTCAATTGGTTGAGTTGTTTCCGCAAGTTGGCAAGCCAGGCAGAGCAGCCGAAATTCGGCAAGAACTGAAAGATCGATACCCCGGTTTTGGTAAGTAGCCCAACGATAGGTCAGGCGTTTGCAGCACCCGCAATCTTGATTCCCGTATCGGTTGCAGCGGCAATCGCCTCCAATACCAGCGACTTAAAATCGCTACGCTGCGTGCCAACAATTCGCCATCGATCATCATCAACTAGTTCGCGTAAGTCGCTCAGAGTTTTGCTCACCGCCTGCTGAATTTCGGTGGCTTGCTGTGCGGTGATCTCATGCCGGGAAAATTGAACTCGGCCGCCTTTGGATTCGCGTTGCAGACTGACCAAACGCCCGGATTCAGCCGCTATACGCTGGCCATCGAAGTACACACGTCTTAACAGTCTGTGCTGATCGAATTGAAAAACGCGATCCGCTCCGTCGTAAACACTGAACTGACCACGCGATCGAAATCCCACCAACAAGACGTTGGAATCGCCGGTGGTTATTTCGCCACGAAGCGGCATCATCCGCCCATCGCGCAAAAGGTCTTCACGGTCATGCTCATTGATCGCCATCGCAGGTCCTGCCTAAGGGATCGCTTTTTCAACGGACTTTTTCTTGTAGCCCAGTGGCACGCGGATTTCAGTCAGAATCCCAGGCAAAAATTCGGATGCAAGAGAATCGAGCGAGCGATCATCTAGTATCTTCACATCGTAACCACGCTTCTTCGCCTCGGCCTGCAACCGAACGACAGCGGGCAAGTACCCGTATGCCAACAAGCATCGGCCTCCGACATTCAATCGATCCGGCAATCCATCGAGGATAGAATCCATCAATTTAAAACCGGGGTCATAGTACGCGTGGTCGGCAGGGCGTTTGACAGTTCCGTCTTCCCAGGGAGGATTAGAAACGATCAGGTCAAATTTCTCGTTCGGTTTCAGAACACTATACGCACTAGGGTCGTCTTTGCTGACTTGGCGAGCTTCAAATAGATTGTCGTCTGCCAACATCGCAACATTGTAAATTGCATTTGCCACCGCCGCTGGATTGATATCGGTCGCGACAACTTTGTCCGCACCACTTTGCAAACACAAAACAGAGACCAAGCCGGTGCCCGTTCCAATTTCCAAGACAGTTCGACCACTGGCCTCTTGATCATCCGTAATGATTTTCTGAAGTGACTTAGTGTCGTCCGGTTCCCAAAACACTGATTCGAACTGAATGAACTGGCTGCCATTGTGATCCCAAGTTTGCAGTACGTCGTACGAGTAATCCAGTTCAACCGGCTCCCCTTTCTTGCAGCCATAGAATGGCAAGAAAATCAGAATCAAAATCGGCAGTGCGAGTCGCATTGTGTGCTCCAACGAATCGTAGTGAATCAGCTTTCATGATACCCTCTGACAGAATCCAGAGTTTGCAGAAAAATCACTTGCACACATGATCGACTAACAAGAAAAAGCGATCAATTGCCGATCAGGCAGTTTTGCCAATGCAAATCTGATGTTTGAATCAATGGATTTCAATTTCGCGTTCCCAGGACAATCTCAATGAAGACAACTAACTCCGCACAAGTGATTTGTATCACAGGCGGCACGCGCGGCCTGGGCCGGGCGATGGTCGGCGAGTTCATTGCCAACGGCGCAGTTGTGGCGGCTTGCGGAAGGAATCCAGACGCCATCAAGGACTTGCGAGACGAGTTTGGTCCCAAGCACATTTTTCGCCAAATCGATGTGACGGACGAAATTCAAGTGGAGCATTTTTCCCAGCAAGTCATCAACGATCTTGGCCCGCCTGACTACTTGATCAACAACGCCGCGATCATCAATCCCAACGCGCCACTCTGGGAAATATCGGCTGGCGACTTTTCCAAGCTGATCGATATTAATGTCAAAGGCGTCGCCAATGGGATTCGCAGCTTTGCACCTGCGATGATCCAACGTGGCAGCGGGGTTTTTGTGAATTTCAGTTCCGGGTGGGGACGGTCAACATCAGCAGAGGTTGCTCCCTACTGCGCGTCCAAGTACGCCATCGAGGGTTTGAGCAGCGCATTTGCTCAGGAATTGCCTGCAGGCCTTGCATCCATCGCGCTGAATCCGGGAATGATCAACACAGACATGTTGCAAGCCGCCTTTGGCGTTGCAGCAAACGACTATCCGTCACCCGAGAGCTGGGCAAAAAATGCGGTGCCTTATATTCTGAGTCTTGGCCCACGCGAAAATGGCCAATCACTCTCGGCACCTTATTGATTTATTTGGGTGGCATATTTTTGTGAGCCGCTGGCGCTAGCCACGGGCCTCGAAGGGTTGCGTCATCACCACAACGCCCGCGGCTATCTAGCGCCGTCGGCTCAGCAAATCAACACCACATAGGCACCAAATTTTCGTCCTATGTCATTCGCTGGGAGCTACTTCTTGTTCCAGCAGATTGTCTTGCTCGCCGTCTTGTTCGCCCAGCACTTGATTGACGTCTTGCGCCTCGCTGTGCAGATCGCCTTCTCCGATAGAATCGACACTATCGTCGCGTTTGCGCCGACGATGTTTCTTCAGTAGCGCGGCGTCGCCGGAACGCTGTTCGATCATGCGGACAGGCACTTCCGTTGGAAAGACCAATTCCCGGGCTTCGTCTGGCATCGTAATCCCGGCGTCTTGCAACGTTTGTTTTACGCGCCGAATCAAGACGCTGTTGACTTTGCCGCCCGAATGTTTCTTCTGATTGAACCAGTACAGTGCTTGCAGATTGACGGTCGAAGACCCCAGCGAAGTAACCAGGACCGCTGGCTCTGGCTCCGATTCAACGGCTTCATGATTGGTCAAAATTTCCATGACCAATTCTTGTGCTTGTTGGGCCGAGTCATCAAAGCCGATACCAATTGTAAAATCTCGACGGCGGAGCGGCGTGGCTGTAAAGTTCGTGACCTTTCCTTTGTAAACAACACTATTGGGAATTTGAACTTGGTTGCCCTCGAAAGTTGCCAGGATCGTGGCGCGAATGGTTACTCGTCGCACGTAACCAACGGTGCCGTCGACTTCAATTAAATCGCCAACGCCAAACGGCCGGCTGAGACTGAGCAAAATACTGGAAAGAAAATTCTCAGCAATGTCGCGAAAAGCAAATCCGATCGCCAAGCCAATCAATCCTGTACCGCCCAGAAGCGTGGTTGCCAAACGAGTCAGTCCGGACGCGCGGAGTGCAATATGCAGCCCAATCAGGAATACGATAACGCCGACGACAGTCGCCACGATTTGGCGCAGCAGGCGACTTTCGTTTTCAGGCGTGTAGAGACGCCGTGTGATTGTTGCTGCCAAACGCGCCAAGAAATAAGAAGCCACCACGATCACAATTGCGACCAACACGCGAGGCAGCGAGGTAACCAATTCGCGGAGCATTGCGTAAAGCGAATCTGCGGCTGGCTTCAAATCGAACAGAGGCTTTTCGGTAACCGTAATTCGGTTCACGACTGCTACCACATCTGATGTTCGCATCGCCGTTTGCTCGGCCCAATCGCGATGCGAATCTTGATCCGTCATTCCGGTCAAAAACACAACGCCCTCGCGGACTTCAACATCGGCTTTGCGAAACCAACCGGTGGCTTCCAAGATATCTTGGATGCGCAGCGCGATACGGCCATCGCTATTCTCGGGAATGACCTCGACTTTGTCCGCAACTTCGACTTTGTCTTCCGTTGCCGCCGGGTCATCGCCTGCTGGATCGTCTTGCCCAATCGCAGTTGATGAAAACAGGCAAATCAGAACCAGCGTTGTACGCGCAGCGTCTAGCATTGCCTTTCGCGTACTTGTGTACCCGCGTCCTTGCGTTCGCATTTTAAACCTCGTGACTTGCTGGTCTACGATCTACTCTTCGGTGACACGAACAGTGGTCATGACGTCATCTACTTCGATCGCGTCAACAACATCTTGGCCATCGACCACGCGCCCAAACACACTGTGCTTACCGTCCAAGTGCGGTGTGGCGAGGTGAGTGATAAAAAATTGTGAGCCATTTGTGTTCGGGCCGCGGTTCGCCATCGACAGGGTACCAGGACTATCATGCTTGAGATCCGGGTGGAATTCATCGTCAAAGGAATAACCTGGCCCGCCGGTGCCATTTCCGTCTGGACAGCCGCCTTGGACCATGAAGTCGGAAACAACGCGGTGAAACTTAATTCCGTCGTAATATTTCTTTTCGCAGAGTTCTTCAAAGTTGCCGACCGTTCTGGGAGTCTTGTCGTCAAATAGTTCAATACGGATCGTGCCTTTGGTGGTCTCGAAGGTTGCTACTTTCATTTGGCCTGTTGGATTCAATTGAGAAATGGGGCGAACGGCGATTTACCATTCTTGGCCGACAGTTTAGCGAAGCTTGTCAAAACTGGTATCCGGGCACCAGCTTCACAGCAAAGAAATTGCACCCAGAACAGGAGATCGGTGGCATCATCCAACGTTATCTGACGGCAAGGGAAAATCTGGTTAATATGGGTCTCACCGCCCCACCCCACAATAGACGAGAAAGCTCATGCGTTCCGGTCTGCTTGCCGTTTTTCTTTTCGCTTGCATTAGCCATTCGATATCAAGTGCGACAGATGAGCGCCCTAATATTTTGTTCATCATCGTTGACGATCAATCGCCCTTCGACTTAAAGGTTTATGATCCAAATTCGATTTGCGACACTCCGAATATCAATCGCTTAGCGGCGGAAGGAATGACATTCGACGGCGCGTATCACATGGGTGCCTATGTCGGCGCGGTTTGCACGCCTAGTCGACACATGGTGATGACAGGACGAACCGTATGGCACTTGCCACATGGGCCCGGCAAGAAAACGTGTCCGCCCAATTACGAACAATACGCAATGGCAGCAGTTTTCAATGCCGCCGGTTACGACACGATGCGTACTTGCAAACGCGGCAATAGCTACGCTGGCGCGAACGGGCAATTCAAAGTCGTGCGAGATGCCACCAAACGCGGCGGTACGGATGAGACCGGCAGCGTGTGGCACGGCCAGCAAGTTCTGGATTACTTGAACGAACGCGAATCTTCGGATGACGACAATCCATTCTTGATCTATTTTGGATTTTCGCATCCACACGATACACGTGATGGCACTCCGGAATTGCTAAAGAAGTATGGCGCGGTCAATCATACCGATCGATCAATCCTTCCAAGTGCCAACGATCGACAACCACCGCTGCCAGTGAACTATCTGCCGAAGCATCCCTTTCACCACGGACACCCAAACCTGCGCGATGAAGTCTCTGTTAAAGGTGTTTGGGAAAAACGCGATGGACAAACCATTCGCAATGAACTGGGACGCGAATTCGCTTGCAACGAAAACATTGACATTCAAATCGGCAAAGTGCTTCGCAAACTCCAATCGATGGGTGAACTGGATAACACTTACATCGTTTACACCTCCGATCACGGTATGGCGATCGGCCGACATGGACTGCAAGGAAAACAGAATCTGTATCAACATACTTGGCGAGTTCCCTACATCGTCCGCGGCCCAGGAATCAAAGCTGGTAGTCGTGCCGAAGGCAATGTCTACTTGCTAGATTCGTTGCCCACGATTTGCGATCTTGCCGGCGTGGATGCTCCGAAACATGTAGAAGGCAAGAGCTTCAAGTCGATCTTGATGGGACAAGCAACAACCGTTCGCGATGTGCTTTACGGCGTCTATAACGGTGGAACCAAGCCGGGCATGCGATGTGTCAAGAAAGGAGATTGGAAGCTTATCAAGTACGATGTGCTGGATGGCAAAGTTCGCGAAACGCAGTTATTCAATTTGGCAGACAATCCAAACGAATGGCTGAGTGAACACGGCAAGGAGGATGATCGTTTTCGAGATCTTGCCGAAGCGCCAGAGTACAAGGATAAACTTGCGGAAATGGAGGCTCTGTTGTTGGCTGAGATGCGCCGGCTAGACGATCCGTGGCGGTTGTGGAACCAACCCGATGATGGTTTAACACCGCCGGTTGAGGAAAAGAAAGCCAAACGCAAACAGCGAAAGCAAAAGCAGCAGAGTGGAGATGCTGCAAAATGAGCTTGTGTAGTTCAAGAGTGTCGTTCCGCCGCAGGCTGCGCCTGATTGTTGCCGCGACAATGCTTTGCACTTCGTTGGCAGCGCCAAGATCATTCGCAGCAGAGTTGGATTTCAATCGGGATGTGCTACCGATTCTGGCCGAGAACTGTTACGCATGCCACGGGTTTGATGAGGCTGCGCGCGAAGCCGATTTGCGATTGGATGATCGTGACGCCGCCATCGAATCGGAAGCGGTCGTCCCTGGCAAACCGGATGACAGTTCGGTGATCGCCCGAATTTTTTCTGGCGACAAAGATGAACAGATGCCGCCGCCAGACTCTGGAAAGAATCTGACGTCAAACCAAAAACAAGTGCTCAGAACATGGATTGACCAAGGCGCCAAATACACCAAGCACTGGTCCTTTGAGCGGCCCAAGAATCTTGTTCCACCCAAAGTCGCTGGTGTGCAGCATCCGATCGACAGGTTCATTCAAAATCGGCTGACCGAAAACAAGATTCAACCGTCACCGCTGGCTTCGCCCGAAACGCTGATCCGCCGCGCGAGCTTGGATCTGATTGGATTGCCGCCATCGCTCGCAGAGATCGACGCCTTCAAAACGCAATATCGATTGGAACCTGCAGACGCTTGGAAATCGTTGATCGACCGCCTACTACACAGTCCCCACTACGGCGAGCGTTGGGGGCGATGGTGGCTCGATCAGGCTCGTTATGGAGACAGCAACGGTTACTCCGTCGATTCGCCGCGGTCGATTTGGAAGTACCGCGATTGGGTCTTAACGGCGCTGAATGATGATATGCCGTTTGATCAATTCACAATCGAACAATTGGCTGGTGATCTTTTAAAAGATGCAACAACCCAACAGCAAGTCGCGACCGGCTTTCATCGCAATACCCAGATCAACCAAGAAGGCGGTATCGATCGCGAGCAGTACCGCATCGATAGCATCTTTGACCGAGTGGCGACGACCGGTACCGTTTGGCTGGGCCTAACGATTGGATGTGCCCAGTGCCATGACCACAAATTCGATCCGATCAAACAGGAAGAGTTCTATCAACTGTTTGCATTCTTGAATAATCAAGAGGAACCGACGATCAAGATCTATGATCCTGGCGTCGATCCAGCGAAGTTAAAGCAAACATCAAAAAAGTTAGAAACACAAATCAATGATTTGATCACGAAACAAAACGATGCCGTATTCGCTTGGGAAGACGACTTGGACGATGCCGCAAAAAAGAAGCTGCCGTCGTCAACACGCAAGGCACTGGGAGTCGACCGAAAGAAACGTAAATTTGCTCAACGACTGGATCTGTATGTTCAGGCCCCGTTAGAAAAGCCCACAGAGTTTTCTACACTTAAGGACGAGTACACCGATACGCAGAGCAAGCTCAATGGTGCACCGACAACGATGGTGCTTCGTGAGCGATCATCACCGCGAAAAACAACGGTATTCATAAAGGGAGATTTCACACGGCCCGCGCAAGAGGTGACGCCAGGTACTCCTGCTGTACTGCATGAGTTCAAG